>CAYVTV010000214.1:0-7232 GCA_964454295.1 uncultured Bacteroidaceae bacterium
AAGTAAATATGGTTGTATTATCTTTCGTCCAAAAATCGGTTGCCCTGAAGCTGAATCCAGCATATCGGTATTCTTCAATCAAAAAAGGCTCAGCAGGATTATATTGAAAGCTTAAATCAATCACATACAAATCTTTATCACTGTTATAAACCTTAATATACATTAAATCGGACATTGCTAATGTTTCTTTCTCAGTGTCCGGCCATGTAATATGTTCACATAACACTCCCAGGCTACTGAATACATGACCTTCATTTTTTGAAACTACACCAATATGCCTTACCGTTCCCTGACCAAACTGAGGGGCGAAAAAATCAATTTCTTCTCCCCTGAACTGAACCTTCTTCCATGCATTCCAAAGGCCATAGTGATGTAAATGATCAGAACCTGAATCTGGCACTCTTGTCAGAATGGTTTGATCCAGGGCAAAAAGGGGATTGATAAACCCACTCCGTTTATAAGAAGCCTCAATTCCCTCAGGTGGCTGAACAATTTCTGAATTATACCTTAATACTTTCTTCCCATTAAAAACAAATTCATATCCCCCATCTTTGTACTCAATTTTAACAGGAATTTCATTGGATAAAGGAATATTTTTTTCAGCCACCAACTCATACTGCCGTTTTGCACCCTTATTTACATTATCCTGTAAGATCCAATGCATGTAACGTTTATTCCCGGAAATTTCAAATTGAATATCCGTTTTAATCCTTTCTTTTTCAACAATTTCATATAGAACAAGATTCGTATCGGGGATAAAAGTTATCTCATCCAAAGAGATGGCAGCAAACGGCTCAACTCGGCTAAAATCATCAATTTCAACATGTAACCTGCAAATAACCTTATTCTCTCTTTCATTTTCAGTTTGACAACTATTTGGGATGAGACAGATAATCAGACCTGTTAAAAAATAAAAAATAGTTTTCATTGTTTAAATTTATTTGTTTTCCTTTTCACTTATAAGCAGGTAATTTCGATGCCGAGTTAGAATCGAGGAATAAAACTGCATTGGGATGTTTCCTTAAAATGGAAGCAGGACAAGCAGTTGATATCTCTCCGTTCAGTGCATTATTAACAGCATGTGACTTACGCTTTTCAGGTACCAGACAACTGATGGCTTTGCAACCCATAATGGCCGGAATGGTGAGCGACAAGGCATGGGTGGGTACGTTTTCGAGGACCGGGAACCAGCCTTCGCCCAATTGTTGCTTGCGACAATCCTCATCAAGCTCAACAACTTTCACTAATTTTGGGTCCATGAAGTCGGCTACCGGCGGGTCATTAAACGCAATGTGTCCGTTTTCTCCTATCCCAATGCAGGCAATGTCTATGGGGTGCTCTTTAAGCAGGTTTTCATATCGCAAAACCTCTGAATCCACATCCGGTGCATCCCCGTTTAGATAATAGACATGTTTTGGTTTTACCCTTTCCAGTATCCGATCCTTCAGGAACCTGCGAAAACTTGCCGGATGAGTTTCAGGCATTCCCTTGTATTCATCCAGGTGGAAAACAGTAACTTTTTCCCAATGAATCTTTTGTTTTTGTAAGTAATTCAAGAATGAAAGCTGGGAAACTCCTGTGCCAAGAATTAGGTTTGCCTGTCCTATTTGGCTGATTGCAAAATCCAACCAGAAAGAAACAAATTCGGCTGCTGCAACAGCAATCTCTTCACTTTCCTCATAAATTTTTACTCTGAGGTGGTCTTTATTAAATTCTGTAATTTTCATTTCTTATTTTTATTTCAATTCCGTTATCGCAAACCATGTTGTTAAAAATGAAAAAAGTATAACGGCTATAATTCCAATATTTTCAGTTAGATTGGCTCTGTTTCCTCCCATCAGTTTTTTTCGGTTTATCAACAAAAAAACAGGAATAGCCACAGCAGGCAGGATGCAAGCCTGAAGTGTCATAGAAAACACCATTAATACCGGTGGGCGCTGTTTTAGAATTATTGACCCAAAAGTAAAAAGCAGAGCAATAAAAATTAACCAACGCGACTGCGGGGAGTGGATGTTCCTTGGTTTACCTGTGTAATCAGCTATTAACCAGGGTGCTATCAATAAAATAGGGAACATGGAAGATAATCCTGCACCTACAATGCCCAGAATCAGGATAAAGGCGGCAACGTTGCCACCAATAGGTTCAAAAAGCTGTACCATTTCTACTGTATTGTCCAGCTTAAGGCCCATCACATGCAACGTCCCTGCAGAAACCGCCATAATCACGCCGCTCAGAATCAACATTATTGAGGCTGAAACAAAGGCATCTTTTTTTTCATCTCTCAGGTTTTTAATGGTCCAGCCTTTCTCGGCCACGACAGTACTACGCATAATAAACACTGCCGCAGAACAGGTTGTGCCGGCAATGGCAGCTGCAAGTCCAAAAGCTCCTGGCGTATCCGGTATTCCCGGTACCAATCCTTTTACTACAACCGTAAAACTGGGGCGCACCATAAAAAACACCAGGATGAAAGAAAGGCCCATCAGTATGACAAAAAAAGTAAGTACCTTTTCAAAGGTTTTATACTTACCAAACCAAATCAGAATAAAAGAACATATCCCAAAAAAAAGAATAATCCAGGCCTGTTGAATATTTGTGTCATTTAAAAGAAGCCTGATACCCTCCTGCACCAAATCTGCAACTATTCCCATCAAGCCCATTAAAGCAAGGAGTTCGCCAATTATTAACGCGAATAAAATATATAATGCAAGTACATGTCCATACCTGAACTCATTCTTAATAGTAAACAATGCTGTATTCCCTGTAACCAGAGTAACTTTCCCGTAAGCTACCATCAATACAAAAGTAAAAACACACGACAATACCAGCGCCCAGAAAAGTTCCATGCCATGTTCGGCACCTGTTTTGGCCATAGTGGTTACACTGCCAGTACCAATATTATAGCCAATAAGAAACAACCCCGGACCAACTGCTGCAAGGGCAATGGTTATCTTTTTAATTCTTTTGTCCACGTTTAATTCTTTTGTTCATAAACCAACCTGCCTTTCACCCATGTTTTTTGAATAATTATATGATAATCTTCCAGAGTAAACAGCACCAGATCGGCACGCTTGCCTGGTTCTATCGTCCCCCTGTCATTTAACCCGTAAAGCTTTGCCGGGTTGGTACTGGCCATTTGAACGGCTTCGAACAGGGAACATCCGGTGACTCTCATTATGTGACCTACGCCTTTGGTTATAGCCGATGCCGAACCGTAAAGCCCTCCCTGGGCAACATTCCAAAGCATTCCTTCATCCGTTATTATAATTGAATCACCATCCCCCGATTGATAATACCCCGGGGGTAAACTCCCATAACTTGTAACATCGGATGTTAATATGGTTTTATCTACACCTTTTACTTTGTAAAACACATTTATTTCTTCTGGCAAAAGGTGAAAATTATCGCAGATGATACTAATATACAAACGATTGTCTGCCAGTTGGGACCAAAACGGATTGTAATGACGGTTGATCATATTGGCAGCTCCGTTGCCCAAATGGGTGGAAATTTTGGCACCCCGATCGACGGCCGATGTAACAATTCCGGCAGGTGCATTATGATGTCCCAGGGCAACAATAATGCCTTTCTGGCGGCATTTTGTAATAAAATCGAGTGCCCCTTCCATCTCGGGGGCTATTGTTATCTGCAAAATATTGCACCCCGAGACTTCGTAAAGTTCCATAAATTCGTTCCAATCCGGCAGGCGCACATGCTCTTTAGGGTGTGCGCCCCTGTAGCCGTCGTCAGGATTGATATAGGGTCCTTCGAGGTGAAATCCCGCAATTGAACCATACAGGGAATCGTTATTTTTTGCCGATTTTAGTATCGACAGGTTCTTGAAAAAAAGTTCCCGACTGTTAGTAGTTAGTGTAGGCAGATAAGTTGTTACCCCATATTTCCACAGTTCTTCGGTTGCTTTTCTTACACCATCTAACGTAAGCTCCCCACTGCCAAGCGCAAATGTAACACCGGCAAACCCGTTCACCTGATTGTCGATAAAGCCGGGAGCGATATAAACTTTCGGAAACCCTTCAGGTAATTTTTCTAAGCGTGTTACCTGTACAATCTTTCCATCGCTGATTTCTATAGAAACCGGTGAATGATCATAATAATGCAACCCTTTGATGATTTCCTGTCCAAATAAGGAAGTAAAAGTGGTTATTGCAATTACTGATAAAGCTATGTTTTTTCGTAAAGTTCTTAGTATTATCACCTTCATAATAATGCATTTACCATTGAATATAATTTGTCCCATATGGAAATCTTTGTGGTCGTGAAAGCATTGAATTTGCCAGATCATCATTTTTGAATCTTTCTTTTACCGGGTCCCAGAATACTTTCCTTTCCAATTTCATGGCGATATGGCTTAAAAGACAAACACTGCAGGCCCTATGACCAACTTCAGCCGGAACAATTGGTTGTTTTCTTGATTTAATACAATCAAGCCAGTTTCCGTGATGGTCTTCGCTCTTGTATAGACGTATCTCCGAATCCTTTATTTCTGATGTGAGAATATTAGGATTGCTTGCATTTAATACTTCTCTGGCTTGGGAAGAAACAGGATCACTGTCTGTAACGGAATAATCTCCTCTGTAAACTTCGATCCAGCCTTCTGTTCCTTCAAACCGGATAACTACAGGTGTTTCGGAATTTGCGTATACTGTAATATCGTTCTCATATTCCATTTTTACCATATAATCGCCATGCACGTCCCAAATACCATATTTGGGGAATACTGCCAGAGCTTCAACGGATAATGGCCCTGTATATTCAGTGCCCATTGCCCAGTTAGCCAGATCAAACTGATGCTGTCCCCATCCGGTAATCATTCCGGCCCCGAATTGTTCCCGTCTCAGCCAACCAGGACGTCCATATCCATCCTGGGGATGAACACCCATTTCTGTGTAAGGAACTACCGGAGTAGAACCCAACCACATATCGTAATCTAAATTTGAAGGGACAGGCATTTCATTTACCATAGGTCCTGGCGGATCTCCGGGAAAACTCAATTTTACAGTATGTAAGTTGCCAATTCTTCCATTTCTGACCAGTTCAGCAGCCCTTCTGTATTGTTGTTGAATTGAACGAACCTGAGTCCCAACTTGTAAAATTACTCCCTGACTGTTTATAATATCACTTAACAGTCTCCCCTCTGCAATAGTCAAACTATTGGGTTTTTGCAAATAAATATCTTTCCCTTTCAAGGCTGCTTCTATAGCCACCTGGGCATGCCAGTGATCAGGTGTACTTATAATAACTGCATCAATTTCTGGATCCAAAAGCATTTCCTTATAATCATTATACATTTTAACATCAACATAATGCTTACTTCCGGTTTTCTTGTTATAGTAATTTTCGATCAATATTTTACCATCCGATAACCTTCTTTTATCCAGGTCACAACATGCAATTACCCGTGCAATATCATGTTTCATCACACCGGGCAGGTCGCTGTTTCTAGCAATTCTTCCAACACCTATTTGACCAATATTAATTTTATTGCCCGGAGCATTTTTACCCAGGACATTTGAAGGAATAATTGTGGGGACCAAAAAGGCTCCAAAGACTGTGGCTGCAGATTTTTCTATAAATGATTTACGTTTCATAATTTTTGAATTATTATTTAATGAGCAAATAACTAACAATTTAACTCTTTAGCAAGGAGAGTATACAATTTAGAATTATACAACCAGGGGTTTTTGATGTTTAAAAACTAAATTATAAATTGCTTTTCTGGAATAAGGGTTGTCCAAAAAATATTTTTAACCACTCAGGACTCTTCTCTACGCAGACCTCGTGTTGTCTTAGCTTTACACGCCTAATCTAAAGCTTTAGCGACAGTGTGCGATAGTACAAGCTACTCTGCACTGCATCTTTCGCGGAAGGCCGAAGCCTTCCTGAGAGCGTTAAAGTTACTCAGCGGAAAGCCTGGCAAAGGCACCCGGGAAACTTTACTCTGCTGAAGCTACCCGAAAACGATGCTTCCGGAGGCCGAAGAAAGATCTTGTGTGCTTTGTATTTCCCCTGGTGTACTTTTATGTGCCTTGCCGGCAGGCATTGTTAAATAAATTTCCAGTTTTTGGACAACCCCTAATAAACTTTAAGCGAAACTTAATACCCCGGATTCTGTGGCATAATAGTTGTGATATTTGTATCAATAACCGGTTGCGGAATGGGTAACAACTTATCTCTTTCTGTAATTGCATGACCTCCGTATTTATTATATTTTTTTGTCCTCTCCAGCCAGGTTCCTGTTCGCAATAAAGTAAAACGGCGCTGTTCTTCAAAAAGCAACTCCCTTGACCGTTCGTCAAGAATAAAATCCATATCAATCTGACTTCCGTTGACAGGTGTTGCTTTGGAACGATTCCGGATAATATTAATAGTTGCTGCTGCATCATCTTTTAAGCCGAGGAGAAATTGCGCTTCTGCCTTTAAAAGATATGTTTCGGCAAGGCGCAGGTAAACACGGTCAGGAAATTGATCACTGGCCGCCACGTCTTCCGCCCGGGCTGCATCAAACTTATTTGTGCAATAATGGTTTACAACTCCAACCTTACCAGGTTTAATCTCGTTCTCAGGTGACATATCCAGCCAAATTGTATCACCATAAGCATATCCGGGAGGTAATCGGTCAGCTGGATTGGGAGCATTCATAACTGCATCTCCCAAAATATAAAATTTCCTGATTGCAAAATGAGAAAATCTTTCATCCTGAGGTTCATAATTCTCTAACGACCATATCGTAGGTGCCAGCCTTCCAATTCCCCTGCCACCTCTACCAACAATTGTTGAAAAAGGAGCAACCCCACTTATTCTAATTGAATAATATCGGGTCACAAAGAAGCGAACCATATTGTCGCCAAGCCCTCCTCCAGGGACTCCATATTCAAATGGCATTACCCAAAGTGCTTCGGTGTTTCCTTGATTACGAGCTACATTGCCATCAAAAAACATGTCCATAAAAGGAACTCCCGGCTGAGTGCTTTTCACTCCATACCTTGAAGTAATCAATTTGTAATTAGGTGTGTTAATGCATTTATTTGCCCAGAATAAGGCACTATCAGGCATTTCCAGGACAAGGTATAGTTCTGATAAATAATGTTGTACTGCTCCTTTGGTAATGGATCCACTCCTTGGTGGTTCTACGGTTAAATATTCTTCTGCAAATAATAAATCTGATTTGATCTGCTTCCAGACATCCATGACGGGAGTACGCTCCCAATTCA
>CAYVTV010000215.1:0-3074 GCA_964454295.1 uncultured Bacteroidaceae bacterium
TTCGATGTAGCATTATCATATTTTCCACCTACAGGATAAATTCCAACCATCGTAAAGGTGGCACGACCTGCATGATCCCTGTTTTTTCCGGTGGAACCGAAATATATAGAAATAAAATCACCATTTCTGTATTCAGGACTATTTTCAGATGCGGCACCTCCGATTTTCTGATTTACAAAATAATATGGGATCCTTGGATCCACAACATTAGTGAGAATAGCAGGATTTTCACCATTCATTAGTTCGTAGAACCACGGGCTTATATACATACTTATCTGACCTCCACCATACTCTGAAACAAAGCAGGGATGCCTGTCATCGGGAGATGTAGATGTACCGTAAGGTACAATAAAACTTTCTGACCATTCATTTATAAGTCCGGCCGGTGTATTGAGAAGTTCATCTACTTTCGCCTGGTTATACAAGGTGGTTTTTCGGATCTGTGTGTAAAGCTTTAACAGAATAGTCCGGTTTGCTTTTTTCCAATTGGTGATATTTCCGTTGTAAATAATATCATCATCATCTGGTTCACGCGGATCAGTTGACTCTGTCCCTAAATCAGTATATGCCTCTTCGAGAAGAGCGATAAGATCTGCATATATTGCAGCATCATCGTCAAAGACAGGATGTATTACACCTTTTTGAATTGCTTCAGAATATGGAATATCTCCCCACAAATCCACCATCACACTATAAAGATAAGCTTTTAGTGTTTTCCCTATACCTGCATAATAAGTATTCTCTACTTCTTCAGCAATATCTATCAGAAGCTCGATTTCTTTCATGGCATCAGCATAAAATCTGTACCAACGACCAACAACATAAGCAGAACCCTGCAGGAGATAACCGTCTTCGGGTTGACGTGTCGTCAGTTGGTGTGTATATACAGCAGAAACCCAACCGACGTATCCGAAATCATAAGATAAGATATCTGCAATATTACGCTGGATCCCCGGTAATAACTGCTGAATATTTGGTTCAGCCGGATTATTGGGATCCTTGTTTATATCCAGAAAATCTTCGCAGCCTGCAACCGCAATAAGCAAGGCGGCAAGCAAAAAGACCTTTATTTTCTTCATAATAGTAAAATTTATTAATTAGTTAATTAAAAGGAACACCTCAAGTTAAACCCAATTCTTCTTACTGAAGGAGCTACAGAATATTCTACACCCTGAACATTTGAACTTCCATAACCGTTAACATCCATATCATGATTGGTATATTTTGGTATGTTCGGGCTCCAATACCACAGGTTTCTCCCCGTAACACTTATATGAACGCCTCCAAACGGTGTCCTTTGCAGGATGCTTTTTGGCAGTTCATAACCAAGTGAAACTTCTCTGAGTCTGTAAGTTGTTCCATCATAAACATTCCATTCACCGGCTGAGTTAATGGCAAATGATTCTCCAAAATACAGATCATTAACAGTAACCTGGCTGACATTGGGAATTTTGTTACCGGAACCATCAAGCAAAGGTAATCCTGTATTTGGATCACCATAATAACCGGGGATAATCACATTCTTTTCACGATCCTCTGTATCCTTTGTAACACCTCGTCCAAGCAGGGAAACAATAGAATTGGAATAAACATCTCCACCTTTACGATAATCGAAAAGCACACTGAGTGCAAGTCCTTTGAACTTAAAGGTATTACTGAGACTTGTCAGAAAATCAGGATTAGGATCACCGTAATAATCCTGATCTGTAGAACGGATCAAAAGACCTGTTCCCGGATCAATAAGCAGGTTCCCTTCATCATCTCTGTAGTTTACATCACCATAAAAAACACCATAAGGCTTTCCAACTGCGACAACCACATATGGATCACCGAATAATGCGCCAATGGTAGCTCTTTCAACATCGCCAAAGATAGATTTTACTTCAGACCTGTTACGGGTATATTGTAAATACATGTTCCATTCAAAACCTGAGAAAGTTTTCACAGGATTCAGATCTAACCCAATTTCCACCCCTTTATTATTAAGTTCTCCAACATTACTATACTGTGCAGTATAACCGGATGAAGGAGCCACGTCAATAGCAAGGATTTGATCTGTTGAAGTATTGTTATACCATGTAAAGTCCAAACCAACTTTCCCGTTTAAAAATACTAACTGAGTACCTGCTTCCAATTCACTTTTAAACTCAGGAGATAAACTCGGAGAGAATCCGGTGTTTGGTGTATACATGGATGCCTGACCCAAAATCGGAAGGTCTAGTTCATATACATCAAAAATATAATATGGTGGTGCATCATTACCCACTTTACCCCAGCTTAAACGAAGTTTTCCCAGGTTGAAAAAATCACTTCTAATATTTTCAAAGGCTTCGGTAAAAAGAAATGATAATGAGGCAGCAGGATAAAAGTATGAATTATTATCAAGTGGCAGAGTGGATGACCAGTCATTTCGACCAACCAGATTCAGGAAAAGATAATTATCATATCCAACAGTAAGATCTCCGAATGCACCAATTAGCCTCCTTTGAGTAATACCTCCCCCATAAGGAACTACATTAAGAGTATTATTTAAATCATAAATACCGGGGACAACTATGCTTTTTCCCTGAAATGCTTTTCTGTCGGAGCTTCTTTGGTTAATATTATTACCCAGTAAACCTGTAACACTAATTTTTTCTCCGAAGTTATGATTTAATGTAATTATAAAGTTCGATTCGAGTTCAGTAAACTTATAATCATCGGTAACAATTCCGCCAAGTCCTTCATAACCTCTTGAATAAAGATCAATAATCTGTTTACGGAACTGATGAAAAGTATTGGCTCCCAATTTATAGGATAAACTCATCCAGCTTGTTACATCATAACTAAGTTGCATATTTGCTGTAATACGATCCATATCTGTAATATTCTGATTATGCTTCCAAGACCAGAGAGGATTATCGTACTGACTTGGAGAATGAGACATAGGCTCACCATTTACAGTTTCGTATGGATCCATTATCCATGTGCGGCCTAACCAGAGGGCACGGGCAAAACCGGAAGCAGCTTCCGGAGAATCGGCCTGGTTATTTCCAAAGATACCTCCAATCTGTTTACTATTGGTATAGGCAACA
>CAYVTV010000215.1:3084-7224 GCA_964454295.1 uncultured Bacteroidaceae bacterium
TTACTTTAAGCCCGTTCTGTAATAAAGTAGAACCACCTGCACTGACTGAGTACCTGTCGAAAGAAGAATGAGGAATGTAACCATCATTATTCATGGCTGAGGCAGTAAAATTAACAGCTGACCTTTCTGTACCTCCCTTAATATTGACTGAATTATCATATACATATCCCGTTCTGAAGAGATCCTTTACATTATTGGGCTGAGGAACATAAGGTATCATATCTCCAAACCCAAATTCCTTATAAGCATCATTCCAGACAGGGATAGAATCCATTGAATCAAATCTGGCGCCCCAGGAACCATTGGAATTCTGGTATTCAAAATCCACACCGTTCCCGTATGTATTTTGATATACAGGGAATTTTGCCAGTGATTCAAAGTTTATTGAACTGTTGACAGTTACTTCCATGCCTTTATTTCCAGCAGAAGCATTTCCTGATTTTGTAGAGATAACTACCACACCGTTCATGGCCCTTGAACCATAAAGAGCCGCAGCAGCAGCACCTTTCAGAACCGACATAGATTGAATATCATTTGGATCAAGCGTGGATATACCACTTCCGTATGCCCCACCCCCAAGATCCATATCTGTTGTTTCCACCATTGTATTACTATAAGGTATCCCGTCAACAACAAACAAAGGTTCATTATTTCCATAAAAAGAAGATGCTCCCCTTATGGTTATACGTGAAGCAGAGCCAGGCGAACCACCGGAACTACGGATTTCCACCCCGGGAATTTTTCCCTGCAACGCTCTCAGAAGGTCGGGTTCCGATCGCTGAATGGCTTCATCAGCAGAAATATCCACCACTGAATACCCCAGTGCTTTCTGTTGCCTTGAAATTCCAATGGCAGTTACCACTACCTCGTCCAGCTTCAGGGCATCAACATCCAGGATCACATTAATGACTGTCTGGCCGCTAATTGCAACTTCCTGTGTTTTCATACCCACAAAGCTGTAAACCAGGGTTGTCGCAGAAGCCGGTACCGATAGCGTGTAATTACCATAAACATCAGTTACCGTACCAATTGTTGTACCTTTAACAACAACGGATACTCCAGGCAACGGCAGACCATCATCCGACCCGGTCACGTTACCTGTAATCTGTACACTCTGCGCCTGCAAAGCAAAGCCCACAAACGCAAAAAGTGCCAGTAAAACGGCAAATCTTTTCATAGATACAAATTTTAGGTTTATAAATAGTTAATAATAAAAATATCTTTGACTTCAAATGTAAAAAAAAAAACATAATAAAAAACAAGTCCTTATTAAATAAAGGATACAGAACAATTAAAATTTTCAAAATATATAGATATTAGCATATAATTACAAATTGTTATGTAACTGATATTCATGTGTTTAGAAAATTAGCAATATTTATATCCCATTGAATAAAAAAAATATGTTTTTTAATATGTTTTTTCTGGTAATTGTTTATAATAAAGGGACAAAGGGGACAAATGTTAAATAATGATTGCCCATTCTACTTTTTGTGTTTATTTTTGTTTATTGTGTATGAGGGGACGGGAAGAGGGATCACGGGATCACGGGATTACGGGATCACGGGATCACGGGATCACGGGATTACGGGATCACGGGATCACGGGATCACGGGATCACGGGATCACGGGATCACGGGATCGGGTTGGAGAATATATATTAAGATAACCGGGTTGGAGCAACTCAAGGATCACCCGTCACTTGTCACTTGTCACTTGTCCCTTGTCACTCGTCCCTTGTCCCTTGTCACTTTACTTAAATATATTTTGAAAATGAAACCGCACATAAAAGTAATAGCTCCATTCCTTAGCATGATCAACCTGCTCGTTTTGACGGGTTTGCTTTCCTCAACTTCCTGTGAAAGAAAGGATGATGATATCGTAAGTAAGGAAATAAGGGAAGTAAATGAATGGATACTGGAAAATATGGAAATCGTTTACTTCTGGAATGATAAGATACCAGGAGGACTCAAACCGGGACAGGAGCCTGATCCTGAAGAGTTTTTCCACAAAATGATCTATAATGAGGAGGATAAATGGTCGTATATTACCCCTGATCTTGATGCACTTATGGCTGATCTGGAAGGAACGCCTTTATCCACCGGAATTTCGCCTGCATTTGCAAGGTTTGGGGAAACCCAGGTTGTCCTTGTTGTTGAATACGTCTATCCCGGGTCGCCTGCCGACAAAGCCGGAGTACAAAGAGGAGACATGATCATTACCATCAATGATCAGCAAATGAATTTAACCAATTATTATGAGCTTTTCACTCAGCCGGTCATTACAGCAGCCAAAGGGATGATTTCAGGAAATACTGTAGTTCCCACAGGAGAATCCTTCTACCTTGTTGCGGAAATTATTGAGGCCAACCCGTTAATATACCACGATATCATTGATATAAGCGGAAGTAAAACCGGATATATTGTTTACAGCAGCTTTACATCAGGGGTAAATGATAAATACATTGAAGATATTGACAATATTTTCGGGGAATTTAAAACGGAAGGGATCACGGAACTGATCGTAGATCTTCGGTACAACCGTGGTGGCGAGATTGATGTTGCAGCGTACATTGCATCTGCAATAGCTCCCTGGTCGGTCATGAACAGTAATGAGGTGCTGGTGCAATATGTTTATAATCAGGTGCTTGATGATTACTTCAAACGACCAGGTACCGACCCCGGATACCTGGGAGAGAAATTTCCCGCAAATGAGAATAACCTGAATTTCAACAAAGTGTATTTCCTTACCGGATGGAAAACCGCTTCTGCCAGCGAACTCATTATAATAGGATTAAAACCCTATATGAATGTGGTACAGATAGGAGAAAGCACCTACGGGAAATACACCGCTTCATGGGTAATTACCGACACAAACAATCCTCCCCGACATAAATGGGCAATGATGCCGATAATATTAAAATACGCCAACAAGGACGGTTTCACCGATTTCAAAAACGGGTTATCACCCGACTATAGTGTTGAAGATTTTATTTTTAACTTCAGGCCTTTCGGTGATCCCGGAGATCCGGTTTTAGCAAAGGCTAAGGAACTTATCGGGGGAATAACCGTAAAGTCTGCACCAATTAAGCAATATGATATTACTTACACAAATCTGGAAGATAAGGATATGAGAAGGAAGAGCCGGTTGGTGGTTGGGAAATAAGCAAGTGGTTACGTGGATGAGTGGTTATGTGGATGAGTGTGCTTTGACCAGATTCCCGACAGTGCCAACCAAAGCTTCAGCGAAGGTTGGTTTCAGATTCCAGATTCCAAATTCCAAATTCCAGATTCAAGATTCAAGATTCAAGATTCAAGATTCAAGATTCAAGATTCAAGGTTTCAGGTTCCTGGTTCCAGGTTCCAGGTTCCAGGTTCCGGATTCCAAATTCCAGATTGCTTATTGCTAACCTACAGCCCGGTAACTGAGCTTGCCGAAGCTGCCGAAGCTGCCGAAGCTGCCGAAGCTGCCGAAGCTGCCGAAGCCCGGATTCCAAATTTCAGGTTCCAAATTTCAGGTTTCATTTTTTACTGACTCTTTTCCATTTAACTCACTGCCTTTTACCTTTTACCTTTTACCTTTTACCTTTTACCTTTTACCTACTGATTCTGCCGACCCACCCACTTCGGAACAACTTTTTCCAGGAACCTATTCTTTTCCCTTTGCATCTCCTTTGCATTCAGACCTATATATTCCTGAGCTTTTTCTTTGGATAAGATATCGGGATAAGTAACTTCTCCGGGATGTCCGAGTTGCGCAAGGACTCTGGCCAGTTTGATCCTGGCTTCCTGGGCTTTGGATATGCCGGTGGATATGACACGTAAAGTTTCAACAGGTGAATGAAAGGAGTTGCCGTGACCTGCAGCTGCAAAATCCCATCGCCACTGGGCATGCCTTATCAGGGTAAGAATATCCTTCATGTTGTTTTCCATGACCCCCATATCCCATGCTTTTTTTGCTTCAACATGAGCTCGGGCTAATATTATTTCAAGATTTCTCTGGTTTTCCTTTATTTTATCCTGCCGGGAATACACATCGGCAATAAGGCGTTCGGTTTCCTGGCGGTGACAAACCTGGCATGAGGCGTTAATATTATTCAAGGGACTCTGGACATGGTGATTAGTAAATTTCTGTCCGCCT
>CAYVTV010000216.1:0-7207 GCA_964454295.1 uncultured Bacteroidaceae bacterium
TTTTTACCTGCTTTTCCCCCGATCATGAAATTAATATAATTAAAATCAGTTTGTCCCAGGCTGATGTCTCCCTGAACGAAAGTTCCTTCTTCAGCCTGCCTTGTGATGATATTGATAACTCCCGAGACAGCATCAGCACCATAAATTGCAGCCCCGGGACCATAAATAATTTCGATCCTTTCGGCCTGGCGAACAGGAAGCTGGTCTCCGAGTGGCATGCCCGAAACAACAGAAGGCTTTACCGGTAGTCCATTCAGAAGAATCTTAGTGTAAAAATTACCCGTCAATCCGCGTACCTGGTAACTGTTACCTAATTCTCCTGAACCGGGAATAGAGACACGAATCCCTGGAAGAGATTTTAAAACATCTGTAAGAGTGGTGTAATGATTCCTGATTATCTCATCACGTGTAACAACATAAATGGTGATGGGAAGATCACTTACATATTTTGTACTGCGGCTTGCGGAGACTACTTTCATCCTTCCGGTATCCTTATGAGCAGAAAGATTTTCAACACCCAGTATATTGGCTTTTAACCAGGAAGGAGAGGCAGCTGGTTCCTGGGAGAATAATTCGATTAGAGGAACTATTAAAATAATCAGAGCCAGTTTTATTCCGGACATACCCGATTTTTTTTCAAAAATACATAAAACCTGCGAAAATCCGTGTGCTAATTTGCGAGAATCAGTGAGAACCATCAAATATTGATACATCCTGAAGGTTTACACATTTTACTTATATTGCTTAAAATCAACATATTGCGCCTTTGCATTTTTGCGTTTTCTTTTAATTTAACGAACTCTTATGTTCAAACAGAGTAGAAAAAATGTTACTTTTGTTTACTGAAAATAATAAACTATTATATGAAGAATACTGTATTTTATGACATTCACGTGTCACTGGGGGCTAAGATCATACCTTTCGCCGGATTTAACATGCCGGTAGAATTCTCTGGAATCAATGACGAACATATTACGGTAAGGGAAAAGGTTGGTATATTTGATGTTTCCCACATGGGAGAGATATGGGTAAAGGGAGAATCAGCCAAAGATTTTGTGCAAAAAGTAACCAGTAATGATATAAACAGGTTATCACCGGGAAAGGTGCAATACACCTGTTTTCCTAACGGAAATGGAGGAATTATTGATGATTTACTTGTATATGAATATTCTGAAGCAAAGTATCTGCTCATTGTAAACGCATCAAATATTGATAAAGACTGGAACTGGCTCGTGAAAAACAATTCTGAAAAATCAGTTCTTGAAAATGCATCAGGGAAAATTTCACAACTTGCCGTTCAGGGTCCTTTCTCAACAGTTACTATGCAGAAATTGACCAGAGTGGATTTATCAGTCATGAAGAGCTTTACATTTGTTACTGATGTTTTTGCAGGGGTTAATGATGTGATTATCAGTAAAACAGGCTACACCGGATCTGATGGTTTTGAATTATATTTTTATAATGAGCACGGACCATTGATCTGGAATAAAATAATGGATGCAGGGAAAGAATTTGGAATTAAACCGGTAGGGCTGGCTGCCAGGGACACCCTGCGTCTGGAAGCAGGACTGTGTTTATATGGAAATGATATTGATGACAATACCTCACCGCTGGAAGCAGGACTGGGATGGATCACCAAATTTACTGAAGGAAATAATTTCATTGACAGGGAATTTCTTGAATTACAAAAAAAAGAAGGATTAAAGAGGAAACTTACAGGGTTCAGATTAACAGACAGAGGTATCCCCCGGCAGCATTATGAGATATTTGATTTACAACGGGTAAGGATTGGCGAAGTGACCAGCGGGACCATGTCGCCCTTATCTAAAACCGGAATCGGAATGGGCTATGTGGAAATATCCCACAGTGAACCGGGGACTGAGATTCTGATTAAAATAAGAAATAACTTTGTGAAAGCAGAAGTAATTCAACTTCCGTTCTATAAAAAGCCAAACAAGTAATGATAAAAAAAAAGATTGAGGTTTGTTTTTCCCCTGCTCTTTATAAATATTTTGAAAATAAGGAAGCCATTGTAGTTATTGTTGATATATTGAGAGCATCTTCTGCGATATGCACTGCATTTATGAATGGAGTGAAGCAAATTATCCCGGTGGCAAGCCTCGAAGAAGCCAGGCAATATAAGGAACGGGGCTACCTTGTCGCTGCTGAAAGAGATGGTATTGTCAGAGATTTTGCTGATTTTGGGAATAGCCCGTTTAATTTTACTCCTGAGAGAGTTAAAGGAGAACGTATCGTATACAGTACAACTAATGGTACGCAGGTAATCAATCTGGCTGCGCCATCCTATAAAGTTATTATCGGATCCTTCCTGAATTTCACTGCGGTGAACAATTATGCAACTGCAGAAGGAAGGGATGTTTTGATCCTTTGTGCAGGATGGAAAAACAAGTTTAATCTTGAAGATACATTATTTGCCGGGGCAATGGCAGATTATCTTTTATCGGGTGATCAATTCAGTACAATTTGCGATTCCACACTGGCAGCAATCGATTTATGGAGCATTGCCAGGAACGATATAACAGGTTATATTGATAAGGCAGCGCAGCGACACAGACTGAAAAAGAATGGTCTGGATGATGTCCTTGACTATTGTCATACTTTTGATTTAACCGCAATTATACCTGTCCTGGAGGGTAAATATTTATCTGCATTGAAGGAATAGCCTGACTTGATTAAAAAGAAATTAACAAATCACCTTTTTTATCAACCAATAGAGAAACAGATGGTAAGAATAGCTAATAATTAATTATTTTTAGAGCAAAATATCCATATTATTAATAACACTCAATTTACACTAAGATTATGAAGAAATATAACTTTTATGCCGGTCCTTCTATTCTGTCTTCGTTTACGATAGAAAATACCGCCAACGCTGTACTGGATTTTAATGGTACAGGGTTGTCCATTATGGAGATATCTCACCGGAGTAAGGAATTCATGGCCATTATGCAGGAAGCAACAGATCTTTTCAAGGAGTTATTGGATATACCAGAGGGGTATTCAGTACTGTTTTTGCAGGGAGGAGCAAGTTTGCAATTTGCAATGGTCCCGATGAATTACTTTATTAAAAAAGCTGCCTATCTGGATACAGGAGAGTGGGCATCAAAAGCCATCAAAGAAGCAAAAATGTTTGGAGATACTGTTATTGTAGCTTCTTCAAAAGATCAAATGTATTCATATCTGCCAAAAGGATGGACTGTGCCTGATGATGCAGATTACTTTCATATTACCAGTAATAACACTATTTATGGAACTGAAATTAAGGAAGACATGGATTGCAGGGTTCCCCTTATTGCCGATATGTCCTCCGATATCTTCAGCCGGCCGGTTGATGTTTCCAAATATGCACTGATCTATGGCGGTGCACAGAAAAACCTTGCACCTTCCGGAGTTACCTTTGTAATAGTAAAGAATGATACATTAGGGAAAGTTGACAGGATAATGCCTACCATGCTTAATTATAAAACTCACATTGAAAAGGAATCTATGTTCAATACTCCGCCGTGTATTGCTGTTTATGCTGCTCTGCAGACTCTGAAGTGGTATAAGCAGATGGGTGGCGTTACAGCCATGTATAAGATCAACAGGGAAAAGGCTGACATCCTCTATGGTGAAATTGAAAGAAACAAGCTTTTTAAGCCTACGGTTAGCCAACCTGAAGACCGTTCCATTATGAATGTAACCTTTGTCATGAGTGATGATTATAAAGAAAAAGAAGCTGAATTCCTTGAATTTGCTTCTTCAAAAGGGATGGTCGGTTTGAAAGGACACCGCTCTGTTGGTGGATTCAGGGCATCTATTTATAATGCCATGTCGCTGGATGGAGTTAACGCTTTAGTTGAAGTTATGAAAGAATTCGAAAAGAAAACCTAAAAAATATAACTATCATGAAAAAAATACTGGTAGCAACAGAGAAGCCTTTTTCCCGGGCAGCTGTCGAAAATATTAAAGAAGTAATTAAACAGGCAGGGTATGAGTTTCTGTTATTTGAAAAATATACGGATAAGTCTGATTTACTTAAAGCAGTTCAGGAAGTTGATGCATTGATCATCAGGTCTGATATAGTAGACAGGGAAGTAATAGATGCTGCAAAAAACCTGAAAATTGTGGTAAGGGCAGGAGCGGGGTACGATAACATTGATTTAAAGGAAGCAAAAGCTAAAAATATTGTAGCCATGAATACCCCGGGGCAGAATTCAAATGCTGTGGCAGAATTGGCCGTAGGGATGATGATATATCTTAACAGAAATGGTTTTAATGGCACCACAGGCACTGAACTCAGAGGTAAATCAATTGGAATCCACGCGTATGGATATGTTGGGAAACTTGTTGCCTCCATTACTAAAGGTATGGGTATGAAAGATTATGCCTACGATCCTTTCATTGATCAGGTTATTATGGAACACGATGGAATTACCGTTGAAAAATGTCCTGAGGATCTTTACAGCAAATGTCAGTACGTTTCTTTGCATATACCTCTCAGCCAGGAAACAAGAGAATCGGTTAATTATGATCTGCTAAAACTTATGCCTGCAGGTGCCACTCTGGTGAATACGGCACGTAAAGAAATAATTCACGAACCTTCATTGCTGAGAATGTTTGAAGAAAGACCCGATTTCAGGTATATTTCTGATGTAATGCCTGACTGTAAAGATGAAATAACTACAAAATATGAAGGTCGCTATTTCTTCACCCCAAAGAAAGCAGGAGCACAAACCTCTGAAGCTAACAATAATGCAGGCATTGCAGCTGCAAAACAAATTATTGCCTTTTTTAAGAACGGTGATATAACCTTCCAGGTAAATAAATAAATTATCTACATCGATCTATTACAAACGACCAATGGCAATAATAAAACCGTTCAGAGGATTCAGACCAGATAAGGGTCTGGTTAAATACATAGCCTCAAGACCTTATGATGTTCTCAGTTCTGATGAAGCGAGAGAGGAGGTTAAAGATAACCCGAACTCTTTTCTTCATGTAGTCAAACCTGAAGTTGACCTTCCCGGAGATATCGACGTTCACTCTATGCCTGTGTATATCAGGGGAAAAGAAAATCTTGACAGGTTGATCCGTGAGGGTATATTTAAACAGGATGAGCCGGACTGTTATTATGTGTATGCTCAGACAATGAATAATAAAACCCAGTACGGTATTTGTGCCTGTGCATCCATTGAAGATTATTCAAATGGTGTTATAAGGAAGCATGAACTTACCCGCCCCGATAAAGAGGAAGACAGAATAAATCACATAAAGACCACTAATTTCAATTGTGAACCGGTTTTCTTCGCTTTTCCTGATCATCCGGAGATTGATCGTATTATTCTTGAGACTGTCAGTGCTGAGCCTGAATATGATTTTATTCTCGATGACGGGGTTGGCCATCATTTCTGGATTATCAGTGAACGAGAAAGAGTTGACGCTATAACAAGATTTTTTAAGGAGGATATTCCTTATACCTATGTTGCAGACGGCCATCATCGGACCGCCGCTGCAGCGGACGTGGGATTATGGAGAAAATCAATTAATCCGCAACATACCGGTAATGAAGAGTATAACTTTTTCATGGCTGTTCATTTTCCTGCAGGTCAATTATCTATTATCGATTATAACCGGCTTGTAACAGATCTTAATAGCTATAGTAATGAGGAGTTTTTGGAAGCAATACGGAAGCGCTTTGTTGTTGAGGAGAAAGGAACGGAAACATATAAGCCTGACAGATACCACAACTTCAGCATGTATCTCGATGGAGTATGGTACTCTCTTACACCTCATACCGGTTGTATTGATAACGAAGATCCGATAGGTTGTCTGGATGTAACCATTCTTTCTGAACTTATACTGGAACCCTTATTAAATATAAAGGATCTGAGAAAATCAAACCGTATAGATTTTGTAGGAGGTATAAGAGGACTGGAAGAATTGAAAAGAAGGGTTGACAGTGGTGAAATGAAGGCTGCATTTGCCCTGTATCCGGTTAGTATGGCTCAATTAATAAGAATTGCCGATACCGGTAATATAATGCCGCCAAAAACCACCTGGTTTGAACCTAAACTTCGAAGTGGTCTCGTTATTCATTCACTTGAATGATTTTGTTAAACAATTTCAAGCTTGTATTCTGCCGTAACCCATATCAGAGAATTTTTACAAACCCTTCCTGAAAGAGTTGCTTTAGTGGCTGTTACCAAGACTATTCCTGTTGAAGTTATCCGTGAAGTATATAATGCGGGATATAAAATTTTCGGAGAGAACAGGGTACAGGAAATCATCACGAAAAAACCCTGCCTGCCTGATGACGTCGAATGGCATATGATTGGGCATCTGCAAAGCAATAAAGTAAAATATATTGCCCCATACATACGTCTGATACATTCAGTAGATAATATAAAGCTGTTAAAGATTATTAATCAGGAGGGACTTAAAAATAACCGGATTATTGACTGTTTACTACAGATTCATATTGCTGAGGAAGAAACCAAATATGGTTTTTCATACAAGGAAGCTGAAGAGGCAATAGGATCCTTTGATATTCATTCATTTGGGAATATAAGAATTTGCGGACTGATGGGGATGGCAACATTCACGGATAATATGGACCAGGTGAGGAAAGAGTTCAGAAGTCTGGCAGAATTTTTTTATTTTCTCAAGGATAAATATTTATACCCCCAGGAACAGTTTAGTGAATTATCAATGGGAATGTCAGGGGATTATAAAGTTGCATTAGAAGAAGGGGCTACCATTATCAGGATAGGAAGTCTTATATTTGGAGAAAGGATTAATCAATAAAAAGTATCAATATGGCCAATCTATCAGTAACTTATGCTGGTCTTAAGCTACGCAATCCTTTTATTGTAAGTAGTTCAGGACTTACCAACAGCCTTGAGAAGATCAGGAATCTTGACAGGCTTGGTGCCGGTGCAGTTGTGCTTAAATCTTTATTTGAGGAGCAAATAGCTCATGAAGCCGGGAAACTTCTGGAAGGAACGGATTACCCTGAAGCCGCTGATTATGTGAAACATTATGCCAGAAGCAATTCACTTGGTGAATATATTAGCCTGATAAAAGATGCAAAAAGAGCGGTTAACATACCGGTTATTGCCAGTATTAACTGTAGTTCTGTGAGTGAATGGATGGAGTTCGGAAAAAATATTCAGGAAGCAGGTGCTGATGCCCTGGAACTTAATAT
>CAYVTV010000217.1:0-7127 GCA_964454295.1 uncultured Bacteroidaceae bacterium
GAGTACTGAAGAGGATATTATACGGATCATTGAGTCGGTTCAGGGAGTAAAAGGACAACATAATCTGAAAACCAGGAGAATCGGTAATACCTACGCAATTGAAATGCATGTAAAGGTTGATAAGTATCTTTCGGTTGAGGAATCGCATGAGATTGCCACCCATGTTGAGAATTCACTTAGGGAGAAATACGGAGCGCACACGCATGTCGGAGTGCATATTGAACCTTATTATAAAAACTAAAAGCTCATCACTGCCGGTGCATCGGGATAGAATTTTTCCGGGTTCAGGCGGGGTTCCCCAAGAAACTTGATCATATCTTCTGCTCTTAAACCGGGAAGATTCGGGTAGTACGCAAACCTCAGCTGGAAGGTCGGGAATACAAGCCTCTCATTTCTTATTCTCAGTCCCATACCCACGCCTGCAAACATATTTTCCCTTATCAGTGCTGAATTTTTCTCTCCGAGGAATCCCAGGTCGATGAAAGCGGAAGTAGCAAATCTGAAACCAATGACGTTAAGCGGAGTGAATATTACCGATTCGAAGTTCATAACCAGTTTCTGATTTCCATAGATGTATTTCTGGTTGAATCCTCTGATCCCGTTTGGTTCATTCAGGTATACCTTTTCTTCGCTGAATCTTTCATATCCGTTGAGGTAGTAAATGTTGAGAAAATTTCTGAGCTTTAATTGTCCGATTATAAACAGGTTGGTGATCCAAGAAATTTTCATATCAAGTAAACCCTGTTCGAAATTTCCGTTCTTTGTGTGAAAGCCGCCAAAAGCTGTTCTTATAAACATATAGCCCAGGTAATCGTAATATTCAGCATAGGAAACATTAGCGGAAGTGTAAAACCGATTTCCAAATTCACCAAATTCAGGTCCGAATGTCAGGTTAAGCAAATATCCCGTTGGGATGTCTTCTGTCCGTCCGAAGCTGTAAATGAGATTGCTTTTATAGAAACTCTGGCGGGCAAGAGCAATAGAGTTTAACCAGGTTGTTTTATTGTGAAAAGCATAGAACGAATTTTCTCCGACAACAGGGCGATCATGAAAAGTTTCTTTCATTAGTCCTGAGGTAACAATGAAATTAAGCCTTTCCGGATTTTCACGATTTAGGAGAAAGGACCGGCCTAACCAGAGATCCAGATAATTGGTTTTGATTTTCTCTTCAAAGTATCCGGAATCGGGATGCCAGATGTTATTTATTGTGTTCAGGTAGCAGGCTGTTGTTCCACCTGCATATTTAGTGTTTGGAGTGAAGAATTTTCTTTCGAGCCTGTAACCGTATGATTCGGTTTCAAATACGTTTGTATAATAAAACCTGCTGTTGATAAAACTTCCCAGGATATTGCTGGTTTTGTAAACAGCCTCATAACCGAGCGCATCTTTTTTTTCCGGATTCCAATGGAAGTTATTCTGGATTTCCAGTCCGGTACCAAATATATTCTTATCAAATAACTCGAGTTTATAATAGTTAATATCTTTTACCTCCAGAAAGAAGGCTTTGGACCAGGTATCTTTGGTTATCAGTATTATATTGACTGATTCAGGGTTTTCCGGAATATTTTCCACTATGATCCGGGCATCTTCAATAAATGGCAGTTCCCTGATTATTCGCTCATTATCTGCCAGTACTGAAGGATCAACAGATTCTCCCGGCCTGAATAGAATATACCGCTGTAGTACACGATCCTGGGTTTTTATGTGAAGTTTATTAGCAGTGCGATCAATGAAGCTTTTAGGAGTGGCGGTATCATCATACATATCCACACCGAACACATCGAGTTTGACAATTTTTATTTCATTTATTATCAGTCCTTTGTACTGAACAAAGCGTCCCGCTGTTCTTACGGTAACCACACTGTCCTCTCTTGTGGGTTTAGCTGGAGAAACCACGATGATATTATGCAGTTCCCTTATCCATCTTTTGTGATTAGCCTGATTTTCCAGGTTCTTAAAAAATTTTCCGGTTTTATCCTCCCTTGATTCTTTGCGTTTTATTTTTTTCTCAGGGAATGAAAGGATTGTTGTATCTTTCAGGGCATCCGGAGTTTCATACTTATCATACATCGCATCTTTTTCCGGGAGGTAAAGTGTATCGGAATGGAAACTTTGTCCTCTGTTTTGCAGAGTATTCAGGATAACCAGGAGAAATAATATGGTAGAAAATTTGGTATACATATTGTCATAACAATCTCAGGCATCAGGTCATCTCTCCGGGAGTCCTTTTTTTCCCAGGAATGGCACAAACACAGGTGTTTTGGATGCATATTCAATAAAATCGGGCCGGTGGAGATATTTTTTTTCCAGCATGGGAACGCCTGAGCCAAAACGCAGGAGGAGGGTAATAATGATGGGACTGATAATACCTGTAAGGCCGAAGGGAACCCCGGCCGAGGTGATAAATATTCCCCACCATAAGACAGTTTCACCGAAATAATTGGGATGACGTGAGTATTTCCACAGGCCTGTTGTTATTATCTTTCCTTTGTTGGAAGGAGAACTCTTAAATTTTGTAAGCTGGAAGTCGGCTATCGTTTCGACGAGTAAACCGGATAAGAATACTATCATTCCTGTTATTTCCAGTGTTCCGGTTTTCAGTACTCCGGTTTCCGGTTTTCCGGTATCCGGTGCTCCGGCGCTGAACGCAAGAATGACAGGGATTGCAACGATAAGCATTACCAGTCCCTGTAACATAAATACCTTGTAGAAAGCTATCCATGCAGCCTTTTTTCCCCATTCCTTTCTCCATGCTGCGTACCTGAAATCTTCCGCTTTACCTTTGTTTCTGAGGTAAATATGAACGCTTAGCCGGGATCCCCAGAGGGTGATCATTATCAGGATAATCAGGGTAACTCCCTGCGGGGGCCATGTAATGACGGCAAGAATGAGAGTGAGAAAGATAAAACCGGGTCCCCATGCGATGTCCACGATGGAGTTATCTTTTACTATCTGTGCAATAAGGTAAAAGATAAGCATGTATACAACAATTGTTATACCTGAAACTGCTATGTAAGGGATAGCCATAAGCGCTCTTTTATTCAGTCATGGCCGCAACAGCCACAGTGCCTATACCTGCACTGAGGCAGATAACAGGAGAAATATTTACTATTGAAACAGGTTCTTTCCCTGTCAGCTCTTTCATTTTTTCCGCAAACCAGCCTGCTGTTTCTTCCCCTTCCGCATGGAGGATGAGGTAATTCCATGCATTGGATCTGGTAATGAAATTGCCCATATGCTTCATCACTTTCTTCATGTTCGACGGCTGGCTGAAGGCTTTATCGAATAACGCGGATTTCCCGTTTTCATCCATAGAGACAATGGGTTTCATGTTTAAAATATTGGCAATAAAACCCTTCATGGGACTTACTCTTCCCCCTTTGACCATGAATTTTAAATTTTTCACGCTGACCATAATTTTGCATTTTCTTATCCATTCTTCTGATCGTGCCACGATCTCCCGGTGAAGCATACCTTTGCTTATGGCTTCAGCGATGCGTAATGTCACCAGGCCGAGTCCTCCCGAAACGTTCCTCGAATCGATGACACTAATTTGTTTTCCTGTTTCTTTACCTGTACGCTCTGCGGCTTTGCAGCTGTTCCGGTATGTTCCGCTGAATTTTTCCGACAGATGTATGGCTATGATGGAGTCGTAATGATCTGTCAGTTGTGTATACAGGTTTAAGAAGCCGGTTTCGTTGGGTTGGGAAGTGGTCGGGAAATTGCGGCTTTCCTGTATCAGTTGGAAGAACTGGTCCGGGCGGATGGTGACCTTGTCGAGATACTGGTTTTCACCGAAGTGGAGGTTGATGGGGACCATATGTATCTGGTAATGGTCAATCAGTTCCTGTGGAAGGTCACAGGCCGAATCGGTTACCAGTGCAATATTCCATTTCCTGGCAGTGGCCACTTCATGCTGTTTCACCATATCATCAACCTTCTGGGAAGAAAGGCTTCCGTAATTTCTAAGTTCAAAGAACAGGTCCTGTGGATGATTTGTATGAATATGGATACGTGCCAGCTTATCGGAGCCTGCGATAACGAGGGAATCGCCATATTTTTCAAGGCGTACTCTGAGTTGTTTTTTATCGATATGTTCACTCCGGATCATGCATTCCGTGCAATACCTATAGCCGATCTGTTCGTGGGAATGAATGTGGAAATCCTCTTTGTTAACATCCGGAAGTGATAACGTAATTTCTTCGTGGTTATTTTTCCTGAGCATTCCTTCGATGATCCCTTCCAGGAACAGGACAAATCCCTTTGCCCCGGCATCCACCACATTTGCTATTTTCAGGGCTGAGAGCTTTTCGGTAGTGTGAATAAGGGAATCTTCTGCAATCTCATAGGATTTATGAAACAGTCCTGCGAAGTCATCTATCTTCCCTTTCTGAGAATATATAAATTCCGCCCATTCCCTTATCACGGTGAGCATGGTTCCTTCCAGTGGTTGAGCAACAGCTTCATAGACGTAGCTGACAGTACGTTTGAGTGATTCAGCAAAGGAATCAATAGAATGATTAACGGTGCTGCCAGATTCAGTGCTTAAGCCATAAAGGAACTGGGCAAATATCACACCTGAATTTCCGCGGGCACCGTTCAGTGCTGCCAGGGCAATGGTATTTGCTGTGGTGTTAAATGAATGGTGAGGGATAACATTATCAATGACCGCCCTGAGGGTGGATGCCAGGTTAGTGCCTGTATCTGCATCAGGTACCGGAAAAACGTTGATTTTGTTTAGATCGCTTTGATTATCAAGGATCTTCTTTGCTCCTGACAGGAATAGCTGGTAGAACAGGTTCCCGTTGAGGAGGGTGATCTTTTCGGGTAAGATCATAGGCTTAAGTGTTGGTTGGGGGTAAAGATAGTGAAAAAGTGGATACGTGGTTACGTGGTTACGTGATTCCGTGATCCCTTCCCGTCACTTGTCACTTGTCTTCATACTCAGCTGTATCCTCTTCCTCGCCGCATCCACATCCAGCACTTTCACCTTCACTTTCTGATGCAGTTTCACCACCTCCGAAGGATGTTTGACAAACCTGTCAGCAAGGTTGGAAATATGTACCAGTCCATCCTGTTTTACCCCTACATCCACAAATGCCCCGAAGTTGGTGATGTTGGTGACGATTCCGGGGAGCTCCATACCGGGTTTCAGGTCGTTGATGCTGAAAACATCCGGAGAGAATTCAAATATTTCTATTTTGGTCCTCGGGTCACGACCGGGTTTGGCCAGTTCTTCCATGATATCTTTCAGAGTAGGCAATCCAGTGGTGGGGGTTACATAGTGGTTGATATTTACTTTTTTCCTGATCTCCTCATATTTTATGAGTTCCATGACATTACAATCCAGGTCTGAGGCTATTTTTTTCACCACGTGGTAACTTTCGGGGTGAACAGCCGAGTTGTCGAGGGGGTTGGCGGCGTTTTCGATCCTGAGGAAACCGGCACACTGTTCAAAAGCTTTCTCTCCCATACGCGGAACTTTAAGCAGTTCATTTCTTGATTTGAATGGTCCGTTTTCTTTCCTGAATTCAGTAATATTTTTTGCAAGGGAAGGGCCGAGTCCTGACACATAGGTAAGCAGGTGCAGGCTGGCAGTATTCAGGCTCACACCCACCATATTCACACAGCTTTCCACCACCAGGTCGAGGTTGTCCTTAAGTTTGTTCTGGTCTACATCGTGCTGGTATTGTCCCACCCCTATAGATTTAGGTTCAATTTTCACCAGTTCGGCCAGAGGGTCCATCAGTCTTCTTCCTATTGAGACTGCTCCGCGGACGGTGACATCGTATTCAGGGAACTCATCCCGGGCCACTTTGGAGGCAGAATACACGGAAGCCCCGGCTTCGCTAACCACAAAGACTTTCACGTCAACAGGGAACCTGAGAGTTTTGATAAAATGTTCCGTTTCCCTGCTGGCGGTGCCGTTGCCTATGGCAATAGCTTCAATTTTGTAGGATTCGACAAGGGTGGTGATTTTCTTTGCAGAGCCTGACCTGTCGTTCTGAGGAGGGTGGGGGAATATTGTTTCGTTATGAAGAAGGTTTCCCTGTGCGTCCAGGCACACCACCTTGCATCCTGTACGGTACCCGGGGTCCAGAGCGAGTACGTTTTTTTGTCCTAGTGGAGGGGAAAGCAACAGCTGGCGCAGATTTTCAGAGAAGACTCTGATAGCTTCCTCATCGGCTTTCTCTTTATGCAGGGTTTTGAATTCGTTTTCGATGGAAGGATGAAGGAGTCTTTTATAGGAATCCTTCACCGCTATTTCCACTTGTTCCGAGACTTCCAGTTTCCCCCGGACAAATTTCCGGGTGAGGGATTCCAGTACTTTTTCTTCTTCAACATCAATGGAAATACGCAGGAATCCTTCCTGTTCCCCGCGCCGCATGGCCAGCATTCTGTGTGAAGGGCATTTTTTCAGGGGTTCCGAGAATTCGTAATAGTCACTGTATTTTATTCCTTCCATCTCTTTGCCTTTAACAAGGCGGGAGGAGATCACCGCGCCGGAAGAGAAAAATCTCCTGACAATGTTCCTTGATTCCTGGTCTTCGCTGATCCATTCGGCAATGATATCCCTTGCACCCTGGAGGGCATCTTCCACCGTTTCAACCTGATCGTTAAGAAATTCCCCGGCCTTTTCCGTGAGCATTTGTATCCGTTGCTCCATCACAAGAGTGGCAAGCGGTTCCAGTCCTTTTTCCCTGGCTATACCTGCACGGGTTTTTTTCTTCGGTTTAAAGGGAAGATAGAGGTCTTCCAGTTCGGTTGAGGTTTCACATTTTTCAATCTTTTCCTTCAGTTCGGGCGTAAGCTTACCCTGCTCCTCAATGGTATTAAGCACCGTTTCACGCCGTTTTTCAAGTTCCTTCAGCTTATTGAGTTCATCACGGATAGCTGTGATCTGTTCTTCATCAAGGCTTCCGGTTATTTCCTTGCGGTAGCGGCTGATAAACGGGATCGTGGCACCCTGTTCCAGCAGCGCTATGGTGTTGGATATCTGTCCTTCAGTGATCCCCAGTCGTTTTGAGATAATTTTCGAAAAGTCAGGCATATTTTTTACTTTTGAAATTGAACCCAAAGATCAAAAAATTGTATTATTTATAAAAATTAATTATGGTTATAATCAT
>CAYVTV010000218.1:0-2438 GCA_964454295.1 uncultured Bacteroidaceae bacterium
CATTCACCAACAAAGCAGGTCTGTTAATTCCGGGAATAGAAACCTGTAGCTTGCCGACAACAAGAAGTATTGGTTTTAACATAAATGTCACTTTTTAAATCTTTAAAATTCATCGAACTATGAAAAAATATAAAAATATATTTATCGCATTGTTATTTATACTGGCATTATGGGGCTGTGGAGATTTTGGCGACATGAATGTTAACCCAAATGCCCCGGAATCTATTGAAAATTCTCCGGAACTACTCCTTACAGGCTTGCAGAGAGATATAGTCAATCAGGTTATCGGACAATGTTCCTGGAGTGAAGGCAATATCATGGCACAATATTTTGCCAGGATCGTCTATACTGACTTTGACCGTTTTGAATGGGGACAATCAACGGGTACATGGAATCAGATCTATACTGCTTCCCGTTCAGCCCAATCCTTGTATAACATGGCTGAAAAAACCAGCAATACAAGTTACCAGGCTGTGTGTCTGATCATGAAGTCATGGATGTTTCAGATACTTACGGATGTGTTTGGTGAAGTTCCATATTCTGATGCATTACAGGCAAAAGCAGGTGTTTATGCTCCTGAATATGATACACAGGAAGATATCTATAAAGGAATACTTGCTGATCTTGCTACTGCAAATACTCTTCTGGCTGCAGCTAATCCTCCACAGATTAAAGGTGATTTGATTAACGCAGGAAATATGGCCAGATGGAGAAAGCTTGCCAATTCATTAAGATTAAGAGCTCTCTTGAGGCTTTCAAATGTTGACAGTGAGACAGATATAAATGTTGCAGGGGAAATTCTCACTATGCTCTCAAATCCTGCAACGTATCCTACTATCGATAGTAATGCAGATAATGCAAAACTTACTTATACTGAAACACCCCCGAATGTGCATCCAAGATCTGCTCCGGGTACATATCGTATTGGATCATTGTTGGAATGGAGAATGAGCGAAACCATTGAAACAGTTCTGAAGGCCTATGATGACCCCAGGATGATGAGATGGTTTGATCCTACCGAAAATTCAGTAATAGCAGGAACACCAGAATGGGCAGGAATGAAAAACGGATTATCCGACGGTACAGCCTATTCCTATAAAGGTGGTTCAGCTTTCCTTTCAAGCATTAATCTGGATTTCTTCTATAGTCCGAATGAACTGGAAGGTATCATTATGCTAAGCCCTGAGGTATGGTTCATCAAAGCGGAAGCTGCACTCAAATACCCTGCAGTGGCTGCTGTTATTGATGCAAAAACCGCATATGAAACAGGTATCCGGAGAAGTTTCGAATACTGGAAGGTCGATATGCCCGCAGATTATCTTACAAGAACCTCCACTGACCCTGAATATACCATTCCGGTTGCTTATGACGGTCAGCTGGCAACAATTATCACACAGAAATGGCTGTCATTATTCTATAATGACTACCAGGGATTCTGCGACTTCAAGAGAACCGGTCTTCCTGTGGTTATTAAACCTGGACCCGATGCAAACTTCCCTACATTCCCCAGCAGGTTTATGTATGTATCTGAAGAACAGGCGTTGAATAAAGCAAACTATGATATTGCTATTTCACGCCAGGGACCTGATACGTATCAGACACCGGTATGGTGGGAAAATAAATAACACCCCTTAAAAAGGGTTTACTGAAAACCTCTGTGAATCTCTGTGCCTTCTCTGTGTAACTCTGTGAAATAGAAATTGTAACTTCACAGTGAAACACAGAGATTACACAGAGGTTTTATGTTATGAAATGTTTTTTCTGCAAAACCTGATACTGCTCTGATTATTAATTTGAAGCTCTTATACTTTCAATAGTTTTTTATATTGTAATATTGCGCCTTCGCGCCTTTGCGTTTTTTTTAACGAACTCGTGTTACGTAAAAAATAATCTTTAAGCCATGCAATTACATTCCAACTTTTGGGCACTTTTTATTAGCCTCGTATTAATATTCCAGCCCATTTATATAAATGCCCGGTCTAATAAGGCTGAACCCTGGTCTGAAGGATTTCTTGATATTCATCACATTAGTACAGGAAGAGGGAATACAACTTTCCTTGTATTTCCGGATGGTACAAGTATGCTGATTGATTGCGGGGATATGTCTTCCACCCAGGAGAGGGTTATGTCAGAAAGGAATACGCCCATTGTTCCGGATGATTCAAAAAGCGTAGCCCAGTGGGTTGCCGATTATATTTATCAGTTTCATCCGGATGGGAAAAAAGCCTGCCTTGACTACGCACTGATCACCCATTACCACGATGATCATTTCGGAGAAACCGACAGCCTGAGAAAAAAACATAAAAAAGGGGGGTATTTACTGACAGGAATTACTGAGCTGGGTTCCATTATTCCAATCAAAAAAATTATTGACAGGGGATATGACTTCCCAGTAAATTTCAGGGATGAAGAAGTACAGGAGTCTCTGATCCGGGCGG
>CAYVTV010000218.1:2448-7103 GCA_964454295.1 uncultured Bacteroidaceae bacterium
GGCGGACGGGGATCCTTATTCAATGGTGGCTACACTGAAAGCCTACTGGAGATATATTGATTATCACGCTGAAAAAAACGGCCTCATCTATGAAGCATTTAAAGTGGGAGCAGATCAGCAGTTTGCCCTGAACCTTAAACCTCAGAATTATCCGAATTTCGTTGTGAAGAATCTCTTTGCCAACGGAGAAGTTTGTGGGAGCTCTGAAGGAGAAACCTACAGATATATTCAGCCGGGAGTTTATAAGGGCGAAAATGAACTAAGCACCGGTATAAGGATAAGTTATGGCGACTTTGATTACTATACAGGCGGAGATATCAGTGGAATTGATCCTCTCGGCCAGAATGATCCGACAAGCATGGAAACAAGAACTGCCCCTGTCATCGGGCCGGTTGATGTTGCCGTACTCAATCATCACGGCAACAGAGGGTCAATGAATTCCTTCTTTGTCAGCACTTTGCGACCCAGTGTATGGATTCAGCCAACCTGGTCGGCCGACCATCCTGGCGCTGAAGTATTGAGACGACTTATTTCTAGAGATTTGTATCCCGGTGACAGAGATGTATATGCAAATGCGTTGTTAAAAGCAAACAGGCTTGTTCTTGGAGGGATCGTTGACAGGGCATATAAGTCTGCCTCCGGCCATATTATGGTTAGAGTTTCTCCGGGAGGTGCTGCTTTTTCTGTCATTATTCTTGATGACCTTTCTTCAAAACGAGAAGTTAAAGCAATTCATAACTACAAGTCAAAACCGGTAAGGTAAATTGGAAAGATTTAAACCACAACTTATCAGTTATATTCAGAGTCCAAATTGGGGAGGGGATAGGAAATTTTTTAATATTGCCGAGCGTTAAATAATAATAAGTAGTTGATAATAAGGCAATAAAAATAAGCTCCATCCCTCTTCCTGATTTTTAGAAATATTTCTATTTCTTTGTGTACCTTAGTGTAATCCTTTGTTTCCTTTGTGGTTAGAATTAAAACGTATTTAACCACAATGGACACAAAGGTTTTCACAAAGGGAAATAAATTTATATCGAACTCAAGTTATTTTAAGAAAGCATGCAGTCAATAAAAACAATTTTCATAGCAATATTTCTAATTGCAAGAACATTGTCAGGGAACTGTCAGCCCTCCTCAGATAAGGAAAACTCATCCATTATTGTAATGAGTTTTAATGTCAGGTACAACACTCCAAAGGACAGTATAAATGCCTGGCCGTACCGGAAAGAAAAAGTTGCCTCAGTAATTGCCGGTAATGATGTAGACTTAGCAGGACTTCAGGAACCATGGATTGACCAGATAATGGATCTGAAAAAACTGTTACCTGAATATGCGTGGGTTGGATGGAGCAGAGATAACGGAAAAAGAAAGGGTGAATTCACTCCGGTCTTCTATAAAAAAAGTAAATTTAAAGTCCTTGACAAGGGTGTCTTCTGGCTTTCAGATACACCGGAAAAGCCAGGCAGTAAAGGATGGGATATAAGATATCCCAGAACGGTTGTCTGGGTAAAATTTAAAGAGATCAGCTCCGGAAAAGAATTATATTTTTTCAATACCCATCTGGATGGAGAAAAAGGGCGATATGAGAGTGTAAAAATGATAAGAAGCAGGATAGATGACATGGCCGATGAACTGCCGGTTATAATAACGGGTGATTATAATGCGACCCCTGATTCTGATGCATACAGAATGATGATAAGTAGCGGTATATACAGAGTAAATATCAGCGATGCATTTAATGTCGCTGAGGATAAAAACGATGAACAGTTTACAGATTACTGGTTTGACGGAAGCAATATGGATTTAAAGAGAATAGATTTTATATTTGTAAATTCACGGATCAGGGTATTATATCATGAAATTATTAATCAAAGAATGGGTATGTATTATCCCTCAGATCATCTTCCGGTAAAAGCAGCGCTGGAACTGAAATGAAATAACAATAAATTTGCGCCTTTGCGCCTTTGCGTTTTATTTTTCTTTTACTTAAAAGACTTTTAACAATGAATAAACCCGGAAAACTATTGTACCACTGGCCGGAGGGAAGAATTGAAGACTCTTTGACTTTTAAAGACACGTCTCAACTGGAGAGCGCTCCCTATGATGTTGCAATCATCGGTGCAGGAATTGTCGGATGTGCGCTTGCCTATACCCTTTCAAAGTATAGATTGAAGATACTGCTCCTGGATAAAAACTACGATGTAGGGGAAGGCACCAGTAAAGGCAGTAGCGCTATTGTACATACCGGCTTTGATGCTCCTGTGGGAACACTGGAATCTGAACTGGTGACAAAAGCTTCACATATGTGGCCTCAGATAGCCGAAAAGCTGAAAATTCCTTTTGAGGAATGCGGGGCATTATTACTGGCTATCAATGATGAACAGTATAATCAACTGGATAAAATTCATGAAAAAGCATTAAAAAACGGGGTAAAGGATATTCGTATGCTGACTGCTGAAGAGGCCGCCCAAATGGAACCTGCAATCGCAGGGGAAGTACTGGGCGGAATACTAATACCCAGTGAATCTATTGCCGATCCCTTCACTGCATCTGTTGCCTTTGCTGAACTTGCACTCCAAAATGGGGTTGACATTCTCCTGGGAATGGAAATATCTGCATTTGATAATATGGATGAGCCGGTAAAAACTATTGTTTCTCAATCCGGATGCCGGATCAATACAAAGATTATTGTCAATGTTGCCGGGCTGGGAAGTGAGAAACTGGCTAAAATGTACAAAGGGGAGCCCTTTGATACAAATCCCAGGAGGGGACAATTCCTGATATTCGACAAATACAGCCGTACAGCTGTTAAACATATACTGCTTCCTATACCTACGGCACAGACAAAAGGAGTACTGGTTATTCCCACAATATTCGGGAATTTAATGGCAGGACCCACAGCGGAGGATTTTGCACATGAAGATTCAGGTTTAACCGATACTGTAACTGATAAACTTCAACAGTTGCTGGAAGGTGCCTCACAATTGTATCCAGGGTTGAAAAGTCAGCCTCCCATAGGTTTGTTTTCGGGTGTGCGGTCCAACTGTACACAGGGAAGTTACTGGATACGCTGTAACGATAACCATCCGGGGGTACTTACTGTGGCGGGAGTCCGTTCAACAGGTTTTACATCATCCCCTGCTCTGGCTGAACATCTCACAGAATTATTACATAAGGAGCTCGGCCTTACTCTGGAAGAGAACCCGTCGGCTGTCCTTGAGCGTGGAGAGGATAAATGGCCGGGCTGGCATAAAAGACCGTACGACAATGAAAAATTGATCAAAGAAAATCCGGATTTCGGACATATTGTTTGTTACTGCGAGCAGATAAGCAGGGGGGAAATAATAAGCCATCTGGATTCTCCCTTAAGACCAAGAACACTGGATTCCATTAAGAGACGCACCCGCACTCAGATGGGTCGCTGCCAGGGATTTGACTGTATGGTTGCCGTTGCAGGTATTATTTCTGAACATTGTAATATTCCAATAGAAGAGGTTACAAAATGCGGACCGGGAAGTGAGATTGTTTCCAAGAAATCAACATCTTAATTGCAATTGTTGGTTAAATTACAAAAAAACGCAAAGGCGCAAAGGTGCAAAGTTCTGATTGTTAATTGAGAGCGCAATACAGGAATGAAACACACAAATGCATATTATCAACGTATTATAAAAACCAATAGATCGTTATGGCTTTATATTGCGCTGAAAAATGAACATTTTAGCAATTCACTTATAAATTACTTATATTATTAATAATTAACATATTGCGCCTTTGCGCCCTTGCGTTTATTTTTATTTAATGAACTATTAAAAAATAAAACAAACTATGGATTCAGTAAAACACTTTAACGTCATAATAATTGGAGCCGGCCCTGCCGGGGCGGGAGCAGCCATATCATTATCCAGACGGGGAGTGAAGTCAGTGGTGATCATAGAACGTAATGATAAAACCGGGGGGATCCCTTCATGGTACAGGAAGAAAAAAGGAGGGGTGAAAACCTTTATCAATTTATCATTAAAGGGTTTGGCTTCGTTTGGGGAAGACTATGCGGCAAAACTTGAAGAATCGTTGAAGAAGTCAGGTGTTCAGGTAAAACTAAAATCCCAGGTCATTGGCATTGATGCTGATAAAAGAATAATAAGCTATGTGAATCCGGAAGAGGGGAAGGTTACTATATCAGCAGATGCAATTATCCTGGCGTCAGGGAGTCGCGAAAAGACTCAGGCTGAAAGAGGATGGGTATCAGGCTCCAGACCGGCCAGGATATATTTTACCAAACAGCTTTTATGCCTTATGGATAGCAGAGGGCTTCTGCCATACAAAACCCCTGTGATCATAGGTTCAGACCTTGTTGGGTATGCAGCTGCTGCTAAATTGAAACACGCAGGAGCAACAGATGTCACAGTTGTTGATCGTTCAGGTTATCCTGCATGCTTATTACCGGCGCGTTTATACTTCCGGTTCTGGGCAAAACCCGGTTACCGGAAGATTGATTCCGGAGTATTAAATATCGAAGGGAAGAAATCTGTTTCTGGTGTTAGAGATGACAATGAATTAATACCCTGTGACGGGATTGCATTATGCGGAGAGCTGATCCCAAACAGCGAACTGGCTTTGCTTGGCGGGCTTGAGGTGGATGCGATCACCAGGAA
>CAYVTV010000219.1:0-7062 GCA_964454295.1 uncultured Bacteroidaceae bacterium
ATGAGTCCTGAAATAGGTGAAAGGGTTACCCCGGAGTATAATTTGAATAGCCAGGAGCCTGTCCGCCAAATGGTGTGTGGCAACCCTCTGGAAAAATGACAATGTGAAAATCCGCCGTACAGACACAATATTTTGTGTCTCAACAACGAAATAATATCGACCTGTTCATTGAGGCGGAAAAGATACAGTTGATTGAGAAAGAATAATAACGAACACCTTGTTTTAATGAATATTAATAAAAAAATATCTCTTTCCCGTGATATAATCATCATCTCAGCAATATTCTGCATATTCACTGCATTGCTGCTGCTCTTAAATTACATGCAGATGTCACGCAACGAGCCGCTGGAGAGTGAAGCTCTGACACAGCTTATCAACCGCCTTGCAGATGATCCCGATAATGAAAATCTCAAAAAAGACATAAGAAATCTGGATCTCCTCGCACGTAAGGCTTATTTCACCTCACAGTGGCAGGTAAAAACCGGAGGATGGATATTGTTTTCAGGTGCAGTAGTGCTTGCAGTTGCCATCTGGTTTAACCGGAAACTGCTTTCAAAGATCGAAGAACCGGCCCCGCAGGAAAGTTCACTTCTTCCCTCCAGATTAATCACTCAAAAATGGCTCCTCATTACCGGTGGTTCATTACTTATTGTGGCACTGATTGCATCATTTTTCAGTAACGACTACCTGGAAATATACCTGCCGGAAGTTGATGAGCCTCAACTATCCGCAACACAGATTGTGGAGGTTATCCGGACTGAAAAGATTGAAAATGAAACCTTAAGGCTGACAGCGGAAGACTCACCGGACATTCCTGTCACTCCCGTTGATCCTACAGAGAATACTCAAACTGACCTGGCAACTGTTCCTGCTCCTGTTATCCCGGAAAAGAAATCCCCCCTTAGGCTGACTGCCGAAATCATAAAAAACCAGCATAATACCTTCCGTGGACCATTCAGCCACGGGATCTCCTACAAAACAAACATACCTGTCGACTGGAACGGAAAAGACGGAGTGAATGTTCTCTGGAAGACTCATATCCCAAAACCAGGATATAACTCTCCCGTAATATGGGATGATAGAATATTCCTTTCCGGCGCAGACGAAACTTCCCGGGCAGTGTATTGCATTGACATGAATTCGGGTAAAATAATATGGGAAAAGGATGCTGCAGGTATACCCGGCTCCCCGTCTGCTTTACCCGACGTTACTGATGATACCGGACTAGCCGCTCCCTCACTCACTGTTGACGGCACAGGTGTATATGCCATTTTCGGAACGGGCGACGTGATAGCCTTTGATATGGAGGGAAAACAACTCTGGTCACAAAACCTGGGGGTGCCTGATAATCATTACGGACACTCTTCCTCCCTGCTGGTATGGGATAACAAACTGTTTATCCAGTATGATACCAACAGGGGCGGAAGATTACTTGCGCTGACCACATCAACAGGTGAAACGGCATGGGATGTGCGCCGCAGTAGCCGTATATCGTGGGCTTCACCTATATTGATTTTCCTGGATGGGAAATACCAGATTGTTACCTCTTCAGAACCTCTGGTAGCTGCACACGATCCTGAAACAGGAAGAGAAATATGGTCGGTGAATTGTATGATGGGTGAAGTGGGACCATCCCCTGCATTCAGCGAAGGGCTGGTGTTTGCAGCCAATGAATATGCAACGCTTGCAGCCATTCAGCCAGGGGAAAATCCGGTTATCCTGTGGAATGACAACGAATACCTTCCGGAGGTCTCAAGCCCGGTGGCATACAACGGGTTATTATTCATAGCTACCAGCTATGGCGTCATAGCATGTTACGATATGAGATCAGGGGAAAAATACTGGGAACACGATACAGGCAGGGGTTTCTACTCTTCCCCTGTGATTGCGGAAAATAAACTGTATGTAATCGACCTGGGAGGAAATATGTATATATTCAATGCTGACAAGGAAAAAATACTGACAGGGCAACCTCTCCTGGGTGAAAATGTATATGCCACCCCTGCTTTTAGTGACGGTAAAATTATTATCAGGGGAGAGAATAATTTGTTTTGTATTGGAGTAAAACGATAGTAAAGGATGCAGTTTAACCTTCAGGATATTGATAAAATAGTAGCTGAAACAGGGAAAGAAAAGGAATCGGTAATTCCTGTTTTACAGGCTATACAGGAAAGGTATCATTTTCTGCCTGAAGAAGCGCTTAAAAGGGTCTGTGATATCACTGACATTACTCCTGCCCTTATCGTCGGGGTTGCCAGTTTTTATTCACAGTTCAGGTTCAGTCCGGCAGGCAGGCATATCATTAAAGTATGTGTCGGCACAGCCTGTCATGTCAAGGGAGCAGAACAGGTTCATGATGCTTTTAAAAGAACGCTTAATCTCACAAAAGATCAGGATACAGATAAAGAGGGAAAATATACCATTGAAAAAGTAAACTGCCTTGGATGTTGCACCCTCGCCCCTGTAGTGCAGATTGATAATGTTACTTACGGACATGTCACAACCGGGCAGACCGGCGCTATTCTTGGCAATTTTGAGCGATTGCAGGCCTCCGGAGGTAAAAAGACATTCAGGAAAGCAGATGGAGATATCATCCGGGGGGAAATAAGGGTTGGCCTTGGTTCATGTTGTGTGGCCAGCGGAAGTGAAGCCGTTCATGAAAAAGTAAACGAAACGATAGCAGATCTGGGACTGGATGTAAAACTAAAACATGTGGGATGCGTGGGAATGTGCCACCAGGTACCCCTCCTGGAGATTGTAAAGGAAGGAATTAAACCCGTCTTGTATGCCAAAGTAAATCCACTGGATGTCAAAAATATCATTGAGAAACATTTCCAGCCACCCGGATTTTTCCGCCGGTTGTCTTACAGGTTCTCAAATCTTATTGAACAGATTCAGGACGACTCGGGCTGGGATGGCATTGAGAGGTTTGCCATTGATGTGCGTGATAAACCCGTATCTGCATTCCTGGGTCGGCAGGTTCCCATAGCCACTGAGTTCAGAGGCGTCCTGAATCCTCTTGATATGGATGAATACATACAGCGCAAAGGATTCCATGCCCTGAAAAGATGCCTGAATGAATTATCCGCACTGGAGATCATTGAGGAAATACGTGCCAGCGGATTAAGGGGGCGCGGTGGTGCAGGCTTCCCTACGGGAAATAAATGGGACCTGGTTGCCCATCAGCCATCGGATGTAAAATACATTATCTGTAACGGGGATGAAGGTGATCCGGGAGCATTTATGGACAGAATGCTTCTCGAATCATACCCTTACCGTGTCATCGAAGGAATGATCATAGCAGCCTTCGCCACCGGTGCCCGGGAAGGTATCTTTTACATCAGGGCCGAGTACCCGCTGGCTGTCGCCAGGATTGACAAAGCGCTGGAGAATTGCAGAAAGGAAGGTTATCTGGGTAACAACATCCTGGGAAGTGATTTCTCTTTTGACGCCAGGATTTACAAGGGGGCAGGAGCATTTGTCTGTGGGGAGGAAACTGCACTCATCGCATCCATTGAAGGTAACAGGGGTTTCCCTTCCTACCGCCCTCCCTTTCCTGCTGAACATGGATTGTGGGATAAACCTACCCTGGTGAATAACACCGAAACCCTGACAATGGTACCTTACATTATTCAGCATGGCTATGAGAAATTCAGTAAAATCGGCACACATGGATCCTCAGGAACAAAAGTCTTCTCACTCGCAGGTAAGGTTAAACGCGGAGGACTTATAGAAGTGCCCATGGGAATAACCATCAGGGCGGTTGTTGAAGAAATAGGGGGAGGTGTGGCTGACGAAAGAAAGTTTAAAGCTGTCCAGATTGGCGGCCCCTCCGGAGGATGTATCCCCGAATGGCTCTCAGATATCCCGGTAGATTTTGACTCACTCCTCAAGGCAGGGGCTATGATGGGATCCGGGGGATTTGTTGTCCTCGACGACACCGACTGTATGGTGGATATGGCAAAATATTTCCTGTCCTTCACCCGTCACGAATCGTGCGGTAAATGTACTTTCTGCAGAATAGGCACAAAGCGGATGCTCGAAATTCTTGAAAAAATATGTGATGGTAAGGGTGAAGAAAAGGATCTGGAAGAACTGGAAGAACTGGCGAAATGGACAGCCAAAGGCAGCCTGTGCGGCCTGGGTAAAACAGCTCCCAACCCTGTTTTATCCACCCTTACTTATTTCCGGCACGAATATGAAGAACATATCCGGGGCCGATGTCCTGCCGGAAAATGTAAAAATCTTATATATTATTCTATTACCGATGAATGTATAGGATGTACAAAATGCGCACAGGATTGTCCCGCTGATGCCATACCCTTCACACCGCATGAAAAACATGTTATAGACACAGAGAAGTGCATAAAGTGCGACGAATGCAGGCTGATATGCCCGGTAAATGCAGTAATAATAAAATGATTAACGCTGGTGATAAAATTAACTATAAATAACCGGATAGTAGAAACAGAGGAAGGTACTCATCTGTACGAAGCTGCAGCAGCTGCAGGCATTGATATCCCTGTCATGTGCCGGTATATAGGAACAGATCACTTTACCTCATGCATGGTATGTGTGGTAAAAGACTGCGACACGGGGAAACTTATTCCCTCATGCTCAGCAAAGGTACGGAAGGGAATGGTTATTGTCACAGATGACGAGGAGGTCATCCGCTTCCGGAAAACTGCCATCGAGCTCCTTCTTAGCGAACATGTCGGCGAATGCGAAGCTCCCTGCACACTGAGCTGCCCTGCCGGAATGGACATTCCCCGTATGAACCGCCTCCTGGCAAAAGGAGAATTTGATGAAGCACTGAAAGTGGTACGCCAGGATATTGCCTTGCCCTCAGTTCTCGGACGTATCTGCCCTGCTCCATGCGAAGGGGCATGCAGAAGAAAATCCATAGATGAGCCGGTAGCCATATGCCTGCTGAAACGCTTTGCAGGCGATAATAAATTAACAGGTAAGGAAAGGTACAAACCGGTAGTTCCACCTTCCAACTCCTTCAAAATTGCGATAGCCGGAGCCGGCCCCGCAGGTTTGTCAGCCGCATACTATCTTCAGTTAAAAGGTTACAGTTGCGATGTATTTGAAGCCACATCCGCCGCCGGAGGAGCAATACGTTCATCAATACCAGAAAATATCCTGCCCGTAAATGTCCTTGATGCAGAAATAAGCATTATCAGGGATACCGGTGTAACTTTCCTCTATAACCAACCTGTTGACAAGAGTACGTTTCTAAAACTTATAGACTCATATCATGCCGTGATCATCGCCTGCCGGATTGATGAGAAAGATATTACAGCATGGGGATTGGAATCTTCAGAATCCGGAATTAAGGTTGATAAAAGAAGCTATCAGACTTCCCTGGAAAAAGTTTTTGCCATAGGCAGTGCCATCCGACCCTCGAAGATGGCAGTACGTTCAATGGGACAAGGTAAGGAAGTAGCTTTTAGCGTGGATCAGTTTTTACATAACAGACCGGTAACCGGTGAACCTTCAATGTTCAATTCCAGGTTCGGCAGACTTTTTGAGGAAGAATATCCTGAATACCTGAAAGAATCGGTTCAATACGGTCGCAGGATTCCCGGAAACGATATCACTGAAGGATTTACCCGTGAGGAAGTCATGCAGGAAGCAGCACGCTGCCTGAGGTGCGACTGCCGGGGGAAAGATAACTGCCTGCTGAGGATATTCGCGGATGACTATGGCGCAAACCAGAAACATTTCGCAGGCGACCGGAGAAAAATGATCAGAAAATACGATCAGCACGATTATGTAATATATGAACCGGGAAAATGTATTAAATGCGGCCGCTGTGTAAGAATTACAGAATTACACAAAGAGGAACTTGGATTGACTTTCATAGGCAGGGGATTTGATGTTGAAATAGGGATCCCCTTCAGTGCAGAACTGAAAGAGGCCCTTACATTAACTGCGCTTGAAGTGGTCAAAGCATGCCCTACCGGAGCATTAAGAACAAAATAATTGGGTTAGAAATATAGTATTATATGTTTTAGTATTCTTTGTGCCATCCTTTGTGTCCTTTGTGATTAACCGCAATACGTGTTTAACCACAAATGGACACAAAGGGTGCACAAAGGGACACAAAGAAAAAATTTAAAATGAATCAGTTAAAACAACAACTCTATAAACTGCGAATAATTTTAAGTAATCTTAAGATGCACTTCATAACACGTCTCTGCAGAATCCTCCTGCTCCTCCTTATCCCCTCACTCCTGCCCGCCCAGGATAAAAATTGCTGGCCCCTTTTCCGTGGAAACCCTGAACTCCGGGGCATCAGCTTTGCAGATATCCCTTCTTCCCCGGAATTATTGTGGGTATATAAAGCGGCAGACGGGATCAAGGCACCGGTGGTAGTGTGTGAAGATATTATAATAACCGGCTCTGTAAACGGAACAGTGTACGCCCTGGATCTGAAAGGAGAACCGTTGTGGAAATTTGAAACCGGAAACGGCATTGAAGCTCCGGCCCTGATTAATATGGACATGGTTTATATCGGCAATCTGGAAGGAACTCTTTTTGCCCTTAACCTGCATACCGGAAAGGAGATATGGCAGTATAAGACCGGCGGCCAGATAATGGGCTCTCCCAATATATTCAGGTCAGGAACAGCATCATACATAATCACAGGTAGCTATGACTATTATCTTCATTGTGTGGATGCAAAAACAGGCGCATTTAAGTGGAAATACGAATCGGATAACTTTATCCACGGGGCTGCTTCCATTACTGACAACCTGGCTGTGTTCGGCGGCTGTGACGGTTTCCTCCACCTGGTAAATGTTCATACGGGAAAATTGCAGAATAAGATCGATATCGCTACCTATATAGCAAGCTCAGCAACTACCGGTGGAGGATATGCTTATGTGGGTGATTATGACGGACAATTTTCATGTGTCAGCCTGAAGGAAAAAAAGGTCGCCTGGACCTTTATAAGTGAAGACTCACAACTTCCGTTTATCGGCTCCCCTTCACTTTATAAAAATGTGGTTATCGCAGGAAGCAGAGACAGGCATGTGTATTGCCTGAACAAAAATA
>CAYVTV010000220.1:0-6986 GCA_964454295.1 uncultured Bacteroidaceae bacterium
ATTTCTCTCCGAATGGATAACTGGATGTATATCAGTGCGCAGGGCGGGGGAGGATTCACGGGAAGATATCCGGGCGACCACGGACTGGGAGGTCCGGGTGCGCTAAACTTCACAGGTGATATTAACAGCGATATTGAAAATGGGGAAATTAAACCGGATGCCCCACAGGAACAATTGTATGATCTTGCTGCCGACTTTAAACAAACCAGGAATGTGATACTGGAAAACCCGGAAATTGCAGATAATATGAGAAAGATACTGAAGGATTTGATCAGGATGGAACAAACCAGACCATGAGCTTCTGTAAAGCCAGCCTGTTGATTTGCATGGGCAAACTCAAGTGATCTGGTGTGCAACTGCATTAATTCGCAAACAGAAAATTTTTAAAAATTGATACCAATTGAATGTAATAACTATTTATATAATGTAATAATCAGGAGGTAACTATGAAATACTTAATTCGCTTTTCTTTTGTTTTATTATGGGTAATGGTAATAGCCATAACAAGTTCTTCTGTACTTTCCAATATCACCGGAAAGAACAGGAAACCTGTTACAGACAACTATACTGAGAATATAAATTCACCTTATACCCTTAATGATTATGCTTCATGGATAGATTTTGACAAGGGAAGATGGTTTACAATCTTTCACTTGTCCCTTACACAACCTCCCTGGGCAGATATCCTTGATAAAATGGCAAACAGTGCTTTCCGCTATTTAGTGTCAGGAGATAAGGCAGATCGTGATTTCTTCATTGAAAAACAAATGGAGCTGGCAAATTCAAGCTTTAATGATATTTTCCTGGGAACAAACTTTGAAGGAGGAAACATGGCCCATCCTCATGGAGACCGTGTGGCACAAGACCTGGCTGAAGTTTATATAGCCATGAGGCATACTATGACCCCTGAGCAGAGATCAAAAGTGGAAAAATGGTATCATGACTTTGCAACATATGTATGGGACAATCCCCGGTATGCAAGAAGACAGGGAACTGTTGGAGGTTTCGTGGCTGTTGTGGGTTATATGACCGGTGATGAAGATATGCTGAAGAAAGCTAAAGAATTTCTGAGTTTTGAAGATACATGGACCTTACAGGAAGACGCAAGACATTATGCCGGTCTGATAATGGAGAGGATGTTCAGAATTGAGATTTTTACCAACAATCGTAGTTTTCCACAATCATCCAAAGCTAATCTTGCAAAATTGATGCGCTGGATAATAAGCACATTCCCTCATAATGGTTTTAATCCTGCATTTGGAGACTGCTGGATACAAAATGAAATTGACCATTTCATGGAATGCCTGATGATGGGATCTTTTTTTTTAAAAGACTATGATATAATTCTTGCAGGTGAATGCAAGTGGCTGGCTGAACGGATGTTTGAATACGGAAAAAAACACTTTACCTACTCTGACACAAAAGACCAGAAAGAAATAAAGTACTCTGTCTATGATGAAAAAAATCTGGAATCATCAGTATACAAAATGCAGATGAATCCCATACATCTTTACTGGTATCTGGATGAAAGTATTGTTCCTCAGAAACCCGACATTAACTTCTACGGAAGCAAAGTAAATTACAGGTTGAGGGCGCACCGCGATATATGGGACAGAGACACCGCCCTGGTAAACTTCACTTATATGATGGATAAAATTATTCACAGGGACAGTTGGAATGAGGATGCACTATATATCATGCTGGACCCGGTTTTACGTTCATCTAAAAACTATGAGGGCGGCGCAGGAAATGCAATCATAAGCATTTCATATGGCAACGAAGAGTTTATTACGGGCAAGATACTGAACCGGTTCAATCATGAATACACCCAGCATAGTGTGTCTGATATTCCACCGGATCCAAGGAGAAATTTTAATGCGTTTCTTGAATGTTTTACCGATAATCCCGAATTCTCACAATCTGTGACTACTCTTGAAGGATGGAGTAGAACGGTAACACTCTTTAAAACAGGTGACCGGCGTATAGTGATTGAGGATTATCTTCCACGGGAAGGAAATGTATACTGGCACCTGCAGGGTGTTCCTTCCCGGGAAAAAGATAAAATTACCATGAATGTGAGGGGGACGAAACTGGAGGTGAGTTACTCCGGTCACGATAAGGTTTCATACCAGGAAAACGACACATGGAATGATCCTGACCTCCAGAAAAGATGGGGATACACTGGAAACCCGGATCATCAGGTGAAGCTGTCCCGCTCTTCTGAAGGGACTATTATCACTACGTTCAGACCTCTTCCCTCAAAATAGTAGTGTAACTGATTATTGAAATAATTTTAATGTTTAGTCCATCTTAACAATAGTTCGTTAAACTTTTATATTGCGCTGATAATGAATATTTTAACAGCTCTTTCTTAAATTACTCATATTGTTAATAATCAACATATTGCGCCTTTGCGCCTTTGCGTTTTATTTTAATTTAACGAACTATTGTCTTAAAGAACTGTCTTCCAGATTAACGATTATTCAAATGAAGAAAATAGCAATTTCATTTCTTTTTTTTATTTTATTAGTTCCTTTTATTTCATTCAGAGGTTTCAATAAAACCGGCCCCGGAATTAACCCTGTAGAGAATCAGTATCAGGTTGTTACATCAGGTCATTATACCCTGAAAGACTATGCATCCTGGATCAACTTCGATCAGGGAAAATGGTTCACCATCTTCCATCTTGCACTCCCCCTTCCTCCCTGGGGAGATATTATAGATAAAATGACCAACAGTGCATTCAGGTATTTAGTCTTTGGAAAGAAATCAGACAGGAATTATTTTATTAAGTATCAATTAGCGCTTGCCAACAAAGACTTCAAGGAAATTTTTCTGGGCAATACCTTTGACGGAGGCAATACTGCCCATCCGCATGGTGACAGAATTGCGCAGGACCTGGCAGAAGTGTACCTTGCAATGAGGCATACCTTGACTCCGGCTCAAAGATCAAAAGTTGAAAAATGGTACCATGATTTTGCATGGCACGTTTGGGAAAATTCCAATTATGCAGTAAGACAGGGTACTAAGGGAGGATTCATGGCTGTTGTGGGGTATATGACAGGCGACACTTCAATGATAAATAAAGCCAGAGAGTATTTTAGTTTTAAAGATACCTGGACAATCCAGGAAGATTCACGCCATTATGCAGGACTGATCATGGAAAGAATGTTCAGGATAGAGATCTTTACCAATGATTTCAGTTTTCCGCAATCCTCAAAAGCAAATCTCGCCAGGCAAATGCGCTGGGTACTCAGCATGTTCCCTCATAACGGCTATAATCCCGTATGGGGAGCCTGCTGGATACCCAACGAAACAGACCATTTTATGGAATGTCTGATCATGGCATCCCACTTTTTAAAAGATTATGATTATGAACTGGCAAAAGAATGTAAATGGCTCGCTGAGAGAATGTTCGAATATGGAATAAATCAACATCCTCCTTTAACTGAACCGGTAAATAAAAAGAATAGAATCAGATATTCTGTTTATGATGCTCAGAACCAGGAGTCCTATGTTTATAAAATGCAGGCAAATCCTATACATTTATTCTGGTATCTTGATGAAACCATTGAACCTCAAAAACCGGATATTAATTCTTACGGCAGCCAGGTAATATATCGTTTACGCGCAATGAACGACCGGAGGGACAAAGTATCCGACCTGCCGTCTTTTCAGCATATGATAGACAAAATAGTTCATCGTGACAGCTGGGAAGAGGATGCATTGTTTGTAATGCTGGATCCGGTTATTCCTGCCGCAAAAAATATCGGACCGGGAGCGGGAAATTCCATAGCCAGCATCTCTTATGGAAAAGAAGAATTCATTACCAATAAAATATTAAATCGCTTTAATCTTCTCTATACACAGCATAGTGTTGCGGACATTCCACCTGATCCCAGGGGAAATTATAATACCTTACTCGAATGTTTTACCGACAATCCGGAATATTCCAGGTCAGTAACAACTCTTGAGGGATGGAGAAGAACGGTTACTTTATATAAAACCGGTGACCGCCGTATTGAGGTGGAAGACTATCTTCCCCGGGAAGGAAATGTTTACTGGCACCTGCAGGGTAATCCCGTGAAGGAACAAAATAAAATAACACTCGATATAAGAGGGACAAAACTGGAAGTAACTTACTCCGGACATGACAATATGTTTTACCAGGAAAATGATACCTGGAATGCCCCTGATCCCAATCACAGATGGGGATCTACAGGCAATCCGGACAGGGAGGTGAAGTTGTATCGGTCAACACAGGGAAGTGTTGTGACTGTGTTTAAACCCATAAAGAAGTGACAAGTGACAAGGTTAATTAGAACATTTTACTATTTAACTTGTACCCGTCACTCCGTCACTTGTACCCGTCACTCCGTCACTTGTCACCTCGTCACTTTATAAAATGAACTGTGTGTTAACTAACAAATTAAATATATGAAGAAGCTGATTATTTTACTATTGTGCGCATTGTGCATCGGGAAAGCAGGTTCCCAGGTTATTACTGAAAAGATTCATAACAAAGAGGCAAGAGTCCTTAAATTCAGTTTTGAAACCCTGGCTCATTTTTTTATTGACACGGCCTATAGTTATCAGGTGCAGTTGACAAAAGAGAAGGCAATAGAATATGATATTGACGAAATCAGGATAGGAGGTAATTTTTTCTTCGATTACCTTTACCTGGAGGACTTTCCATTAATCAAAGCAAAGGAAGATATGTCGGTTATAAATTCCTTCCGGCGTGATTTGCAGTGGTTTAAGGACAGGGGGATAAAAGTTACCATTTATGTGGGAGGAGAACCCCGATTGCCGGGGGTTACAAATACGCCCTCAGAAGAAAAATCATTTTTTGATTATTATCCCGAGGCGAGATATCTTGAAAATGGATTGTTATGGAAATTTTTTGAAGAACGCACCCTTTTGTTTTTTAAACTATTGCCGGAAGCTGATGCAATGAGCTTTCATTTGTGGGAAACACCTTTGATGGATGACTTAAATTATTTCACCGGGATAAGATGGCAGAAAGCACATAGCTGGTGGTCGGGTCCTAATCAGTATTATTCATTCGCCGATTATCTGACTGAGATGATTTCCGCATTTTCCCGGGGAGCTGAGAGAGCAGGCAAAGAAATAGCGGTACTTTCCTTTTGTCATTACCCGCACCAGGAAAATTTAAATATCGAAGCCTTCAAAGAACTGGAAAGGAGGAATGTGCCAATGGTTCTTGTGCACAAGTCGCAACCGGGTGACTGGGATCCGTACCGGGGTCCCAATAATGTGATGCTAAATACAGTAAGTGAAGGAATGATGTTGTTTGATGGTGTAGGTGAATACTGGGGCGGATCACGTCTGCCATATTGCTTTCCGGAAGAAATTCAGTACAGACTACAGCATGCATTAATGTATAATAAAAACACAAAATCGGTATCCATACGTGTCTTTGATTTTTTTGACTATGGTACTTTATTCGGCAGTTATAATGAAATCAACATGTATGCATTGTCAAAATTGTCTGAAAACCCAGATGCACCTGTGGAAGAAATATGGAATGAATGGGCAGGGAAAAGGGTTGGACAACAGGCAGCCCCAACCATTATTGAAGTTCTTAAAAGATCCGATGATATAGGGAAACCGGTGTATTATTTTAAAGGAATATGGGTACAGCAGCATAGCCTGATTGCTGTCCTTGAATATATGAAAGCCCAGGTTTTGCATACGGGCAGGGCAATGCTCGACTGGTACCCCGATAATATTATAGATAATGGTCTGATCCGGGAATTCATGTTTCGTCCTACGGAATCAATTATTCAGCTTGCAGTAAATGACCGGAAGTATTCCCTTGAAATGTGTAACCAATGTATTAAAGATGTTGAATCGGTAAAGAAATGGCTATCCAGGGAAGAGTATCAGAAACTTTCAGCTCAGTTAACTGTTCAGAAAAGTTTTATAGAAGTTAGCATCCTTCATATTGAAGCATATTTGAGATATAAGATCAACCAGAATGATCCGGGGAATAAAGATAATTATAACAGGCTTTCTAATGTGCTGAATGCCCTTGAGAATATGGCAAAGGAAATGGATGCGGTTTATAAGCAGAATGAGCGGCTACTTTCAGCAAAGAGGATTTATGATTATGTTAATGAAATAAGGTCTGAACTTTAGTTAATTTTAATATGGAAAATGTAATAAAAAGCAGAAGAGAATTTTTAAAGGAAGTAAGTGTGTTTGCAGGTGCCTCTGCACTGATATCTTCCGTATCATGGATGAAAGCTTTCGCCGGGGAAAATGGGCGTAATATTTCCCCGTCCGACAGGGTGAGAATAGGAATGGTGGGTGTTGGATCACGGGGAAGAGCTTTATTGTTAAATCTCCAGGCAGTGGATAATGTCGAGATCACAGCAGTATGTGATGATTACGAACCTAACTATCAGCAGGCAATTCAACTTGCCGGCGGAAAGGCCAGGGCTTTTTATGATTATCGTAAGATGCTTGACATGCATGACATGGATGCAGTGGTGGTGGCTACTCCCTTACATGAACATGCGCATATTGTAATAGATTTTCTAAAAGCAGGATATCATGTTTTTTGCGAGAAAAGCATGGCAAGGACAATGGAAGATTGTAAGCTTATGGCCGACACTCAAAGGGAGACTGGTAAGATATTGCAGATAGGCCATCAGCGTTTGTTTAATCCTGTTTATCTTGCAGCCCTGGAACGTATTCAGGCCGGGGAAATTGGTCAGATTGTCCAGATACGGGCATATTGGCACAGGAACAATAACTGGAGACGCGCAGTGAAAGATCCTGCACTGGAACATAAACTGAACTGGCGGTTGTATAATGAATATTCCGGAGGGCTTATGACGGAACTGGGTGCTCATCAGTTGCAGGTTGCCAACTGGTTCCTTGATAAAATACCCACCCGGGTTATGGGTTCAGGAGGTATCGTTTTCTGGAAGGATGGCAGAGAGGTGTACGATCATGTT
>CAYVTV010000221.1:0-6983 GCA_964454295.1 uncultured Bacteroidaceae bacterium
TTTTACCCCCGGGTTTATGAAGATTATTCGATCCTCCTGCAACCACAATACTTCGGGGTGCTATTAATTCGGGTACAATTCGGGGTGACATCATTTTTTCAGTAAATTTACAAAAGTGGGAAAGATTTTGGATTGTTTTATGCCGTAAAGCATTTTTTTGGTAAGTGGTTACGTGGTTACGTGGTTGAGTGGCTGAGTGAATAACCACCTAACCACTTGCCAAAAAAATGTTAAAAAACACTATTTCCAACTCAATCTCTTGCGTTCTTACTAAAAAATAACTTTATTTGCATTGTAAATACACTGCCAAATAAAGGCTGGTTTATAAAGAAGAGGCGAGAGACAGGCTCTGTGACCCTCTGGCAACCTGCTGAATAGCAAGGTGCCAATTCCTGATTCCCTTAAAAGGGAAAAATATAAATACATAATGCCATGAAACAAGCAAGTAAAATTCTCAGGGTTCATTTCACACAAAAGGATTCCATTCCTGTTGCTGCTCCTTTCCTTCAAATGCTTTATCACCACATTTTCTATATGTGCCGCTAAGCAAGGCACTTAATCATTTCCCCCGGAAAACGCAGAATTACAGCGTAAGCTGAAGACTTACCGGGATGGTAAGTTCTCAGTTAATTGTAATTATTTCCAGTCATTATACGACAATAATATGTCTGCCTGAGACATTGCGCACCCAATAGTCAAAAATATCGCAGAGCAGACTCCATAATTAAAAAAGTTAAAAACCATGAACACAACATATCATTTTGACACCTTACAACTCCATGCCGGGCAGGAAGTAGACCCTGTGACCCGTTCCAGGGCAGTACCCATATACCAGACCTCATCCTATCTCTTCGATAACACTGAACATGCCGCTGATCTGTTTGGTCTCAGGAAGTTCGGAAATATATATACCCGGATAATGAATCCGACAACGGATGTATTTGAAAAACGAATTGCAGCACTTGAAGGGGGTGTTGCCGCCCTGGCCACGTCCAGCGGACAATCAGCGCAATTCCTTGCTCTCACCAACATTCTGAACCATGGCGACAACTTCGTCACTACCTCATACCTGTATGGAGGAACATATAACCAGTTCAAGATACAATTCAGGCGTCTCGGGATAGAGGCCAGGTTTGTAAACGGAGATAAGCCTGAAGATTTTGAAAAACTCATTGACGACAAAACAAAGGCGATATACCTGGAAACCATTGGCAACCCCAGGTTCAACATCCCCGATTTCAGGAAGATCTCCGCCCTGGCAAAAGAATATGATCTTCCGCTGATTGTTGACAACACTTTCGGAGCTGGCGGTTATTTATGCAGACCAATAGAACTGGGAGCGAACATTATTGTTGAATCAGCTACCAAATGGATTGGGGGGCATGGGACAACTATAGGCGGAGTAATTGTTGACGGTGGTAATTACAATTGGGGAAACGGCAAATTCCCTCAGTTCACTGACCCTTCCGAAGGGTATCACGGGCTTGTTTTCCAGGAAGCTTTCGGAGCCGGCAGCCCGTTCGGTAATATAGCCTTCATCATACGTGCCAGAGTTGAAGGCTTAAGGGATTACGGGAACGCACTGAGCCCGTTCAATGCATTCCTGCTTCTGCAGGGACTGGAAACATTGTCACTTCGTGTTCAACGTCATTCCGACAATGCCCTGCACATAGCAGAATGGCTCAGGGAACAGGACTGGGTTACGAATGTGAATTACCCGGGGCTGACAAACAATCCTTATCACTCTCTGGCAAAATCATACCTTACAAACGGGTTTGGCGGTGTGTTAAGCTTCAATGTAAAAGGCGGGACTGAAACCGCCAAAAAGCTTGTTAATAACCTGGAACTGATCTCCCATCTGGCCAATGTCGGTGATGCAAAAACATTAATCATTCACCCTGCCTCCACAACACACGAGCAACTCACCGCAGAAGAACAGCTTGCCGCCGGTGTTGAACCCGACTCACTGCGATTATCCGTGGGCATTGAACATTGTGAGGATATAAAAAATGACCTCTACGGAGCATATCAGAGGGCGACATCTGCGAAACTATCATTTACCGCACAATCATTCTGACATGGGAAAGCATATCTTCAATTACGGTAATGAATTCTTTCCTGAAAGAGGAGGAGTTCTGAAGAACCTGAGGATCACCTACCATACTTACGGTAAGTTGAATCAGGAGAAAGACAATGTAGTATGGGTCTGCCATGCCCTGACCGGAAGCTCTGATGTCTTCGAATGGTGGCCGGGATTGTTCGGCACAAACGAATGGTTCAACCCGGATGAACATTTCATCATCTGTGCGAATATTCCGGGTTCCTGCTACGGGTCAACAGGCCCCTTATCCTACAATCCTGATACAGACAAACCCTATTTTCATGATTTTCCTGATATTACTGTCCGCGACATAGTTAAAATTATGGATCGCCTCCGGATTTACCTTGAAATAGAAAAGATCAGGATATTAACGGGCGGATCACTGGGTGGATTCCAGGCACTTGAATGGGCGATCCTGCGGCCTGAAGTTTTCGACAACCTCGTACTCATTGCCTGCGGAGCCAAAATTTCCCCCTGGGCTGTTGCATTTAACGAATCTCAGCGTATGGCCATTGAAGGAGACCCGACCTGGAAAGAAGAGTCATCAGACGCAGGCCTGGAGGGAATGAAGACTGCCAGATCCATAGCGCTGTTAAGTTACAGGAACTATCTAACCTATAAGGAATCCCAGTCGGAGAACAATGATAAGCTGCCCGAAACCTTCAGGGCTGCAAGCTACCAGAGGTACCAGGGACTGAAGCTGGCAAGGCGCTTTAATGCCTTCTCATACCATTGTCTGACCAGGGTGCTGGATTCACACAATGCAGGAAGAAACCGCGGTAGTATACAGGAAGCCCTGGCCCGGATCAAGGCCAGAACCCTCGTCGTTGGCATCAGTACCGATATACTGTTCCCGGTAAACGAACAGAAGTATCTCGCTGCCAATATCCGCGGGGCTGAATATTATGAAATCAATTCCCTTTACGGACACGATGGTTTTCTCACTGAGACCAGGAAGCTTACCAGAATAATATCAGAAAATGTGCATATAGCAGGAAATATAAATACCTGCATTGTATGACAGCTTTTCAGCCGGCAGGAGTTATACATGCCTGCACTGCATGAAAGCTTATCAGCAGGATTTAAGTTTATTCGAGTATTGTTCTTTCAATTGACAATCAACACTTTGCACCTTTGCGTCTTTGCGTTTCTTTAGTTTAACAAACTATTGTTGTTAAATATTGTTATTTTTATAACAATGTTTATTATATAACAACATGATTTGTTATATTTGTCAGAATATCGTTCCGGTATCTGGTATCAGGTATCTCATTTAAAAGGATCATGGATACTATTCAGGACATACTTGACAAGCACCCCGGCGGCAATCGCAGCAGCCTTATTCCCATTCTCCAGGATGTACAGGACTCGCTTGGTTTTATCTCTGAAAATACCATAAACAAGGTAAGTGAGTATCTCGGTCTTCCACCTTCCAAAGTTTACGGTCTGGCTACCTTTTATAATCAGTTTCGCTTTACTCCCCCGGGGAAATATCATATACAGGTATGTGATGGCACATCCTGTCATATGAAAGGCGGGGAAACCATCTTAAGGGAGATCCGGAAATTATTAGCCATAGGAGACGGAGAGATTAGCAGGGACGGTTTGTTCAGTCTGGAAGTATTATCCTGCACCGGTGCCTGTGGGCAATCACCTGTAATTTCCATAAACGGGGAATTCTACAGTGAGGTTACCCGTAAAAAACTCCTGGAGATCATCAATTTCTATAAAGAACTGGAGAATAAGTAATGCCTGGGAAGGAAAATATAAATAACACTGACTTTCTGAGGGAAGTGGTTCAGCTGGAAAATGTTCAATACACCCTGGAAATGAACAGGAAGCTGGAACTGCTAAGCCGCAGGCGTGTGACAAAACCACTGGTACTGGTATCTTCCGGAACCTCAGCTATGGTGTCGGGTGCTGACAGAACCTTTCAGGCAGTGATTGAATACCTGAAAGACCGGAACATACAGGCAGAAACGGTCAGAACAGGAAGTCTGGGAATATGCAATATGGAACCTGTTATCAGTGTTCAGCTTCCGGGCAGAACAAGAGTCAGTTTCGGAAATATCATCCAGGAAAAAGTCACTCCCCTTCTCGATGATATTTTTCACAATACCATTCCTGTTGAAAATTTGTTAGGTCAGCACAGACATCCTGAGCACGATGCATGGCTGGATGTGCCTTTTATTGATGAGCTGCCGTTTTTCAGTCATCAGGAAAGACTGGTTCTGAAAGACAATGGCATCATTGATCCTTCATGTATAGGGGAATATATAGCACTCGGAGGATACAGGGCTTTTGTGAAAGCCATCAGACAATATACTCATGAAGAGGTATGTGATATAGTTGAAAAAAGCGGGCTGCGTGGAAGATCAGGCAGCGGGTTCAATACGGGAAAAAAATGGAAAGCTGCATTTAACACATCATCCGACCAGAAGTACCTTATATGCAATGCTGAAGAAAGTGATCCGGGCGCATTTATGGACAGGGGTATTATGGAAGGCAATCCACACCTGTTGATCGAGGGTATTGCCGTGGCAGCCTATGCTATCGGCGCGACAAAAGCATTTATCTATATACGGTCAGAATATACAGAAGCAATAAGAAATCTGGCAAGTGCAATATCCTCGGCTCATGAAACCGGACTTCTGGGACACAATATTTTCAGCAGCGGTTATAACCTGGATATCCTCCTGCGGGAAGGTCCCGGAGCTTTTATCTGCGGTGAAGAAACGGCTTTAATAAACAGCCTCGAGGGAAAACGGGGTATGCCTCAGACAAAACCACCTTACCCTGCTATCTCAGGCCTGAATAATAAACCTACTGTTATCAATAATGTGGAGACGTTGTCGAATGTTCCCCTGATTATCAATAACGGTTATGAGTGGTTCACCGGGAAAGGAACGGAAGGGAATACCGGGACTAAATTATTTGCCATATCAGGCAAAGTTAATATTACCGGACTGGTTGAAGTTCCTATGGGAACACCCCTGAGAACCATAATATATGATATTGCCGGCAGTACCGGAAATGAAAGGAAATTAAAAGCGCTGCATCTGGGAGGGCCTTCAGGTAGAATGATCCCTGTTGATTATCTTGACACACCCGTGGGTTATGAATCACTCTCTGAGGCAGGTGCCGTGCTGGGCAGCGGCGGGCTAATTGTAATGGATGAAGACACCTGCATTGTCGATATGGTAAAGTATTTCATGGATTTCATGCAAAAGCAGAGTTGCGGTAAATGCATACCTTGCAGGGAAGGCACAAGGCGCATGTCTGAGATACTGGAAAACATTACCCGTAAGCCCGTAGATGAAACCAGTCATACCACTCTCGAACGCTTTAAAGGCGTCATGCAACTCGAAAGCATTGCATCTGTTATGACAGATACTTCGCTGTGCGGACTGGGTAAAACTGCAGCTAACCCTGTGTTAAGCTCACTAAAGCATTTCAGGGAAGAGTATGAGGAGCATATCTTTGACAGGTACTGCCGTGCCAATGTGTGCACCGAACTAAGAACCTACTATATTGACATTGAGCTTTGTACCGGATGCTCCATGTGTGCTAAAAAATGCCCTGCTGATGCTATCTTTGGCACACCCAGACATCCCTATTTTATTGTGGAAGAGAAATGCACCGGATGCGGATTGTGTTACGATGTGTGTAAATTCAGCGCTGTCTTTTATAAATAATTGAAATATGTTCTCTATTGAAGTAAATAACCGGATAATTTCTGTAAAGAAAGGAGAGACCATATTGACTGCTCTCAGGCGTAATGGCATCCAGGTGCCGACCCTGTGCAACATGAAGGATTTTACTCCTACCGGAGCATGCAGAATGTGTGTAGTGGAAGCAGAGGGAAATGAAGCACTCCTCCCCTCCTGTTCCATTATGGTTGCCGAAGGAATGAAAATCAAAACCCACTCACCCAGGGTGTTAAAAGCCAGGAAAACTATTGTCGAACTCCTGCTGTCAAACCATCCCGACGATTGCCTGTATTGTGAACGAAATGGCAATTGCGAACTACAGAAGATGGCAGAAGATCTAAACGTCAGGGAGCGACGGATACCGGGTAAGAAAAGCAGGTTTAAAATAGATAAGTCCAGTGCGAGTATTATAAGGGACCCTGCCAAGTGCATCCTGTGCGGGCGGTGCGTCAGAGTATGTGAAGAAATACAGTCCGTTTCCACATTCGATTTCATTAACAGGGGAAGTAAGCTTACCATTTCTCCCTCGATGAACAAACCCCTGAATTTCTCCAATTGTATCAGCTGCGGTCAGTGCGTCATGTTCTGTCCTACCGGAGCCCTGACAGAAAAAACGCAATTCGCGGAACTCGACAGCTCATTACATGACCCTTCAAAAATGGTTATTGTACAATACTCACCCGTCACCGCAGTTTCCATCACAGATGAATTTAACCTTAAACCCGGAAAAGATGTTAATGGCCTGATAAATGCAGCACTCCGTAAAATAGGTTTCAATAAGGTGTTTGAAACATCATTTGGTGCAGACCTGCTGACTGTTGAACAGACGGAAGAATTCATGAGCAGAATGGAATCCGGTGAAAATATCCCCTTAATTACCGGATGCTGCCCCTCATGGATAAGATATGCCGAACAGTTCACGCCTGACCTGCTGAATAATATTACCAGAATAAAATCACCCCAGCAAATTACCGGAGCTCTTATTAAAACATGGGTAGCTGAAAAATATAACTTTGCTTCAGGAGATATATATTCTGTTTCCATAATGCCCTGTACCGCAATGAAAATGGAAGCGCAAAGAGCAGAAATGACACAAAAAGGACTTTCAGATATCGATGCAGTGATCACTACCCGGGAGTTGGTAAGGCTTATTAAGCTTAATGGCATCGACA
>CAYVTV010000222.1:0-6918 GCA_964454295.1 uncultured Bacteroidaceae bacterium
AGGAAAATGGTTAGCCTCCAGAGAGAAATGGGAATTAACAGGGGAATAGTAATGGATGGACGGGATATAGGCACGGTAGTGTTCCCGGAGGCGGATATAAAAATATTTATGACTGCAGATCCTCATATCCGCGCATTAAGAAGATTCAGGGAATTACAGGAAAAACAAATTCCGGCTAACATGGAGGAAGTTGAAAAAAATATACGCGAAAGAGATCATATTGATGAAACACGCGCAGACAGTCCCCTCAAAAAAGCTGACGACGCCATAATCCTTGATAACTCATTCATGACCCCCGATGAACAATTGGTCTGGTTCAGAACAATTTATAAAAAGCGCATTATCTCCGAATAACTATGATAATAACCATTGAAGAAAAATCAGGTTTCTGTTACGGAGTAGTGAGGGTAATTAAAATTGCAGAAGAACTACTCCAAAAGGGAGAGGAAGTGTGGTGTCTTGAACAGATCGTTCACAACGAAGCTGAGGTCGGCAGGCTTGAAAAAATGGGAATGAAATTTATAAGTCATAACGATCTGCCCGGGTTAAAAAACACAAAGCTGCTGATCAGGGCACACGGAGAGCCACCTTCCACCTATGAAACCGCCAGAAAGAATAATCTGGAAATTATTGAAGGGACATGTCCTATTGTTCAGAAACTCCAGAAAAAGATAAAAATCGGTTTCACAGAATCAGATAAAGAAAATGAAATACTGATTATTTATGGGAAACCGGAGCATCCGGAAGTTATTGGACTGATAGGGCAAACCAATAGCCGGGCTGCAATAATTAAAAACCTCGAAGAGGCTGAAAATATCCCTTTAAAGCCAAAAGTCATCCTTTATGCCCAGACAACTATGAACACTCATGATTATGATAAAATTATCTCTGTATTACAGGAACGGGTAAATAACCTTCATGGTGAACTGGTTGTTAATAAGACCATCTGTAGTCATGTTTCCCATCGCCGTCCGGGGCTTGAAAAATTTGCAAGGGAATATGATGTGATTATTTTCGTTGGAGGAAGCAGAAGTTCAAATGCAAGATCCTTATTTGAGGTTTGCAAACAGGTAAATAATAAATGTTACTTTATCTCCTACGTCTCCGAAATAAATTGTGATTGGTTCACCGGAGCCTCAACCACGGGGATTTGTGGAGCCACCTCAACCCCCGACTGGCAGTTACAGCAGGTTGCGGATGAAATCAGAAAATTGTGCGAACAATAGATTTTTTCCCGACAAATAGTTTACTTTTGTTACTATTTAAAATCACAGATAATGGCAAAAATTAAAAAAGTCGGAATATTAACCTCCGGAGGTGATGCTCCCGGTATGAATGCAGCTATTCGTGCAGTTGCCAGAACAGCTATCTATCATCAAATGGAAGCAATAGGAATAAGGCATGGGTATCATGGAATGATCAACGGGCATTTTAAAGAACTGAAAGCATATCACGTGAGTGACATTCTCCAGAAGGGCGGAACCATCCTGAAAACGGCAAGAAGCGAAGAATTCCGTACACCGGAAGGCAGAAAACTGGCATACGAAAATCTTAAAAAGGAAGGCGTCGATGCAGTAGTGGTGATAGGTGGTGATGGGTCTCTCACCGGGGCCAGAATTTTTTGCGATGAATATTCTGATATACCTTTTGTTGGCCTTCCCGGCACTATTGATAACGATATTTACGGAACAGATTATACTATCGGGTATGACACAGCGCTAAATACAGTTGTGGAAGCTGTCGATAAAATAAGGGATACTGCCAGCAGCCACAACCGTTTGTTCTTTATTGAAGTGATGGGACGAGATGCCGGATTTATTGCTCTTCGCAGCGGAATTGCCTGCGGGGCGGAAGCAATATTCGTTCCGGAAGTGAAAGATCAGGCTGCTAACCTTAAATCATTTCTCGAAAAAGGATTTAAAAGAAGAAAATCCAGTAATATTATTATTGTGGCAGAAGGCGATGACGACGGGGGAGCTATGGCTATAGCGGAAAAAGTAAAAGAGGATTTCAGGGAATATGATGTAAGAGTTTCTATCCTCGGCCATATTCAACGTGGAGGCACACCCTCTGCATTCGACAGGGTTACCGCAAGTAAACTGGGCTTCCATGCCGTAGAGGCCCTTATGGATGACCAGAAAAGTGTATTAATAGGAATGAGAAACGGGGAAATTGTTCACGTTCCCTTCAGTAAGGTGATCAAAATGCATAAATCCGTAGACCCCTCTGCCCTTGAAATGGCTGAAATCCTTTCTCTGTAAATAACCCAGGCCCTTTGCTTTACGCCGATATCATCCTGCCTCTTCTTCCCGATCAGCTGTTTACCTACAGAGTCCCGGAAGAGTTTGCCGGTAAGATACTGCCAGGTATGAGAGCAGTAGTCCAGTTCGGTAAAAGAAAATACTATACGGGAATCATTAAAAACCTGCATCAAAATCCTGCAGAATCCCAGGAATATAAGGATATTGAAACTCTTCCTGATGACAAACCCATTGTGAACAAATACCAGCTTGATTTCTGGGACTGGCTTTCCGACTATTACATGTGCTCACTCGGAGAAATTTTTAAAGCAGCCATCCCTTCCGGATTAAAACCGGAAAGCGAACCGGAAATTGTCTATAATCCCGACTCTGATCCAATAACCACCGGAAGAAAAAAAACCGATCTCTTGTTACATATTATCCGGAACCGTGAAAAATTAACTTTTACTGAGCTGTCACACCTCTCCAGGATAAAAAATGTGTATCCTGATGTTAAGGTTCTTGCTGATCTGGATGCTGTGAAAATATCAGAAAAAATAAGAGAACCAGCCCAACCGGCTGAAGAAAAATATATCTCACTGTGTCCATCATTTCATAATCCGCAAAATCTACATGTCCTTCTCGATACACTGTTAAAAGCCCCAAAACAACATGAACTGCTGATAAGATTTCTGACCCTGGCAGAAGAGAAGCTAATTGATTTTCAGGTTAAATATAAAGCTCTCGTGACACAATCCTCCCCCCAGGCAGTCTCCTCACTTATTAAAAAAGGTGTTTTTCAAATCACACGAAAACCCAAATCAGAACAATGTCTCACGGCATCAATGAGCTCCCCTGTCATACTAACCAGAGAACAGGATGATGCTTATAATAAAATTCAAAAATCCTTTGACGAAAAGGATGTCTGTCTTCTTCATGGCGTTACTTCCAGCGGAAAAACTGAGATCTATATACATCTGATCTCTTCTGTTCTGCAAAAGGGGAAACATATCCTTTACCTGTTACCTGAAATTGCGCTTACTTCACAGATTATTGAACGTCTCAGGGCTGTATTCGGTGACAATGTCGGCATTTATCACAGCCGCTTCAGTGATGCAGAAAGGATAAATGTATATAATCGGATGAATAGCGATACGGGAAATTCGTTTAGCATCATTCTCGGAGCCAGGTCTTCGATTTTTCTGCCTTTTAACAATCTCGGGCTTGTTATCGTTGATGAAGAGCATGAGAATTCCTATAAACAATTTGACCCTTCACCACGATATCATGCAAGAGATGCCGCCATTATGCTTGCAAAACTTCACAAAGCAAAAGTCATCCTGGGTACAGCAACTCCCTCTTTAGAGACATGGGCTAACAGCGAAAATGGTAAATACGGTATAGTTCAGATCAGGAACCGTTTCGGGGACATAAAACTCCCCAGGGTCATCATCGCCAACATCAGGGAAACTGCACGCAAAAATAAGATGAAATCTGTTTTTACCCCTCTTCTCATTGATGAAATAAGTAATACCATTTCCGGGGGAAAACAGGTGATACTCTTTCAGAACAGAAGAGGTTATTCCTCATATCTTCAATGTACGGAATGCTCATGGATCCCCCGTTGCAAATCCTGTGATGTGAGTCTTACCTACCATAAATATACTGATAACCTCATCTGTCATTATTGCGGTTTTTCCTGCATGGTCCCGGCACGTTGCGAAGATTGCGGAAGTTCAGCAATTACCACAAAAGGATTTGGTACAGAATTAATTGAAGATGAAATTGAACTACTCGTTAAAGGAGTAAAAACAGCAAGACTTGATCTGGATACTTCCCGTCCAGTCAGAGCTTATGAAAAAATACTGCGCGATTTCAGCACCGGAAAAACCAACATCCTTATCGGAACTCAGATGATATCAAAAGGACTTGATTTTGACAATGTGGGACTGGTAGGGATTGTTAATGCAGATCAGATGTTAAATTATCCCGACTTCAGGGCTTATGAGAGAAGTTTCCAGCTAATGATGCAGGTAAGCGGAAGAGCCGGGAGAAGAGATGAACAGGGGAAGGTCATTATTCAGACATATGACCCGTCAAATCCAATTATCCGTTATGTAAGAGACAATGATTCTGAAGGTTTTTTGCATGAACAACTGGTGGAAAGACAAACGTTTCATTATCCTCCCTTTGTAAAAATGATAAAAATTACGTTAAAACATAAAAACCATGGTAAAGTCAAAAATGCTGCATTAAGTCTTTCTGAAAATATGCGAAACCTATTCGGAAAACGGGTTCTGGGTCCCCAGGATCCCGTTATAGGAAGAATTCAGTCATACTACCTGAAAAATATTATCCTTAAAATTGAAAAATCAGCCTCTTTTGCTAAAGCCAGAGGACACCTGAGGCGCATTCTTAAAGAATTTCAACTGTCAGACCCGGGAAAACAAATAAAAATCCAGTTGGATGTCGACCCCTTGTAATTGCCTGATCCATTCACTCATACTGTGTATCGTCCCCCTTCGTCTATATCGTCCTAAAAAAGGTTTACATTTATTTGGTTAATACTATATCGTTTTGTTCTAATAATTATTTCTAAATCAGCTTTATCTGTTCCGCCTCAATAAACCAATCGATATTAAGAGCCAGTTTCTGTTCGGCGGATTTTCATTCCGTCATTTTTCCAGGGGTTATCACCCCTGGCTAATCGGGTAGGAAGCGGCTTACGCCGCTGTCCCCCCACACCACCAGGCATACGCCCCACGTACCATGGCGGTTTCTATTAACTTTTACACCTTCATGATTAAAAATAAAGATAGTAACCCTAACTGGGAGAACCATAGCTTATTCATAGCATGACCCACAGCCATTTTCTTAGACATGTTCCACCACCCTTGGGAATACATAACAACGTTCCAACTGGTGGAGACAGGAACATCAAACCCCCTCAGGAATTTAAAAATAGAATACCGCCGTCCACATTGTTTCAGCCGGTAGCATCTTAATTTCCTGCGTATCCATTCATCGAGGCTATTGAAGTCGGAAAGCCACTTATTTGCTAACCTGAAATAATTCGTCCAGCCCCTTATGACAAGGTTTAATTCACGGATGACCTGTTCGAAACTAACTCCGCGGTTTCTGCGGGCAATCTCACGAATCCTGTCTTTCAGCCGATGTAGGGATTTGTCTGCGACCCTTATACCCCCATCCTTTAGAATCGTATACCCCAGAAACGTAGTCTCCGAGCAATGTCTGACCCCACTTTTCTCGCGGTTCACCTTCAATTTCATCTTCTTTTCTAAATACTCCGTAATTGAAGCTAATACCCGCTCTCCCGCCTTACGGCTACTGACATAAATGTTACAGTCGTCCGCATACCGACAGAAGTTGTGTCCTCTCCGCTCCAACTCCTTATCCAGTTCGTCTAACACGATGTTCGATAACAAAGGCGATAAAGGACATCCCTGTGGAGTGCCAGCAATCCGCTGTTCTGTCAGACCCCCTTCCATCATCCCCACTTCCAGAAACGACCTGATCAACCTTAGAAGTCTCTTGTCTCCTATGCCTTTACTAAGCCTCTGCATCAGCCGGTCGTGATTGATCCTGTCGAAAAAATTCTCCAGGTCTATGTCCACAACCCATTCCTTGCCTCCCCGGACATATTCCGAGGATTGCTCAATTGCCTGATGCGCACTCCTTCCCGGTCTGAACCCATAGCTGTTGTCACTGAACACTGGCTCGTACCATCGAATCAATTCCTGGTGTATAGCTTGTTGGACTAGTCGGTCTTTCACCGTTGGAATGCCCAATATCCGGATGCCGCCATTGGGCTTCGGAATTTCAACCTTGCGGACTGCACTCACCTCATATTGCCCCGTGAGTAGCTGTTCCCGCAATTCGTTGATGTGACTTCCCAACCATTGTTGAAGTCCCTTCGTATCCATCCTGTCTATCCCACCACTGCCGCCGTTCTCTGATACCTGTCTGAATGATCTCATTAAGTTCCCATAATCTACTACCCTTTCTAGTACATTTTCGGTTAAGGCTCGCTGTCTCTCCAATACCGAAAGCAGTTCAACTCTGTTCACCTTCCCCGTCACGGTTCCGCCGCCAGGTGCAGGTGTCAGTTCTCCACCCCGCCAACTGAATAATTCCAGCTGACGTGCCGCTTCGTTTTTCTGTCTCTTCCCGCTTTTACGCATTTTCGATGCTTACCTTTGTTAATAAATTTAGGCCTTCCCATCGATTATCTAACGGTACTATGCCCGCTGCTGACTCCTTTACGTCTGTCGTCCACCGGTTACCCGGCATCCTATCCGGTTACCCGAAACTCGTAAAGGCCTCCCGGGGTAAGTAATAAATCTTTCCACCTGCTGCACCAGATTTACCCCTCCTTCTTCCGAATGACTATTGGGCGTCCTGATCCAAAGGTCAGTTACCCAGAAAGACAGGCCTTTTATCCGGTTCCTGTTCGTTACAGCAGATTTTTGTCTTCAGCTTCCTTCAGATCCCCGGTCACCCGGGACACCCTTGCCTTCAACTATGAGATTCCGGTCATTACGGCTCTCTTGGGGACTTGGGTATTATCCCGTACCCTTTAGATTTATTACATGCCCGGCACACTTATATTGCAACCCCGCCGGGGTTTTCTTGCAAAGACGCACAGCCGTGCGTCTCT
>CAYVTV010000223.1:0-2214 GCA_964454295.1 uncultured Bacteroidaceae bacterium
TAATCAACCCGGAAGATGGAGAAGGCCTCAGCTGGTAAATTCTATCAGGGAATCCGACACAGACTGGAAGCGTTACCTCATGAACCGCCCGTTTGAAAAATGGGATCCCAGAAAATATCTCGAATACAGGTTATTCTGGCCCTATTCATCAGGTATTCCGGGACAATGGATGGCTCATCAGATCGATACCGTACACTGGTTCTCAGGATTCGATTACCCAAGAGCCGTAGCTGCCAACGGAGGCATATACATGTGGAATGATGGCCGCATAAATCATGATACCATGACCGCTGTTTTTGATTATGGCCCAAAAGATGATGAAACAGCCGGATTCCAGGTACTCTATCACTCCAGAATGCATAACTCAGCAGGAGGGACCAAAGAATGGTATTTCTCCAATGGAGGAAAGCTGGACCTTGACCTCAACCAGGTTACCAGCGAGGGAGGACTTGAAGAAAGACATGCTTCAGCAATGAACAAACAACCCTTCCTGCTGGAGGATTATAAATTACCTGATATAAAAGTGGAAGCCAGTGCCGACACCGGTAGTGATCCCCTGACAAATGCCCATATGAAAAACTGGATGGATAGCGTCCGGAGCAGGAAGACTCCAAATGCCCCTGTGGAAGCAGGATATAACCACTCCATCGCAAATATCATGGTAACGGCAGCACTTCATACCGGACTTAAAACTACCTTCGATCCTGTTAAACAGGAAGTAATGGCCGGAGATAAGGTGTTCCGGTATTAGGGACTGTCTCATAAATGTTATAACCACAAAGGACACTAAGGATAACACAAAGTACACAAAGCTTACATGCCAGATATACAATACTTTGCGTCCTTAGTGTTGTCCTTTACACTTACGCTAAAGCTTCAGCGTACAAGTTGTGTCCTTCGTGGTTAAACATTCTTTGACTTATGAGACAGCCCCTGTTTTTTAGATTTTTATTGCCCTGGCTGTCCTGCAACTTTTATAAGCTGCTTCTATCACCTTTATTACCAGTGCTGCCTCTTCTCCGCTTACTGCAGGCTTTGCTCCATTTCGCAGTACATCAAAAATATTATTGTAATAGGCAGTATAATTACCTGCAAGTGTTCTGTATTTTCCCCTGAATATTTTCCCATCAATATCCGTGTGAAGCAGCCCCCAATTTTTCTCATCTTCTTTTCCCCAGTTCTGGCCGACAGGTATCTTCCCCTGCTTTAACGCTTCTTCCTGGGGATCAATGCCCCACTTTAAAAATGAACCTTCCGTACCATGCAATGTATACCGCGGTCCCTGTTCCCTGACCATGTATCCCCCACAAACACTTACTTTAATATCCGGGTATCTTAGCCATACTTCAAAACTATCATCCACCCTGGTACCTGTCCTGAAATACCGGATATCAGCATACACCGACTCTGGTTTGCCAAATAAAACAAGAGCCTGATCAATCATGTGGGACCCCAGGTTATAAAGTGTTCCTGTTCCGCTTTCAGGATTCTCTTTCCAGGTGCCTTCCTGAATATAATTGCGGTACCGGTCAAAATGAGATTCATACTCCACAAGCCTTCCCAGAAGACGTTCCGAAATGATTTTCCTGATGGTAAGAAAATCTCCATCCCATCGCCGGTTATGAAATACGCTGAGCATTAGTCCTTTCTTTTCTGCTGTTTCAACCAGTTCCGCAGCCTGCCTGTATTTTAAAGCAAAAGGCTTTTCTACCACCACGTGTTTTCCTGAAGCAAGAGCTTCCCGGGTAAGATCGTAATGGGTATTATCGGGTGTGTTGATCACAATAAGCTCAATCCTGTCATCCTCACATAACTCATGAAAATGTCTTACTACCTCTGCATCAGGATATTTTTCTGCAGATTCATTCCGGCTTCTTTCGAGAATTTTTACTAATCTGAAATTTTCATTCGCACTAATTAACGGGCCATGAAAAACCCTGCCCGACATACCGAAGGAAGCTAAAGCTATTGTTATGGGATTCATATTGATGAAATGATTAAGTACTATAATTATCCTGAGAATTATTTGGTATTTATTAACAAAACAAAATTACAATTTATTCCTTTGTGTACCTTCGTGAGACCCCTTTGTGTCCTTTGTGGTTGATTATCAGACGTTTTAAACCACAAAGGACACAAAGTACACACGAAGGTATACAAAGGATTATTTTATGATACCCCGGCATATTCATTATCTTTGTCTTTTGGAAAAAT
>CAYVTV010000223.1:2224-6886 GCA_964454295.1 uncultured Bacteroidaceae bacterium
CGGAATTTCTTTTCTATGGGAACACGCATAGACATCATTCTCCCTGATTGTGATGATGAATCTGCGGACAGCATTTCCCTTCTACTCCAAAATGAGCTGAACCGGATTGAAGAAAAAATCAGCATTTATATTCCGGAGAGTGAATTTTCAAAGATAAACAAATCAGCTTTTTCCGAACCGGTAACTACAGATTCAGAAATCCTCAATCTATTGAAAGAACTTATCGTGCTTTCAGGGAAAACCATGGGGTATTTTAATTTTACCCTTGGAACGTTCCTTAGGTCTTTAAAGGAAAATCCGGCACTGGCAGATGATAAGGAGAAACTGCTTGAGATGGTATCATCGACAGGGGTGCATTTTATTGATCTCAACAGTGACGTATCAACAGTTTCATTTTCGTCGGAACATGTTTTTATTGACAGTGGCGGATTTGGTAAGGGTTTTGCACTCGACAGGATAAAAAATGTTATGAATAGATCAGTATTCCCCTCATTTTTTATTAGTTTTGGCGAAAGTTCTGTTCTGGCCTGTGGAAGTCACCCCTATGGTGATTCATGGAAAACAGGGATCAGAAATATTTTTAAGGAAGAGGAGTATATATTTAGTTTTAACATGAGAGATGAGTTTTTATCTGTTTCGGGAATAACCCCTCAAAATTTAAAGAAATACGGTACCGGGCATATTATAAATCCCCTGACAGGGGAACCTGTTACGCGGTTTTTACACTCAGCTGTGACAGGAAAAGAAGGTGTAACAACCGAAGTTCTGTCAACAGCCTTGATCGTGTCTCCCGATAAAACCAGGGATGCGATTATGGAAGGGTTTCCGGAATGTTCTGCTGTAGTTTATGAATACAATAACAATAATTTTATACCTGAAATAGTTTATTCAAAAAAACCATTAAATGATGAACGGAGCAATCGATAGAAAAGATTTTATTAAGACTTTTTCAATTCTTGCCGGCGCTTCCATGGTAGCCGGATCCATGCCATGGCTCAAATCCGTCAGCGCGCAGGAAACAGGGAAGGTTGTAAGGCTTGGAATAATCGGGACCGGTTCCCGGGGAATGTATCTTCACCTGTTTCTTAAAGATATTCCAAACCTTGATATTTGTTGTATTTGTGATAATTATGAGCCAAACCTTCAGAAAGCTCAGTCAGCTGTTGGACCACAGGCAAAACCATATGCCGACTACAGGGTCATGCTGGAGAAGGAAAAACCTGACGCAGTGGTTATTGCAACCCCGCTGCACCAGCATGCCCATATAACTATCGACGCGCTCAAAGCCGGTATTCACGTGTTTTGCGAAAAAAGCATGGCTAAAACATATGAAGATTGCAATGAGATGGTTAAGACTCATCTTGAAACAGGTAAGATATTTTATATAGGACATCAAAGGATCTTTAATATTAAGTACCAGCAGGCCTATAAAATGATCAGTGAGGGTAAAATAGGACCTGTTACACAAATACGCGCCTTCTGGCACCGTAATAACGACTGGCGGAGAGATGTTCCCTCACCCGACCTCGAAAGAAAAATAAACTGGCGTATGTATCATGAATACTCATGCGGGTTAATGACCGAACTTGCATCTCACCATATTCAGGTGGCTAACCAGATTTATAACCAGCATCCGGAATATGTATGGGGAAGTGGCAGTATCAATTACTGGAAAGATGGAAGAGAGGTTTATGATAATGTGAACCTTGTGTATAAATACCCGAACGACTCACATCTCGTGTACGATTCATTGATCAGTAACAAACATTATGGTCTTGAAGTTCAGGTTCAGGGTCCCAAAGGTACCATGGAACTTGAATCAGGAAAAATGTGGGAAGAGTTTCCACCTCCGGCACCAGGGATTCTACAGCTCATCAATCATATTGAACATAAAGTTTTCGATGTGATCCCTATCGGGGGAGCCAGCTGGGTGCCAGAAACCGCCTTGAATATGAAAGGTCAGTATATTATTGACAGGGTACTCGAAGATGACGGAACTAAAATGCAGATGGAAGCATTTGTTGCTGACGTAAGAAATAACAGGGTCGACAGTGAAATTACCAGGCAGGGTTACTACTCCACTATTGCCACCCTCATGGGGTTCGAAGCGATAATGAAAAATGAGATCGTTTACTGGCCAAAAGACCTTGTAATGTAAATCTTCATTTAATAACCTGAATAAACATATAAAAATGAAAGATACTATAATCACAGTTCAACAAAAAAAGCGTGAACTTTATTTACTGCTTGCCTGCTTTATCGGAGCGTTTATTTTTAATATAGCAGCCCTCATAATATATAAATCACCTTTTAAGGAATTATTCACTCAACTTCATATAGTAATAATTCTTACATTCTTCTTTTATTTTGTGGTTTTGTTTTTCAGGATTCTGGGCTGGTTGATTTTAATGTTGTTTAGGAAGAAATAAAAACTTTCTGAATAACTGCCTTCCAGACTGCAATCGGCATCCCGTCATTTAATGGTATTTAAAGTAAAGATGACAGCGAAGGTTTTTCATGGTTCAACGCTGGCAGTTTTTGATAGTCATAGCTCTGGTTAAGGTTTGGTTGCGACTCTGACAGGTATTTTGCCGGAAGTAGTTATTAATGTGTGATAATTGTAGGTAGAGATATAAATAAAGAATAATATCTTTTCTTTGTTAGTAAAAAAACATACTTAAAAAATAGAGTGTCAAAATCATGAAAAGTTTTTCCAGTTCCCTCCTCCTGTTTTTATTCATTGCTACTGCTCCCCTTAATAACTGTTGTCAAAAACACAATAAGCCCACTCAGGTAAAAAACATTATCTTTCTGATTGGTGATGGGATGGGAGATGTCCATCTCTATGCCGCCATGACAAGGGCAGAGTATACCCTCAATATGGAAAAATTTCCATATGCAGGTTTTCAGAAAACATATAGTCTGGATAAATATATAACTGACTCTGCAGCTGGTGGTACTGCACTGGCATCAGGTAAAAAAACAAACAAATCTATTATCGGGCAGGACCCGGAAGGGAATAAATTCAGATCAATATTACAGATTGCCGGAGAGAACGGTCTCTCCACCGGTATTGTTGTTACCTCCAGCCTCACTCATTCCACTCCTGCTGCCTTTTATGCTCATCGGCATTACAGATATTTATATGAAGAAATAGCCGTCGATTTTCTTGATTCAGGAATTGATGTAGCCATTGGAGGGGGGTATGATCATTTCGTCAACAGGAAGGATAGTCTTAATTTGCTCGACTCTCTGATAATCAGGGGTTATACCGTTATTACCAGGCCTGAACAACTTGAATCCTTTGATAAGGGAAGGCTTTTTGCAGCTCTTTATCCCGAACATGCACCGAAAATTTCCGATGGCAGAGGGAACATGCTGTCTGAAGGTACGGCTATGGCTTTAGACATATTGTCGGAAAACAAAAAGGGTTTTTTTCTTATGGTTGAAGGTTCTCAGATTGATTTTGGAGGACATAATAATGACCTGGAATATATTATGGATGAAGTACTGGATTTTGATCAGGCAGTGGGTGTTGCATTGGATTTTGCTAAGATAGACGGAAATACACTTGTGGTCGTAACTTCCGATCATGAAACAGGGGGGATGACTATTATTGACGGCAGTATTGAAAAAAGAGAGGTAATACCTGCATTCTCTTCTAAGGAGCATACTGCAGGAATGGTTCCCGTTTTTTCTTATGGCCCCGGAGCAGAACAATTTTCAGGCATTCTGGATAACACTGCCTTCTTCCGGAAATTCATGGACCTTTATGGATTTTCAGATTAATTAACCAGAAGAGGGGGCTTATAACATTTTATTGGCCACTGAACGATGATATTATTGAACATTTAAGAATTAGCAATTATTAAAACCATTTTATCGCTACATCTTATTTTCTCGTCTGAAAGTTTTAATTTTACCTTGCCATGATCAAAGGAGTATCAAATACAGGTTCGTTAAAACTACCTGTTGTTGAAGAGTTTTATTCCCTCCAGGGAGAAGGATTCCATACGGGGAAGGCCGCTTACTTTGTAAGAATTGGCGGATGCGATATTGGTTGCAGATGGTGTGATTCGGCTTTTACCTGGGATCCTTCCGTTTTTCCTGAAAAAGAAATTGAATCCATTATTGAAAACGCCCTGAAATATCCCGGGCGGGCCGCAGTGATAACAGGGGGTGAACCTTTGATGTGGGATATGAGTTACCTATGTGATCTGTTAAAAAGTAACGGATTTGAAACATTCCTTGAAACCTCAGGTGCGTATCCTCTTTCAGGTAACTGGGACTGGATTTGTCTTTCACCTAAAAAACAGGCTCCCCCTCTACCTGAATTATACCCTCTCGCTGATGAGTTGAAGGTGATCATCGCTGATCAGGACGACTTTGACCGGGCAGTTGAAAATGCATCCCTGGTACGGGAAGACTGTCATCTTTTTTTGCAGCCGGAATGGAGTGTTCACAAAACCATTACCCCGGTAATTGTTGAATTTATCAAACAACACCCTGAATGGAGTATTTCCCTGCAAGCCCACAAATTCATGAAAATCCCATAATGGTTTTTACTGTTCGGCAGATTCTCATTCCGTCATTTTTCCAGGGGTTGCCACCCCTGGCTATTTAATTGTTGCCCCTATTTTTGTGCCATATGGCACAAAAATA
>CAYVTV010000224.1:0-6876 GCA_964454295.1 uncultured Bacteroidaceae bacterium
CCACTGCGGAAGTGAAACGAATCTTCTTACAGAAAGGATGAGATACTCTCTCAAAACGTAATGTTTCGGGATTTAAATAATACCTCTTCTTAAACATATTGAGCTTCAAGGGTTAGCGATATTTTCAACTCAGTAAAAGCCAAATGTAAAGTAAAAAAATTAATTTTACAAGTTCTTTGGCATATCAATTTATCACTTTAATACTGAAATTAGATATAAAAGGTTACATTTTTTTGCTTTTTTAACTAAAGAAAAAGACATTTACAACATGACAGCAATCGAGTTAAGGAACTCATTTTTAGATTTTTTCAGGGGAAAAAATCATGTTATTTATCCTTCTGCCCCAATGGTTATGAAGAATGATCCGACGTTGATGTTTACCAATGCAGGTATGAACCAGTTTAAGGATATATTTCTCGGAACTTCAAAAGCAGAAACAAAAAGGATAGCAAATTCACAAAAATGCCTTAGGGTATCAGGAAAACATAATGATCTTGAAGAGGTGGGGCATGACACCTATCATCATACCATGTTTGAAATGTTAGGCAACTGGTCGTTCGGAGATTATTTCAAGAAAGAAGCCATTGACTGGGCATGGGAATACCTGACCGGTGTTTTAAAAATCGATAAAAACAAATTGTATGCAACCGTTTTTGAAGGAAGCAGGGATGAAAACCTCGAAAAGGATACGGAATCTTTTGAATACTGGAGGTCGCACCTTCCTGCAGACAGAATTTTAAACGGAAGCAAGAAAGATAATTTCTGGGAAATGGGATTTACAGGACCATGCGGCCCCTGTTCTGAAATTCATATTGACTTGCGTGAAGAGTCTGAAAGAAATAAAATTCCCGGTCATAATCTTGTAAATCAGGATAATCCCGAAGTTATTGAGATATGGAACCTTGTTTTTATTCAATTCAACAGGAAAAGTGACGGTACACTGGAACCACTGCCTCAACGACATGTTGATACCGGAATGGGATTTGAAAGACTTTGCAGGGTAATACAGAAGAAGAAATCCAATTATGATACCGACATCTTTCAGCCTGTGATCCTCAGGTTATCTGAGGTAACAGGATCTGCTTATGGAAAGAATACGGAAAAAGATATCGCGATGAGGGTGATAGCAGATCATCTCCGTGCCATATCTTTCTCCATCGCCGATGGTCAGGTTCCATCCAATACAGGAGCCGGATATGTTATCCGCCGTATCCTCAGGAGAGCTGTCAGATATGGCTTTACATATCTGAATATGAACGAACCGTTTATGCATGAAATAGTTGATGTCCTGATAAAAAATATGGGGGGAAGTTACCCCGAGATTATCACACAGAAAGAACTCATTGTAAATGTCATCCGTGAAGAAGAAATATCATTCCTGCGAACGCTGGAAACAGGCACCCGTTTACTCGACCAATACATCCATAAAGCTAAAGCTTCGGGAAAAAATTGTATAAGCGGAAAGGATGCTTTTATCCTGTATGACACATATGGATTCCCACTTGACCTTACAGAACTTATACTCAGGGAGAATGACCTGTCTGTTAATCACGAAGAGTTTAACGGTGAAATGGAAGCACAGCGTAAGCGTTCGCAGACAGATGCAATGAAGGATACCGGCGACTGGCAGGTATTTGTGGAAGATACTACTGAAGAATTTACCGGTTACGACAGGCTGGAGGATACCATACGGATAACCCGTTACCGGAAAATCAATCACAAAGGAAAAGAATCCTGGCAGCTTGTTTTCAATAAAACTCCTTTTTATGCTGAAAGCGGCGGACAGGTGGGTGATAGCGGATACATTGAAAATTCATCCGGTAAAATCAGGATCATTGACACTAGTAAGGAAAATAATCTTAGCTTGCATATAGTTAATAAGATCCCTGAAAATATCTCATCACCTTTTCGTGCTGTTGTTGATGGCGGCACACGAATCAACACTGCAAATAATCACACTTCCACACATCTTTTGCATTTCGCTTTAAGAAAGGTGCTGGGTAAACATGTGGAACAAAAAGGCTCACTCGTGCATCCCGATTACCTGAGATTTGATTTCAGCCATTTTCAAAAGGTTAGTGATGAAGAACTGAGAGAAATTGAAAAAACAGTAAACGACCTCATACGCCAGAATATTCCGGTTGAAGACCTGCGGTCCATTCCCATCGAGGAAGCAAAAAAAATGGGAGCCATAGCTCTCTTCGGAGAGAAATACGGGGACTCGGTAAGGGTTATCCGATTTGGAGATTCGATAGAATTGTGCGGAGGCACTCATGTAAGAGCTACCGGCCAGATCGGTTTTTTTATGATCACGAAGGAAAGCGCCATTGCTTCGGGGATCAGAAGAATAGAAGCCATAAGTGGCATAAAGTGCGCAGAACATGTTTTTAACCTGGATGACACTATAAAAAATATCCGTCAGATCATTCCCATGAAACTGGAACCTGTTGCCGCAGTGGAAAAGATATTGCAGGATAACGCCAGCCTCACCAGTCAGATCGAAAACCTGATGAAGGAGAAACTTGGCAATATCAGTAATACCTTAAAGTCCGGACTAAAGACGTACAACGATATAAACTACATTATTTCCAGGCTGGAGAATATGCATCCGGATGAGATGAAAAGCCTGTCATACCGTTTGAAGGGAGAGGTAAAAAATCTCTTCCTTGTTTTAGGCAGTGAAACTGATGGCAAGGCAAGCCTGAGCGTAATGATCTCCGATGAGCTGATCAAAACAATGAATCTCAATGCAGTAGAAATTATCAGGGATATTTCAAAAGAGATACAGGGCGGTGGAGGTGGCCAGCCATTTTATGCCACTGCCGGGGGGAAGAATCCCACCGGACTGGATGCAGCGTTGAGAAAGGCGGAGGGGTATTTGAAAAAGAGGATGGGGGGAGGTGATTGAGTATATGAGTATTTCAGAAGTAGAGACGCACGGCTGTGCGTCTTTGCAAGAAAACCCTGCCTCGCTTTCGCGTAGCTTCAGCAAAGCAAATAGTATTAACCAGAAATTTGTAAACTTTTTTTAGGACGATACAGGGTTGTCCCTTTTCAACGCTCATCTTTCGCAACAGCTTCAGATGACAGGTGGCAAAGCCAGGTTTTACAAATAGGTAAGTATTACCAGAATTTAGATCACATTCATTAATGTTACGGATGGTAAGACCTGTACGGTGTTTTTCAGCCGGACAGCGTCGGTGAAGGGAACAATTTGCTGCTTTAGCAGGGAAAATAAAGTTGAGTAAAAACAGTCATAAAAACATTGCACTTATTTATTTATGTTTATTACCGCTTATATTCTTCACTGGAAAAAATATTCGAAAACATTTCAAATACATGATAATCGTATAATATTGATTTACATTGATATATAATATTTTTCAGATGACTACAGCATAATCTTCATTTTTCAGTCGATAAATCCGTATAAAATATTTGTATATTTAGCCACTTAAACCTTTTAAAAACAACTCTATGGAAGTAACCAGAACTTTTGATCTTTTAGAGAGGTACAAAGAATTGTATTCCCATAAAGATGATGCACTTGCCTGTAAAGTAAATGGTGAGTGGGTAAAATATTCCTCACCGGACTATATAAATTACTGCAACTGGATAAGTTACGGACTAATGGCTTTAGGCCTGAAAAAGGGTGATAAAGTAGCCAATATTGCCAACAACCGTCCTGAATGGTGCTTTCTGGATCTGGCTGCAAGCCAGGCCGGAATAGTTCATGTGCCGATATACCCTACTATCAGCAAAGAAGAATATGAATACATACTGAACCATGCCGAACCAAAACTTGTCTTTGTATCCGACAAAGGATTATATTCGAAGATAAAACCTATTGCCGAAGCTGCCCCTTCAATTTCTGAGGTTTACACTTATGATGATGTTGAAACTGCAAAAAGCTGGAAAGAAATTGTAGAACTGGGCAAGGCAAATGCCGGTAAATATAAGGATGAACTGGAGAATGTCAAATCATCCATAAAGCCGGAAGAGATGGTTAGCATTCTGTATACTTCAGGAACCACCGGGTTCCCGAAAGGAGTTATGTTAAGTCATAAGAACCTGGTAACTAACTTTATTGCCACATCCAAATGTCATGAGCTCGAACACCAGCACAGGGTTCTTTCCTTCCTCCCATTAAGTCATGTTTACGAAAGAATGGTTAACTACAATTTCCAGTATAAGGGATTGAGCATCTATTTTGCTGAAAATATGGGAACCATCGTTCAGAATGTGAATGAAGTCAAGCCTCATATTTTCAATTCTGTTCCCAGACTGCTTGAGCGTGTGTATGACAAGATCATTGGCAAGGGTAAAGACCTCCCCTATATTAAAAAACAGTTGTTTTTCTGGGCGGTTAACCTGGGTTTCAAGTATAAATACGAGGGCAACAGCCTTTATTACAGGATAAGGTTAAAGATTGCCGATGCACTGATATTCAAGAAATGGCGTGCAGCCCTGGGTGGTGAAATTATATACATAGTATCCGGAGGGGCAGCTCTGCAGCCAAGGCTGGCTCATATTTTCTGGGCTGCAGGAATAAAGGTAATGGAAGGTTACGGCCTTACTGAAACTTCACCTGTAATAGCCGTTAACAATCCGCTGACACGTGATGTTATGTTTGGAACGGTAGGCGCAGTAATTGAGAGTGTTGAAGTAAAAATTGCAGAAGATGGAGAAATCCTTGCCAGGGGTCCGAATATCATGCTTGGTTATTATAAGGAACCCGGACTTACTTCAGAAGCTATTGATGAAGAAGGCTGGTTCCATACAGGAGATATAGGGATAATGATTGATAATAGATTTTTAAAGATCACTGACCGGAAGAAAGAGATGTTCAAACTTTCGAGCGGTAAATACATTGCACCCCAGGTTATAGAAAACAAGCTGAAAGAATCTTTCTTCATTGAGAACCTTATGGTAGTGGGCGAGAACCAGAAATTTGCCAGTGCACTTATCTCACCTAATTTTGAGTTCCTGCATAACTGGGCAGGACTGCATGGCATAAAATTCAGGGACAATGAAGAACTTATCAGCCTCCCCGAAGTTAATGCCCGTTACCAGAAAGAGGTGAATGAGATCAACCAGGGATTAAGCGCCCATGAAAATATCAAACGTTTCCGTCTTGTGGCTGATGAATGGAGTCCGGTTACAGGGGAACTTTCACCTACACTCAAGCTGAAGAGGAGAATACTGCAAGATAAGTACAAGGGAGTGCTGGATGAGATATATGCGATGGAGAAATAATTAAAAAAGGGATCACGGGATCACGGGATCACGGGATCAAGTGGTTGCGTGGTTACGTGGTTAAGTAGGGACGCACGGCTGTGCGTCCTTGCACCGGGTGGGTGGCGAATGGGACGAGCGAAAAAGGAAAAGATGATACACTGTAGAGAAGCGTTAAAACGCGTCTCTCCCATTTCACCGCATCTCCAATTCCTATACGTCTCCCCCTAACCCGGAAGGGCGGCAATGTAATAGCCAGGAGTAATTGTATTAATTTACCACCAGCTTTGTCCTCATCACCTTATTCCCCCGTAACTCAACAATATAATAACCTGCCTGTATGTCAGTGCATTCCAGCACATATTCACCCTCATGAAGGGTGCCGGTTTGTTTTATCACTTTCCCGCTGATATCATAAACGGTAAGAATAAAAGCTTCTCTTTCAGGATTTTCCCAGGTAATTCTTGCAAAGGCTGTAGCAGGGTTCGGATAAATTTTTACCTCAGCAACAGCATATTTCTCAATACCGATAGCTCTCTGGTTATCCTCAAGGTTAGAGAAGGAATGTACAAACGGACCGGCTCCAGCCTTTTTGCCTGGTTTGGCGGCATAACAGGGAGCATCTTTCATCACCGCAACCTGGTAATAAATACTTCCCTGTGCATCCATGTCGTTCCATTCGGTAAATGCTGAAGAAACCGAATCATGCAGAACCATTTCACCAGGTGCTGTTCCCCTGAAAATATAGAAATACTCATAATCCCATTCTTCACTCTCATCTATGTACCTGGTCCAGTTCAATACCACTGTATTTGGCTGTACTCCCAAAGAAGCGCCCAGGAATATTGTCTGGTGATACTTGCTCTTTGGCGATTCATTCCCGCAGGTATCAATAACCGAAATAGCATACCTGGCTGCAACGGCATCTGGTGTTGATGTGTAATCCACCCACAGGGGACGATCACCGTAAGCTACGTTTCCCACAGGAACATAATTGTTGCCGTATAACTTATACACATTATAGGAAGCGATACCCTGGCCGGGTACATCATCCCAGACTATCATATTTTTCTTTTCTTCTGGATCCACGGTAACCATGCAGACAGAGGCTTCTGTGTAGGGTCTGGTAATGTTGAGAGTGAGGGTGTCAGTATATCCCTTGCAATGTGCTTCAGACACCTCAGCATGGTATGTTCCGTCTTCTGAAACATATATCGTTTTTGTAGCTGCACCGGTATTCCATAAATATGACTGATAAGAGGAAGAGGAATGAACAATCTGAACTTCAAGGGCTAAAACACTGTTCTCACAAAGACTCATTTCCCCGGAGTGATTCAGTTTTACTTCAGGAGCCTTAAAAACTGCAACTGTTTTTACTGTTTCTGAACAAAGATTATCGTTGCAGGCAGTGAGTTTGACCTGATACATTCCCTCATCCGGAAAAACATGAGTGATATCTTTCGTTGTATAATCCACAGTACCGTCATTATTGATATCCCAGTTGTATTTGGTAAGATTATCTGCATCTGTTGAAGTATTGGTAAAGACTGTGCCCTGGGGAAGGCAGGCATCTGTATATTCAAAATCGGCTTTGGGCGAAACAGGAACCAGCCTGGTTACTCCATTAAATCCGGTACTGAA
>CAYVTV010000225.1:0-6845 GCA_964454295.1 uncultured Bacteroidaceae bacterium
TTACTCAAATACTCAATTACTCAAATACTCAATTACTCAAATACTCAATTACTCAAATACTCAATTACTCATCCTCATCCCAACGCACAGCCATTCGTCCCTGCTACCTTCCCACCTTCTTGATCCCCGTCTTTTTGCTGGGGTCTTCAATTTCTTCTACGATGGAAAATCCGCTTCCGAATATTTTTTTCTTTTCATCAAAGGCTTTTTTCCATTCATCGGGGGTTTTTGTCTGCGCTGATTTTGCATTCTTTGCGCGTTCTTTCAGGGAGGGAACAGGCCTGTCATCCGGACCGTCATAATCTTCTTTCGGGGTCAGGTTTTGTCCGGTTCTGGTATAACCTTCCCTTTCTATCTCTTCGATATAATGTGCTCCAACACCCAGTGCGCGTGTACAGGCCATGATTGCCCAGGTAGCCTCGGGAGTAAACCCAAGGTCCATCATAGTAGCTCCTGTAGCTCCCAGCATGTCGAGGTCAACAGGCTCCTTGCTCAACTGTTGTGCTGCTTTAACAATTTCTTTTGTAAAAGCGATATATTCCCCTGCCACACCGAGTTTCTCTGCACGGGCAAGCATTCTTTGTGCAGCAGGATCTTTTAACATAAGTCCGGACACACCCAATGCTTCATCTGCAATATTTTCCTGCACAAGTTGCACAGCGATCTGCTCCAATGACTTACCCTGTTCTTTTCCACGCTTGAGATATTCTTCCAGTCTGTTCCCGAATGCAGAATATGCACCATAAGCATGTCCGAAAGCGAGGACAGATGCACCACAAGCCTGGGTTAAGAATGTTTTTGACTGTGCTGTTATTCTGGCCATTACTGCAGGCATGGACAATCCATCCTCCAGGGCAAGGATCATCACATAATTCAGCATCTTTGCTTCTTCAATCAGGGGAATCCTTGACTGGAAATCCACAAACAATACATCCACCACACCATATCCTTCTTCCATGAGCTCAGTGGTATCATACCCCCTGGCCACGATGCGGTGAACATTTTTATAAGCTACTTCCGACACCCACTGGAAAGGGGCTCTTTTTGTCGTATCAAGAGGAACAGTTCCATATTCCCTCTGACTGTAATCGTAAGGCAATTTTGGACTATCCAGATTGCCTATTCCTGTTTTGTTTTTTAAATCACCCATTGTTTATATTCTCCTGTTTCTTTTTGTTTTCTTGCATATTCTTGTCTTTCTTCCTGTTTCGGCACTTTCCTGTCGGGAGGACCGATATATTTGATCATGCTGAGGTCAATGATCTGCACCATGGGTTCCTGTCGTGATGCACCCCAGGCACGCCCTTTCTTCATATTAAACAAAGCGTGAGCAGAACAACTGAAGCCCCGGCATACACTCCCAATACACCAGGCGGCATTGGGGGCAAATCCTATGTCGCACAGGGCAGTATTTCCTGAACCCACTACATTAACTCCTACGTATGACTTGCCTTCTTTTCTTCTGCGCTCATGGAAATATTCTTCAAGAGCCCGTTGAAATTCGAGATATACTCCATCTACTTTCAACTCTTCCTGTTTCAGGTGAATAGGTTCGGCCCTCGGATCACTGTCAATATGCTGGGGCTGACCCATTCCCATTACCGGTGTGCCATTATCAAGGTATTCATCCACCAGTATCTTTGCCATCTCCTTAAGAGTCTTCCCTTCCCTCTGTGCCCGTTCAATATACTTGTTCAGCATATATCCGTGTGCAGCACCTGGACCATGGACTCCGCCAAATGTCATAATAGATGCAGCCACTGAAGCCGGAAGATTCGGTCTTCCCATAGCTACGCCAATGGCTCCTACCGCGGAGGGAGACATGGAATGTTCAATGAACACCCCCATTTCATAGTTCAGCATCTTTTCCTCATTTTCTGTGGGAATGCGGTTCTGATACAGAATGAACAAGGCATCACAGAAAGAATATTCTTTTTCTGCCAGCTCACTCAGATCATACCCACGCATTACAGTTTTTTCTTCTGTTTTGTAAGAAATGGATGTCTTTCGTCGAAATAATGGATCTCTTTTCATTAAATTACTCCTTTCAAATATTAAATTAACAAGTTAACCACAAAGGATCACTAAGGTATACACTAAGGAACACAAAGTGAAGTGTAAATATTCTTTTCATTGTTACAACAGTTCGTTAAACAAAAATAAACGCAAAGGCGCAAAGGCGCAATGTGTTTATTATCCACTCAAAGAACAATAACGCGTCAAAATAACAATACGCTCATTATCTAATTGTATTGAAACAAAACGAAACGATAAATACTAAGAACCTTGTAATATATTGTGGTAAAATATAAATTCCCAAATTTTTATGACGCTTAAATCGTTTTAACATTTTTATACATCATCATCTTTTGATAGCCATCATCAGGGCAGCACTTATTATGCAGGCTACTGCAACAATGGGAAAAATAACCGCTGTATTATTTACCATCATCCCGTTCGTTACGTCCAGTATGGAGTGGGTTTCGATCATCTTCCCGATGAAAGGACATACAAGGCCTGCAAAAAGGTACGCGAAGAAGTCCATGATCCCTACGCCCGTACCTGTTCTTTTTCTGCCAAGCAGGTCAGGACACAGTGCCCAATAAGCCGATTGGGAACCGTACACAAAAAATCCGCTTAAAAAGAGAACGGCAATCCCGACCCAGTGATCCCTGGGCAGAAAATACATGATCAGCGTAACAACAGCAGCGATGGTCATAAATGAGCTGATCAGCTTCCAGCGGACTGAATTAAAGACCTTATCTGACACCCATCCGCCGGTAATAGCACCCAGTGCCATGCCCACAGGGAGGGCAATGCTGATCCATGCGGCATTGGATTGCTGCCAGTCCCTGCCTAAAAAATGCACAGGGACCCATATTAGAAGCCCATACCGGGCGGAACTCTGGAAGCCGATAGAAAGACTTGCGGCGATGAACCTCCAGTTTTTAATAACATGCAGATAGCGCTGCAACGAAGTTTCTTCAGCACCCTCTTCCAATGTCCCTGCGGTTTTATCTCTATCCTGCATTTTATCTTCAGGATCATCCGTAGGGGTAAACCCCAGGTCTTCAGGCTTGTCCCTTGCAATCAGGTAATATGCAATACCCCCTACCAGCAATAAAAGAACAGGCAACCGGAAAATCCATCGCCAGTCAAGGTTGAGTTCTTTAAGAACAATAAGAGGCGTGACAAATGCCAGAATGGAAGACATTCCGGCAGCCAGCAGAAAGAAGCCAAAAGCAATCCCCCGTTCCTTGTGCCCCCACCAGTTGGAAAGCACTTTACTGCCCGGAGCCATTCCCATGGATTGCACATACCCGTTCCCTATCCAGGGAATAAACAGACTCATAAAATTAGTGCCGAAACTCACAATCCAGTTAAAGACACAGGATAACACGGCACCCAGGCTCATCATAACCCTGCCCCCAAACTTATCACCCAGGTTCCCGTTAATAGCCTGACCTATGGCATACGACCAGAGTAAAGCAGTTCCCATATATCCCAGGGTCGTTTTACTCATTCCAAGTTCCTCTTCAATGAAGGGGATGGCAAAACCGAAAGTCTGCCTTCCGGTATAATAAAATAAATAACAAAACATGGTTGCTATGAGCATGCGCCATTTCGCTTTTTCATAACCGGGTTGTTGCAGGGTCATATTTTAGTTTTATTTCAGTATTGTTTATAACACAGGATTGAAAGTTTATGAATAATAAACTATATTCTAACGTCATATTCACGCAATAATATTATCAGTAAAATAAAAAGAACATTAAAATTCATTTAAAAACAAGACAAATATAAATTTTATTTTAAAATATTTGATAAAAAATAAAAAATATTTTACTTTTGAAAAGTTTAATATTTATAAACTATTTCATGAATAGCAATACACTGTTACTAATCGGAAGAAAGATAAAAGAGATCAGGGTACAGAAAAAAGTCAAGCTGGTTGAACTGGCGATGAAGGCCAAGATCAGTAAAGGGTTGCTTTCTCAGATTGAAAACAACAGGACAATCCCTTCATTACCGGTATTACTGCAGATCATAAAGGTTCTGGAAGTGGAATACTCGGAATTTTTTAAGGAAGTTGAGAGTCATGCTTCCACCCAGTTAGTATTCAGAAGAAAGGAAGAGTATAGCAGGATAGAGAAAGAAGACGCCATTGGTTTTGCGTACTATTTAATACATTCAGATATTATCAACAATGTAAATTTACAGTTCAATATTCTGGAGCTTAGTCCGTATGCACAAAGAGATCCTGTAACTACCGACGGGTATACATATTTGCTGATAATGAAGGGAGAAGTGGAATACACATTAGGTGAGGAATCGTATAAGCTAAGGGAAGGCGATTCGTTATTTTTTAACGGGACCATTCCGCATGTGCCACGAAATTATTCAAATGAAGCTGCCAGGATATTTGTCCTGTATATACTACCGGTGTGATATAATTCTCTTCGTATTCCTACCACCGCTGGCTATCCCTGAACCTGTAATACGGCGGCGGATTATCCGATTCACAACTGTATATGGAAAACACATCGGCATTTTGAGCCAACAGGCGGATCCTTATCTGCTTTTCAGTAATTTTTATACCGGCATCAGCACCTCTCCAATGCACTGCATGTTTGATAGAATCGCCGGAAACAGGTTTACAATCAGCTTCACTAAAACCCTTAACTGGTGTTCCATCTTCATCCAGAATCTCAAGGCGTATCCACCCGTTTTTCTCTGTAGCAGCATTCACAAAGACATTGTTTGAAGGAAGCTCCAGTCCATAGGTCATTAGCTCTGCTGGTTTATCTGCTGCCCTCAGTGCAACAAAACGATCAGGTTTGATAGTAGCAAGGCCGAGACCTGCTGTTTGTGGCTCAAGTTCCCAATGCTTACTGTGTAACATGTTCGTTCCCATATAGTAGTATCGGATTTCATTATCGAGAAATACCGGGGATGAAGCGCATTGAAGGTTGCCTCTGTCCCATTCTCCTTTCCCTCCATGAGGAATAAAAGCATTTCCCTGAGCAGCGCGGTGCCATGCATAACCGGAACGGGCATAAGATAATTCAGCTTCCTGGTAGCCATGCATTTTCTTTCTGCCCCTGTCCTCCGGGTCGGTATTATATATCCAGAGTGTACCTATCTCATAAGGGCCATAAGGGATCGAACCCATACCGTAGAATTGGATCTGGGGGGGGTCGTTACTATCAGGTTCAAAAACCATTCGTGGTTCGCCCGGCCAGTTGCAAAAATCGGCCGATTCGCTTCGAAAGACACGGCGACCGAAACCTGTAAATCTATGGTATATCACGTATTTTCCGTTTGGCATACGTAAGAAACCCATAGGACAATCCGGTTTTGTTGCAAGGATGGGAGTATCTTTTGCGGGAAGCCAATGAATTCCATCTGCACTATGGTACCCACAAATATGATCTGTTGTTGTTGAACCGGCTCCTGCAACCATTTTATATCGCCAGTCTTCCCGTGGATCATCCGCATCGTAAAGTATTGCCGGGCCATGAGGATTCTCAGTAAAAATGATGTTTGTCTTATTTCCCCCGAATTTATAAATATCAAAAAGCGGTCGTTCCCAGACAATTCCATCCTTACTCTCAGCGTAAGCGAGGTACATATTCCAGGGTTTATGAATAACGCTGTACCACATCTGGAAAGGTTTCCCGGGCACTTTGATCACGCTCCCATATAGTTGCATATTATTATTTTCCCAAGGTGCATCAGCTATAAAGAGCGGATTCCTTTTATCTTTCTCAGGTCTTCTTAATTCCCGTGTGAAATTTCTAAGGATCTCCACCTCACGGTTATCGAAGAAAAGTATTTTTAAATGATCATCGGTCTTCAACCTGTTTTGTTCCGACTTTGCAGAAGAAGGTAATAGCGGTAATTCATTCATTCCTTTAAAACCTGATACAATTCCGCCTGTTGCCACTAATGAAGTGGTGATAAAATTTCTCCGGTTAATTGAATTCTTTATCATATATTTATTTCTTTAAGGTTGACGAAATGTCTTTTTATAATTCGTCAAATTTATAATTACCAAGACATAGTTAGAGGTAAATGTAAATTACCGGATCACATACACCGGGTTCGTCCATGCCGACCTCCTCTTTCCTATTCCTCCCCCAACTTCCCTCCATTTTTCATCCTCACGGGTCACCCGTCCGCGCACATATACCTCATCTCCCTGTATTTTATAGCTTGCTGAGGTTACATTTTCTTCCCTGTGAACAACTTCTCCGTTGGCGATGAACTCAATAAGAGAAGGCTGTTCGGTAGTAATGGTGAAATTCTTTCTTTTTAAGCTGATTCCCATGTTTGGTCCCTGCGAAGCATAGAAGTTACCACTGAACAAACTCTCCATAACATCCTCAATGGTTAGATCAGACCTGGTTTTGGCATTCGTATTGACTACGATCCAGCCTTCAAAAGGTATGCTTCCATGTGTATCATCAGATGCTATTCCAAGAATTCTGACACCCTGTTTCAGGAGGTAGTCCCATTTTTCTTCCGCGTTTGTATAGGCCGTACGTTCGGAAAAGTCGTAACCCCTGTTGCCGATTTCAAGAGCATGAGGTAAATATTGAAGGGGTGGAATTCCCTGTTCTTTGTTACCAAAGATACTGTCCAGTTCGCTGAAAGTGTATCCTGATGAATTCCATAGCTGGGTGCCTGTATGCTCACCTGATGTTTCAAGGCGGGAATTAGGATGGGGAAGTGTCATGAATACCCCGTCTTCCGAAAGCATTTTAAGTCCTTCTTCAATGCCTCGCCCTTCTCCCCGGGGATGCATGGTATGCTTATATTGATAAGGTTTGTAGAATAGTTCA
>CAYVTV010000226.1:0-6777 GCA_964454295.1 uncultured Bacteroidaceae bacterium
ATCTTTATCTTTATTCTTTGTATAAGATATAAATGCTTGATTATATGCTTCTTTAGCTACACAATTTTTCCCCATATACTCATTGATCATTCCATAATACATACCCGCGAGTGCATCTTTAGGGAATAACTCGATGTAATTAAAAAGTCTTTGAGAAGCTTCCTCAAATAGATTAATTTGAACCATTAAGTCGACTAAATTTTTAAAAAGGTCGTAATTATTTGGATCGTATCTGATGGCTCTATCAAGATATTGTATTGCATTTAAAAAAGCCAGAGTGTCCTCCTTATATCTTAAATTGTAATTTTGTTGCTTTATTGAGGCTCTTGATAAATTTAAATACTCCTGTGATAATTTTAAAGAATCTGAATGGTTTTCTGCTTTTTCTTCTTGATTACCAGAATTACAACCAAAAAAAAATACAAATAAAATAAAAATGAAATTTCGCATTTCTATATATTTAAGGGATAAATAGAAAAGTTTGATTATATAGTTTCCCATTAAAGAAACTCAAATTCTTATATCCTTCAAAGCCGATAAAAAAATCTAAGAAATAGCTACTCTTCTGCTTGGGTACTGCAAATGTAACACTTCCAAGATATTTATAATAACTTGAAATAAAGATTTCATTATTAGTCTTTGTTAAACGAAATACGTCAATAATCTTTTCACCATCACGGAGTGTAATATTCGCATTATATGTTAGATTCAAATGTTCCTGATTCCTTAATACCTGAGCACTTCCAGTCACATAGTGTCCATCATAAGCTAAAAAACCTTCTACTCTTGAAGAAGACTGAACACCAATACCTTCAGATAATTTGAAATTATATTCATTATTACGAATTGGGATAATTTTTCCTTTATATAATATTTTATCATTATATATCGCATTGGAGTTTATTGGTCCTAAAAAGCTATCTCCATATCTTACGTCAAAATAGTTTTTTGTATAAAGTTCTTCGGCTGAATAATTTTCTAACATTCCATTTGAAACATCTCTTTGAAACTTCTTATTTACTAAAAATCCTTCGACCATTTCCTCAAATTCTGAACCTATTGAGTATCCAGTTAATAACCCTGATCCGATTGCATAAAATGTTTTAAGATTTGGTTCCCATTTTAAGGGATTGAATTGCATATTATTTGCCATTACACCATTAAAATATGCATTCCCCAACATAAATAATAAAGTTATAATCCACTCCCCATCAGGATCGCTGAACTTTAACGGGTTATTCAAACAATACGAATACCTATTATACCCCTGTGTACTAAACGGCATCTGCACATAATTATCAGGGCTTAAAAACCTCGCAAGCACCGGATCGTACATCCTTCCATTCATGTTTATCAATCCAAACGTATACAAATGTTCATGTCCAGTAAATCCCCTTGTCAGAAACGTGGATGTCGGCACATTATCATACGTCCAGTTCACCGGGTTGCGCCTCCTTCCCCATGCATCAAAAGAGTACTCTTCCACCAGGTTCTGGCAGGAAACATCAATCAATCCGGTTATAGAACCTAAATGGTCAGTAGTGGTGAAATATACATCCTCTGTTCCACCTTTGATCACCACCGCTGCAAGGCCGGTTGGAGAATGCAGATAGTAAATATGCTTAGTTGATCCGGGAACGGTTACCCGCTCGTAGTTAATTCCATAAATGGTGGTCCGTTCCAGACTGCTTTCCGTGTAAACCGACTTTCGCCTTTGTTGGTCGGGACCATAGATTATTGTAAGTTCTTTACCATCTTCACTGATTTGCCATGCTTTGTTGAAAGGCGTATAGTCTATCTCCTGTTCTGTTAGAGGTATGGTTAGCGGGTTATTTATTATCTCAAGAACTGCATTGGATTTAACCGGATGATATGAGTAATCCCCGGCGTCGTTCTTAAAAAGTATATTGCCGTTGGCAGTATAGTCCATATTTAGCTGGACTCCGCCTGTTACCGCGGCATGGGTCAACCGGTCAAGCTTATCGTACTGGAAACTCTCGGTTAACTGCCGGCGGTTGTCCACGCGTGAGAGAAGGTTCCCGGTGGATGGATCGAAAACCATTTCCATGTCCTGGAATATGGTACTTTGGTATGAAGTGAGAAAATTCGATGGAAATCCCTTCTCATCATACTCAATGGCAGTATTCAATCCCGGGCCTCTGGTATAATCTGTTATCATGCCTGGCTTATCTTCATCAATGAATTCCCAAATTACTATATTTCCCGGATTTTTAGTTATTTTTTCAGGAAAACCTTTTGAATCATACTCATTTGTTACTGAAACACCGGAGGGATATGTTTCCTGAATGACATTTCCATAGCTATCATATTGATATGAGTATGAGAAAGATTCGCCCTGGATGATTTCAACCCTGGAGGTAAGCTCTCCATATTGATTATAATCGTAGCTTTCTGATATATTATTACTCCCGGTGACAGAACTTAACAATCCGTATTTATATAAGGGAACGCTCCCTGTAAAATAAGAATAGCTGGTAGTTCCTTCCGGTCCGGTTTTTGTCAGGAGCCTTCCCATTATATCATATACCATGGAATAAGTATTGTTATTTGCATCCTCCTGGGAGGTTAACTGGCCATATGCATTATAATCATAGGTAATTTCTCCGCTATTAGGATCATTGAGTGATTCCTGTTGACCGATTTCATTGTATCCGATAGTTACAGTGTGACTCCCGTAATTTATTTCCTTCATCTGTCCGGAACTATGATATATGTATGTGACTTCACCACCTTCGTCAGTTACGCGGATAATATCTCCATTGTCATTGTAATATTCAGTAACCGACTGACCGGTAGAAATATTTGTGGTGGTCTTTGATTTCTGTCCATAAGAATAACTTGTTGTATCATCCTGAAAAACCTTCCGGTATATTCTGCCATACACATCATACGAATAAAAAACCCGGTCCGGTTCAGAACAACTCAGATAATCCGGTATGCTTTCCGATATCAGCTGGCCTTTACTATTATAAACTTTCTCAGAATAAACTGAGCCTTTTCTTCCTTCGTTTTCATACCTTATTTCCCGACCAAGGATGTCGTAGTATCGCCTTTCATCAGGTCTGCCTGGTATTGAAACCTCCTGACAATATAGAGCCAACGGTATTTCAGGATTATCTGTCCAAGATAAAGATTTAGTGATCTGGTGACCTCTTGAATCTATTGTCTTTACAAGTATCCCGAATGCATCATATTCAAAACTGCTGGCATGCCCGTTATAATCTTTAAGGTAGGTTACAGAACCTGTTTTTGGATCATAATTTTTATTTTCCTCAAAACCTTCAGGATTGATTGTTTTTTTTACAAAACGCTGCCGGTTATCATATTCGAATTGATGCGTTCTTGTCGGCAAACCGTCAGCAGATACCGATTCTGATGAGACCATGCCTCTGTTGGTGTAAAGGTAGTTTGTATTTACCGCATAATTTGTTTCAGGATGTTTGATTATTTTTTTCAATGTTCCATTTGAAAAATATTCATACTCTGTTTCAATAACAAACGGAAGTTCATCATCGTACTTTTTATAAACCGATTCAAATATTAGACGGTTATCATAATCTGTATTAAATGCTTCATATTGTTTCCTGGTTTCAATAATTACATCGTTACCTATACTATTGATAATTAATGTATCATTCCCTAAAGCATCATATTTAATAATTGTTTCAGAAACTATATTATTCAGAAAATCAGTCTCAAAAATGGTGTCGAGCCTCACCTGAAACCTTCTGCTACCATAACTGGCAATTGAATACTTGTAATCCTTTTTTGAAATCAAATTATTATTATAAAGCCTGGTTTCATTTGAATACGGCAAAAGAATACCTTTTGAAGCGTTCAGGGAATTTATTGAAATATTCCTGAAATTTAATCCTTCACTTGATGATACAGTCTTTTTAAATCCAAGAAAACCTCTTCCCAAAGAATGCAGCAGGGCTTCTTCATAATTATAGTCAATTGTTACAAATCCACCATTGCTATCATTTTGCTGTGTCGAAGAAACAACATAAACAGGCATCTGAATATCTCTTATTACCGGGAAAGGAGCCTCAGTTCCTTTAAGATAAACTGACTGGTCCGCTAATGTTTTATATTCTATTTGATATTGTGAATTAAATCCATTGGTGATTGATTTTACCAGATGACTTGTTTCATCAGGGTGAAACCGGATGATATAAGAAACCGATTGCGATTGAGTTTTAGAGATAAAACACTCAACCTTTCCATCTCCATTAAAGTCGCCAAAGTGAATGTGTTTAAAGATAGGAAAGGGGAAATTAAAATTATAATTATTTTCTTCAGTAATAAAAGACCCGTTCCCTAGGTTATAATGAATACAAAATTTCATAACTCCTGAATATATCTCATATATTTCAACTATATCGGATAAACCATCTCCATTAATATCTTGTACAAAAATATGATTATTATACGGAGAATACTCTGGATCAACATTTTGTAGCATTGTCATACTGGTAAAAGGCCATTCATAACCACCTGCGTCATGTGAAAAAGCCAACAACCATCCATAGTCGGGTGAGAATGTTAATAAATCCAATTTCCCGTCACCATTAAATTCGCCAGGAAATATCCTGTGCCATTTGGTTGGGAAACCTCCATGACTGAGTTCATTAGTGCTTTCAGTAATTATGTTGTCCTGCAAATAGGGAAAATCAATTTCGCTCTTACCATCATATATTATGCAAGCATCCTCGATGTCAAAGTTGGTGTTTTTATTTATGCACATAAGATCCGTTATTCCATCTCCATTATAATCAAGTGGAATAATGTCAAAATTATATAAGAAATGTGTTGAATCGATTTTGTATGGTTGATAATTGGTTTTTCCATTACCATTAAAATCACCAAATATTACCTTCGTTCTTTTAGGGCTAAAACCATTATAATTATAATTCCTGGGATAAAAGGGATCTACCAAGGATGCAAGTCCATTTCCGTCAGAAATAGAAAATTCAAAACAGTCATTTGAACAATATTCAGAACAAGTATGATCTATATGAAATTGATTTATTAACATATCCATAAGCCCGTCACCGTTAAAATCAAGATATTGTAACCCATTGTTTTTCCTGTAAATATATTCATCCCGCTTCCCGAGCTTAATAACACCATCCATTAAATCACCTTCATCAGCTTTTATAAAATCTGTTCCATTGTCGTTTAGGAACAATTCCCATTTATCATTGCTGGTATATGTTTCCTTATCGGGAATCCTGATAAAATCATCCTTTCCGTCATTATTGAAATCTCCGATTGTATAAAGATGAGAGTTATCATTAATGTATATATTATTCTTATCAAAACTCAAACTAACATCTCCCCATTCGATAATCGTTGAATTTAACTTCTTTCCATTACCTGCACACTCATTAATTTGAATTAGCCTGGTAATAAAATAGTTATAGTTGTAATCAAAATGATATTCTATGACTTTTACTCCTTCACAGAGAACCTTTATTTTGTATAACAGTAACTTTTGAGTGATTGACTTTCCTTTTATAAAATGTTTCCTGGTATCCTGTCTTTCTTCATATGAAAATACTATTTCATTATAAGGTTCTTCCCCTCCTTCAAAACCTGTATATGAAATCCTTTTAATAACTGATTCCCCATCCCTGTTAAGATATTCAAACCTTATATAATTGCCATGAATATCTTTTATCTTATTTAATCTCCACATATAGGGTGTATTCCCTGATACAGGTTTTATCCTTGAATCTTCACTATGTCCGTATTCAAGTGTCTCACCGTCTTTTGTAATTACCTCAAACCATTGCGGGCCTGCACCTGCAGTTCCATGTGCGATAATTTCGTTAAAATTTTCCAATTCCGTATGATACACGGAGCCATCACTTCCATAATCGAACTCATTAGTTAAAACAAGCCGGTTACCATCCAATGCGAATCGGTCAGTATCGTTTAATTCTACCGTTGTCACTTTCTCATCCATGTAATGCGCTCTGCCAACTCTTGAAATGGCGCTTAATCCTGCAACATCCCAGCCATATCCCATTGTACCGCTTCCACCCTGGCTGTTATACATTATGGATATCTGTGGTTCTAAACCAGCAGTCCCCGGAGGCACTATCAAAGGAATAGCATAGCTGGCTGCTCCTGTTGAAGTAACTTCAAAATTCCCAGTAGTTGAACCTACAGGAAGGGAGGTGTCTATTTCCCTGTCAGGAGAAATGAGATCGTCATAGTCAACTGATAAAATAATATCTTCATCAACATTGGCAGTAAATGTATTTCCTGCTGTTGCTGCATAACTAAACCCGGGTTTTAACACAACCGAATCCCTTGCTACATAATCATGAGAACCGGTGTGTGCAGAATCTAAGATATAATACTTACTTTGTGCATTCAGGGTATTGGTCAGTAGATTTAATAATATTATGGTCCAGAAATTTTTCATAGTTGTAATAATTAGTTTTTGATAGTCGAATAGATATTGTTATTCAATGCCTATTAATTTCTGTTAGTATTCTTTTAGGTAATAGTTTTGATTAATTATTCTTTCAGGGTGTATCTTCAAAAAAAGTTCACATATTTTTACTTAATACCAAATGCTGTTTTTAAATTATTGTCCTTTAAATTAGCTTCCCCTTTTCCGCCTTAACAAGCCAACCGATATAAAGAACCGGTTTCTGTTCGGCGGATTATCATTTCGTCATTTTCCCCAGGGGTTTTTGGTTATTAAAAAGGGCAGCCCCAGGGAAAAAACAAAAAAACAAC
>CAYVTV010000227.1:0-6772 GCA_964454295.1 uncultured Bacteroidaceae bacterium
GCAGCACCCTATTATGTCACCCAGATCTATTATTTACAGGGAAAGTACACTGAAGTTATTGAATTTGCTCCCCCTCTGATGGAAACGGTAACAGACAAACGTTCATCCGAAATGGCAAAAATTATTGGTGAATCGTACTTTTATCTTGACAGGTATGAGGAGGCTTTGCCATACCTTGAGAAATACAGGGCTGAAATAAAGAATATCTCAGTTGAGGATAAATATCAGCTTGCCTATACATATTATAAGACGGGGGATCATAAGAAAGCATCTGTTCTGTTTGAGCAGATATCAATGAGTAATACAGAAATGAGTCAGAGTGCATTATATCACCTGGCAGATTGCTACCTTAATCTGGGTGATAAACAGCGGGCAAGGGTTTCCTTTGCAGGTGCTGCAAGAATGAATTTTGATCCTTCCATCCAGCAGGATGCATTGTTTAATTTTGCAAAGCTAACCTATGAAATCTCCTATTCGCCATTTAATGAGGCGATCAGAGCTTTTAATTCCTATATAAACCTTTATCCTGCTTCAGCCAGAACAGATGAAGCTTATAATTTCCTTGTAATGGCATACCTGAATACCAGAAATTACAGGATGGCGATGGAGTCGTTGGAAAAGATAAAGGTAAGAGACAGGTTTATTGATAAAGCCTACCAGCGGGTTTCTTTCTTCAGGGGAATGGAGCTCTATACCAATCTCAGGTTTACCGATGCCATCATTACATTTGACAAGTCCCTGCAATTTGCTGTGCATGATCCTTTGATCAGGTCCAGAACATTATACTGGCTTGCGGAATCGTATTTTCGTCTTAATGATGTTTCTTCAGCTTCAGAGTTTTATAAATTATTTCATGCAGACGCTTATGCCCCTCAAACTCCTGAATTCAAAATGCTTAACTATAGCTTAGGATATCTTTCCTTCACCGGTAAAGAGTATGAGGAAGCTGAAAAGTGGTTCTCAATGTACGTGCGGCTGGAATCAGATAAAAGTACAGTAACTTATGCAGATGCTTTTAACAGGCTCGGGGATTGCCGGTTTATTGCATCATCATACTGGCAGGCAATTGAGCATTACGACCAGGTGATATCATTGGGGAAAGCCGATGTGCCTTATGCCATGTTCCAGAAAGGTTTTTCACTGGGACTTGTTGACCGGCCGCAACGAAAGATTGAAGTTCTAAACCAGTTGTTACAGAACTATCCCTCCTCTTCCTATACTGATGATGCGCTCTTTGAACTGGGCAGGACATGGGTTCTGACAAATAATCCCGGGGAAGCCCTGGTGAATTACAGAAAGTTAATAAGTGAATATCCGAACAGCAGCTATGTGAGTCGTACTCTTGTTCAGCTGGGACTGATTCACAGGAATGCAGGTGAGAATAATGTTGCCCTTGACTACTATAAAAGGGTGGTTGAAGAATATCCCGGAACAACTGAAGCTTCCAACGCACTCAGATCTATCAGGGAAATATATGTGGACATAAATAAAGTGGATGATTATCTTGCCTATGTGGAAAAAGCAGGGCAGGGTATAACCGTTTCCGAGCAGGATTCACTCATGTACTTTGCTGCCGAGAATGTTTATTTGTCAGGTGATTGTGAGAGATCGCTCCCCGGGCTTGATAACTATATAGCCCGGTTTCCGGCAGGCGGCTTCCTGTTAAATGCACATTATTACAGGGCCGATTGTTTATTGCGGCAAAATAATCCGGCAGCAGCATTCCCGTCATTGCAGTTTATTATCAGTCAGCCGGTAAATCTCTTTACTGAACCTGCGCTACAGGTAGCTTCAAGGATTGCATACTCGGCTGAAGACTATAACCTTGCTGCACAATTGTTTCAGCAACTCATTGAGAAAGGGGAGAATAAAGCAAATATCAGTGAAGCAGAAATAGGGCTAATGCGCTGTTATAATAAACTTGGTGAATATCAGAATACCATAAAGGCTGCGAGACAGGTGCTTCTTCATGATAAACTGCAGGATGAGATAAAGCGTGAGGCAACCTATTTTGTTGCTGATGCCTACATTAAACAAAATGATCCTCTTGCTGCATATGACTGGTACCTCGAGATTGCAACAGAGGTGAACAGCAGCGAAGGTGCTGAGGCGAAATACCGTCTTTCAGAAATAGACTTCAACAGGGGTAATATTCAAAAAGCTGAGAAAAATATCTATGAATTCATTGACCTGAATACCCCCCACACTTACTGGATGGGAAAAGCGTTTCTGTTACTTTCGGATATTTTTATATCAATGAATGATGAGTTCCAGGCATTGCAGACCCTTCAGAGTGTGCTGGAGTACTATACCTCGGAAACTGATGGTATTAAGGAGGAAGCGAGAAAGAGAAAGGAAGCATTAAGTAAAAAAGCTGAGGAGCAGATTGAAACTGGTGAAGAAGGGGGTATTTAATGGTACACCCACTTTAAATTGGGACATTAACAAACATATATATGAATTAATATGAACAACAGGATAATAAAAATATCTTTTACAGGAATTTTGTTTATTTGCATCTTCATTACTCCGGCTTATCCGCAGAGTGATATACAACGGGAAGTAAGAGTAGTAAAACCTTATTCTCCCACACTTTCTGATGCAGAGAAACTGAATCTGTTACCTGACATGCGTGATACCGTTCAGGTCCGGCCAGATTTCAACTATACCATAGTACCAAAACGATTTATAACTCCATATCAGCTTGAACAAATCAAGCCGGCAAGAATGGTAGGTTTGCCTCTGGAAAAATTATATAAGAGCCAGCTAACTATAGGTATGGGGAATTACCTGACTCCGCTGGCAGAATTATCGGTAAATCAGCTTAGATCAAGAAAGAGTGCCATGGGAATGTATCTGAAGCATCATTCTTCCGGCGGTGATGTTACACTTGATAATAATGAAAAGGTATTTGCAGGTTTCAGTGATAATGTCGTTGACTTATATGGCAAATGGTTTCTCCGGAATACAGTTCTGGAAGCTGATCTTAACGGAGGATACCTGATCTCACATTACTATGGGTATAATCCGGTAATTGACACCACACTTGAAAAGGGTGATATTATGCAGAGTATCGTAACTGCAGGCACAAAATTAAGGTACTATTCCTCACACATTGATTCAACGAGACTTAACCATCATTCCGGTGCCGGATATAAATTTTCAATGGACAGATTTGATAACACGGAACATGCATTCAGTATGCATACCAACCTGATGAAAAAACTGGGTGATCAGAATGCAGGCAGCTATATTGGTTTTGAGCATTACAATGTTTCTTCTTCCATTGATTCATCAGCAAATACAATCATCAGCTTCAGTCCGTTTGTCAGTAAACGTGGAAATGAATGGATGTTTCTGGTAGGAGCAAACCTTGCCGCAGATGCAAGGAATGATGATGTTGAATTAAAAATATACCCAAAGGCTGAATTTGAATTCCATATTGTAAAAGATGTCCTTACGCCATATATGGGAGTTGACGGTAAAAGAGAGGTGAATAATTACAGTAAACTATTGAATGAGAATGCATTCATTGTTCCCGGGTTATCAGTCAAAAACACTAATCACGGGATAATCGGACATGCAGGTTTACGAGGAAGGTACAGTTCCAGAATGGCATTTAATCTTAAGGGATCCTATTCCATAATTAAAGATATGCTCTTTTACGTAAATGACACCAGTGAATTGCTCGCAAACAGGTTTTCAGCGGATATTGATGATGTGTTATTAACCACCATTACAGGGGAAGTAAGTTGGAATCAATCAGAAAAGCTTAAATTCCTGCTTAAAGCCTGGTATTATAATTATGAACTTGAAAAATTGTTGCATCCCTGGCATAAACCTGAAGTGGAAATACTTTTTGGCACATCCTATAACCTGAGAGATAAGATACTAATTGATTCTGACTTGTTTTTTACCGGTAAAAGATATGCTCAATCTGCGGTAACGGGAGATCCTGTTGAGTTAAAAGCTTATCTGGATGCAAATTTAAAAGTCGAATATCGATACACGAAACTCCTTTCCTTTTTTCTGAGATTCAATAATTTCACTGCCAGCCAATATCACAAGTGGAATCAATACCCTGTTCAGCGGTTCCAGTTTATGGCTGGTTTTTCGTATGCTTTGTAAGCCCGTTTTTATTTAAAAAAATTGTTAATAAAACCTTTATGAATTAACATTTTTTCCGGGGGAAAACCCGCTTTTTTTTCGTATCTTCGTTCAGCATTTTGTGAAGACGGAAAAATTCTGAAATTAATTGAATAACAGGTACTTTTATATTGCACATATTTTTTTTTCAGGTGCTCTTTTTATAGAATGGGCTGGAATTTTCTTCGGGAAAAATCAATTAAAAAATTCAGATAATAGTATACAGGTCGGCAGGTTAAAGTCGATCTGAAGAGTGCAATTTTTGATTAAGGTTTAAACAGAGAATAAAATGGATAATACAGAGATGGATATGGTTAATAAAACAGTAGGAAACGGTTATTCGGCCGAGAGTATTCAGGTGCTTGAAGGTCTGGAAGCAGTAAGAAAACGTCCGGCTATGTATATCGGAGATGTCAGCGTAAAGGGTCTTCATCATCTGGTATATGAAGTTGTTGATAATGCTATAGATGAAGCGCTGGCAGGTTATTGTAAAAATATTGATGTAACCATTAATGAGGATGGCTCGGTAACTACTATTGACGACGGAAGGGGAATTCCTGTGGATATGCATGAAAAGGAAAAAAGATCGGCTCTTGAAGTGGTGATGACCGTACTGCATGCAGGTGGAAAATTTAATAAAGACAGCTATAAGGTTTCCGGAGGTCTTCATGGGGTAGGGGTTTCCTGTGTTAATGCCCTCTCATCAAAACTTATTGTGAAGGTTTACAGAGATGGTAAAATCTATCAGCAGGAATACGAAAGAGGCAAACCATTATACCCGGTCAAAGAAACAGGGGTAACTGATAAAAATGGCACGGAAGTCACTTTTTACCCTGACAATGAAATATTTATAACTACTTCATTTAATTTTGAAATTCTTTCCTCGCGCTTAAGAGAACTTGCCTTCCTGAATAAAGGAATAAACCTGTCCATTACCGATAAAAGGGAACTGGATGACCATAAGAACGGCAATGGTAATGGTAATGATAATGGCAATGGTAACGGAAATGGAAAGCACCGCCACGAGAGTTACTATTCAGAAGAAGGACTTAAGGAGTTTGTTGCCTTTCTTGACGCTACCAGGGAAAAGCTTATTGAAGATATTATCCATATTGATACGGTTAAAAACGATGTGCCTGTTGAGATCGCTTTTCAGTATAACACTTCTTTTACCGAAAATGTGCATACGTATGTTAACAACATAAACACTATTGAAGGGGGAACGCACCTTGCCGGTTTCCGTCGCGGACTGACACGTACCCTGAAAAACTATGCCGAGAAGTCGGGTATGTTATCAAAATTGAAATTCGATATTAACGGGGATGATTTCAGGGAAGGGTTGACGGCTATTTTGTCAGTTAAGGTTGCTGAACCGCAGTTTGAGGGTCAGACAAAAACCAAGTTAGGGAACTCTGATATAATGGGTATTGTTGATCAGGCTGTGAGCTCTGAACTGGCCAATTACCTTGAGGAACATCCTAAAGATGCAAGAACTATCGTTCAGAAAGTAATTCTGGCAGCCACCGCCCGCCATGCTGCAAGGAAAGCCCGCGAACTTGTGCAGCGTAAGAACGTGCTTTCAGGCGCCGGTTTACCAGGGAAACTTGCTGACTGCGCAGATAAAAACCCCGAGGTATCAGAAATATACCTGGTGGAAGGGGATTCTGCCGGCGGAACAGCCAAGCAGGGCAGAGACAGACAGTTTCAGGCTATTCTGCCTCTGAGAGGGAAAATTCTGAATGTGGAAAAAGCTATGATGCATAAAATATTTGAAAATGATGAAATTAAAAATATTTTCACTGCTCTCGGAGTATCTATCGGTACGGAAGAGGACAGTAAGGCACTCAATTTACAGGGACTGAGGTATTATAAAGTCATTATCATGACGGATGCCGATGTGGATGGAAGTCATATCACAACCCTGATAATGACCTTCTTTTTCAGATATATGAATGAGCTGATACAAAACGGACATCTCTATATTGCCACACCTCCGCTATACCTGGTGAGAAAAGGGAATCGTGAGAAATACTGCTGGAGTGAAGAAGAACGACTGGCAGTCATTGATGAATTCGGAAAAGGAAATCCTGCCGGAATTCATATTCAACGCTATAAAGGTCTTGGTGAGATGAATGCCGAGCAATTATGGGACACCACCATGAATCCGGCAAACCGCACATTGCGACAGGTTACTATAGATTCTGCTGCTGAAGCCGACCGCATTTTTTCAATGCTCATGGGTGATGACGTTCCACCCAGAAGGGAGTTTATTGAGAAGCATGCGAAGTATGCAAATGTGGATATATAGTGGTTGAGTGGTTGAGTGGTTGCGTGGATGAGAATGAGGGACCTATCACGGGATCGGACATAATTGAGTGGTTGCGTGGATACAGGGACGAAGGGGTGACAGGTGACGGGTGACGAAAAGTGTGACAAGTGACGTGATTTATTGAGTAAATGAGTAATTGAGTAAATGAGTAAATGAGTAAATGAGTAAATGAGTAATTGAGTAAATGAGTAAATGAGTACAGAGTTTCATAAATATGGTTGAGTGTTCGGCATCAGGGATTAAATCGGGAGTGTTCACTTAACTGTGTCAGTTTCATAAATTCTATTTTCAAAGTAA
>CAYVTV010000228.1:0-6761 GCA_964454295.1 uncultured Bacteroidaceae bacterium
TCACCTGGTTACCGTTAACGATTACCTTGCAAAACGCGACTCAGAATGGATGGGGCCTATATTTCAATTCCACGGCCTTACAGTTGATTGTATTGATAAATATCAGCCTAATTCCGAAGAAAGAAGGAAAGCCTATAATGCAGATATAACCTATGGCACCAATAATGAATATGGTTTCGATTATCTGCGGGATAACATGGCTCTTAGCCCGGAAGATCTTGTGCAGCGCAGGCACAATTATGCCATCGTAGATGAAGTTGACTCGGTTCTGATTGATGAAGCCAGAACTCCACTCATAATCTCCGGTCCCATTCCCAAAGGGGAAGACCAGGAATTCCAGGAGCTTAAACCCCGCGTGGAACGGATCGTGGATGCACAAAAGAGGCTGATAAACCAGGTCATTAATGATGCAAGAAAATACCTGCAGGAGGGAAACAGTGAAAAGGCAGGATTGATGTTGCTGAGAGCCCACAAAGGCTTGCCGAAGAATAAAGTGCTTATTAAACTTCTAAGTGAAGAAGGAAATAAATCCCTCCTCCTGAAAACCGAGAACTTCTACATGCAGGATAACAATAAAAATATGCCTGTTGTCACTGACGAACTGTATTTTATTATAGAGGAGAAGCAAAATGCCATTGAACTTACAGATAAAGGCATTGACCTCATAAGTTCCGCAGAGGACCCTACTTTCTTTATTCTTCCGGATATAGGCAGTGAAATAGCAGAGATCGAAAAATCGGAATTAAACGAACATGAAAGGCTGATAAAAAAAGATAAATTATTGCAGGATTATGCGGTGAAATCTGAACGCATCCATACGGTGAACCAGCTTTTAAAAGCATATACCCTCTTCGAAAAGGATGTTGAATATGTGGTGCTCGATAACAAAGTGAAGATCGTTGATGAACAGACGGGCAGGATCATGGAGGGAAGGAGATATTCCGACGGGTTGCACCAGGCTATCGAAGCGAAGGAAAATGTAAAGGTGGAAGCTGCCACTCAAACCTGGGCAACCATCACCCTGCAGAACTATTTCAGGATGTACCATAAGCTGGCAGGAATGACCGGTACCGCAGAAACAGAAGCAGGTGAATTATGGAATATATATAAGCTCGATGTGGTTGTTATTCCGACGAATAAACCCGTAGTCAGGAAGGACGAAGAGGATTTTGTGTATAAAACGAAAAGAGAAAAATTCAATGCCATTATTGATCAAACAAGTGATCTGGTAGAACAGGGACGGCCGGTGCTTGTGGGAACCACTTCTGTTGAGGTTTCTGAACTTCTAAGCCGGATGTTGAAGATACGCAGGATAGAGCATAATGTGTTAAATGCCAAGTTTCATGCGAGGGAAGCGGAGATAGTGGCGCAGGCAGGAAGAGATGGACAGGTTACCATTGCGACCAACATGGCCGGGAGAGGAACGGATATCAAGATATCGGATAAAGTGAAGAAGGCAGGCGGGCTGGCCATTATCGGGAGTGAACGTCACGAGTCACGTCGTGTTGACCGGCAGCTCAGGGGCCGTTCCGGGAGGCAGGGTGATCCCGGCTCTTCCCGTTTTTATGTGAGCCTGGAAGATGACCTTATGCGTATCTTCGGTTCGGAAAGAATTGCAGGCCTGATGGACAGGCTGGGGCTTAAGGAAGGGGAAGTTATTACCCACTCCATGATCTCCAGATCCATTGAGAGAGCACAGAAAAAGGTAGAGGAAAATAATTTCGGTATCCGGAAAAGGCTCCTGGAATACGATGATGTGATGAATTCCCAGCGGGAAGTTATATATAAGCGCCGTAAACACGCTTTATTTGGAGACAGGCTGAGTGTGGATATCAGCAATATGTTTTACGATGTAGTGGAGAGCATTGTAAATCAGCACCATACGAACGAAGATTTTGAGGGATTTAACTTTGAGCTTATACGTTATCTTTCTGTTGAATCACCCGTTAAGGAGGAAGAGTTTCTGAAGATTGATACATCAGAACTGACAGAGAAACTGTTTAATTATGTAATTACTACCTACAGGCGGAAAGAAGAGACGCTGGCGAAGCAGGCTTACCCTGTTATAAAGGATGTGTTTGAAAAACAATCAGCGGTATATGAAAATATTGTTGTTCCGGTAAGCGACGGTTTTCGTGTGTTCCGGGTGCTGACAAACCTTGAAAAAGCGTTTAAAACAGAAGCAAGGGAGATCATGCGTTCATTTGAGAAAACAGCGGTACTTGCTACCATTGATGAGAACTGGAAAGAGCACCTCAGGGAACTTGACGATCTGAAGCAATCGGTGCAGAATGCTTCCTATGAACAAAAAGATCCCCTGTTGATCTATAAATTCGAGTCTTTTAATCTTTTCAGTCAGATGATTGACAAGATAAACAGGGAAGTGATAGCCACCCTGATGAAAGGGCATATTCCCATTGCCGATTCGTCGGGTGTTCAGAAAGCCCAGGCTCCCAAACGCTTGGATCTGAGCAAATTCAATGCGGCCAAGCATGATACTCCCCGGTATAATGATCCTTCCGGCACTTCAGCCCCCGGCCAGGGTTCTGCCCAACCCGTGCGGGTGGAAAAGAAGGTGGGGAGAAACGACCCCTGTCCCTGTGGCAGCGGCAGAAAATATAAAAATTGCCATGGAAGGGCAGGGGGGTAATTGTTTTTTATTTATCTTTGTCTGAATATGCCAACAGTGTTATTAATAAATGGTTATAGATTTTTCTTCTTCAGTAATGAAAGAAATGAGCCAATACATATTCATATTGAAAAAGCAGAAAAATATGCAAAATTCTGGATCGATCCTCTCTTTGTTGCTGTAAACTATGGGTTCACAAGCAAAGATTTAAGAGAGATCAGTGAGATTATTGACAACAATGAGATTATTATAAGGAATAAGTGGAATGAACACTTTAACAAATAAATCAGAAAAAGCCCTTGCATCCAACGTATGGTTCAGCAAAGATATGCTATTCGTTCTTCTACAGGACGGAAGAGAAATAGGTGTACCTTTATTATGGTTCCCAAGGTTAAGAAAAGCCAGTGAAGAACAACTCAATGAATGGCGGCTTATTGGAAATGGTGTTGGAATTCATTGGGAAAGTATCGATGAAGATATTTCTATATCCGCTTTACTATAGTTGCTGATTTTTATTACATATTATCCCCCCTCAAACACCAATGATTCCCTTCCCCTATTAATATTAGGCTTATCCGACATCCTGAATTCAATTTTCCCTCCTGAAATTATTTCGTTATGATAGAGGTAGTTCCGGTTTGCAATTTTCCCGTTGATATACATGGATTCTATATATTTGTTGTCAGGAGAATTATTTGAGGCTTTGATGACCAATGTGTTACCTCCCGGAAGATCCAATTTTACTTCATCAAATAAAGGGCTTCCCAGGGCGTAGATATCCTGGCCTGGGCAGACAGAATAAAAGCCCATTGCACTCAGAACATACCATGCAGAGGTTTGTCCGTTATCCTCATCCCCACAATATCCATCCGGTGCAGGGGTGTACATCCTGTTCATGACTTCCCTCGCCCAATACTGGCTTTTCCAGGGTTGCCCTGCATAATTATAAAGGTAGATCATGTGCTGGATGGGTTGATTGCCATGTGCATACTGACCCATGTTGGATATCTGCATTTCCCTTATTTCATGAATGGTAAATCCATAATAGGAATCATCGAATACCGGGGGAAGGACAAAAACGCTGTCGAGCATCTCACAAAATGCCTCATTACCACCCATAAGGTCAATCAGACCGGGAATATCATGGAAAACAGACCATGTATAATGCCAGCTGTTTCCTTCGGTAAAAGCATCTCCCCATTTGAAGGGATTAAATGGGGACTGGAATGTTCCGTCTTTATTTTTACCTCTCATCAACCTTGTTTCGGGATCGAAAAGATTCCTGTAATTACCGGATCTTTCTTTATACAGTTGAATCTCTTCACCGGGTTTGCCCAGCTCCTGTGCAAGTCTCATGATTACATAATCTGCATAAGCATACTCAAGTGTCCGGGCCGCATTCTCATTGATCCCTGCATCATAGGGAACATAACCCAGTTCATTGTAATATTCAGCTCCGTAGCGGCCAACCGAATGAACGGGACCGTGTCCTTTAGTGTTCTTAATAATGGCTTCATACAGCAGTTCAATGTCAAATCCCCTGATACCCTTCAGATACGAATCCCCGATAATGGATGCGGAGTTGGATCCTATCATGCATCCCCTGTGACCAGGACTCGCCCATTCGGGTAACCACCCGCTTTCAAGGTACGTGTTCTCAAGTCCCTGCATCACCTCACTGCAGAATTCAGGATACATGATAGTGAAAAATGGAAATATTGCACGGAAGGTATCCCAGAAACCATTATCGGTAAACATGTAACCGGGAAGAATTTCCCCGTTATACGGACTATAATGCATCATTTCCCCGTCTTTATCAAATTCATAGAACCTGCGGGGGTATAACAGAACCCTGTAGAGGCAGGAATAAAAAATACGCTGCTGGTCGATACTTCCCCCTTTAACCCTTATCTTTGAGAGTTCACTTTCCCATATATCACGCCCTTTTTCCATGAGAATGTCAAAAGTTTCCTCTCCGGTTTCCCTATCGAGATTTAATTCTGCCTGTTCCGGACTGATAAATGAGGAAGCGGTCTTTACATGCACGATCTCTCCCCGTTTTGTTCTGAAACCTACGGCCGCTCCCGTGTGAAATCCTGTCTTTTCAACTGCTCCGGGGAAGAATGTGTTGTCTTCCCAACTGCCATAAAACTCAAAGTCTTTATCAAAAACAGCCACAAAGTAATTATGAAAATTCCCGGGCACACCACCGGCATTGTTTCGGGCATAACCAATGATCTTCCTTTCCGAAGGTATGATCTTCACAGACGATCCCTTGAAGAAAGCATCCAGCAGGATAAAGGCCGAATCGGTTTCAGGAAATGTAAACCGTAACATGGCGGCACGTTCTGTGGGGGTAATCTCGACTTTTGTGTCGTGATCGGCAAGGTAAACACTGTAATAGTATGGTTTTACAATTTCCGACTTATGAGAGAACCAGGATGAACGCTCCTCTTCCCTGAACCTGAAGCTTTCAGTAACAGGCATGAAGCTGAATGCGCCGTAGTCGTTAATCCACGGACTGGGTTGACGCGTTTGCCTTATGCCATTTATCTTATGGTCTTTATAGCTGTAAATCCATCCGCTTCCCATTTCCCCGGTCTGGGGTGTCCAGAAATTCATTCCCCAGGGTAAGGCAATGGCAGGATAGATATTCCCGTTGGAAAGCAGATATTCCGAGTCGGTTCCCATAAGAGGATTGACCAGGTCGGTGAGATGATCGGGCATGGTGAAACAATGCTCCGATGCATGGCGGCTGCAGGAATTCAGGATAATTATTGCAGAGACGAGCAAAATAAGATTTATTGTTGTTTTCATTTTCTATGGTTTACTTCGTGTTCCTTTGTGTAATCCTTTGTGCTCCTTTGTGGTAAAAAAAAAAATTTAACCACGAAGGACACAAAGGGATTCACGAAGGGACACAAAGGAGGGTTACAGATTTATTTTCATGCCGTTCAAAAATAACTATTTTAACGTTTACTCTTTAATAAAAACAGTAATTTTGCACAGGAAAATTTAAACATGAACAGGGAAGATAATATACACCGTAAACCTCGCTGGATGAAAGCCCCTCTGCCAAAGGGGAAGAATTATTCAGTCGTAAAACAGTTAATTTCCGAGTACAACCTGCATACGATCTGTTCCAGCGGTAACTGTCCCAATAAAGGGGAATGCTGGAGTGCAGGGACAGCAACCTTTATGATCCTGGGGAACATCTGCACCCGGAATTGTTCATTCTGTTACGTGCAAACCGCAAAACCTGCTCCGGCTGATCCGGATGAACCTGAAAAAATTGCCCGTGTAGTCAGTATACTGAAACTGAAGCATTGCGTTATTACTTCAGTCAACAGGGATGATCTTCCCGATCAGGGTGCTGATATTTGGGCAAGGACAATACGGCAGGTAAAACTTGTAAACCCCGGGGTTACCATGGAGGTGCTTATTCCGGATTTCAGGGGAGATACACATTTAATAGATAAGATCATTAATGAAAAGCCGGAAGTCATTTCGCACAACCTGGAAACCGTCAGGAGGCTTACCCCGCATATTCGTTCGATGGCCGATTATGATACCAGCCTGAAAGTCCTGGATTATATTTCTTCTTCAGGTATAGTTGCCAAGTCAGGCTTAATGCTGGGACTGGGAGAAAAAGTTGATGAAGTTAAGGAAGCTATGGATGACCTGCGAAAGGCAGGGGTGTCGGTCTTAACCCTTGGTCAGTACCTCCAGCCGTCAGGGTTGCATCATGAAGTAGTTGAGTACATACACCCCGAAATATTTGATCAGCTAAAAACCATTGGACTGGAAAAAGGCTTCTCGTTTGTGGAAAGCGGACCTCTTGTAAGATCGTCATACCATGCGGAGAGGCATGTCTTATCCTCCTGAGCCGGGTAATGGATTCTTACAAAAGGGATCACGCTATCACGGGATCAGGGACAAGTGGTTACGTGGATAAGTGGATGAGTGGTTGAGTAATTGAGTAATTGAGTAAGTGAGTAAGTGAGTAAGTGAGTAATTGAGTAAGTGAGTAATTGAGTAATTGAGTAATTGAGTATTTGAGTATTTGAGTATTTGAGTAATAGGTTGCAGTGTGCCCTGCCCCGGAGATAAAGTCATATGGCTAAACAAATAA
>CAYVTV010000229.1:0-6731 GCA_964454295.1 uncultured Bacteroidaceae bacterium
TCTTCTATCTTCACATTCAGGGCACCTATAATAGAAGCCCTGATATCGGAAGGGTCGAAATCTTTTTTGTAAAAATCACGTATGGTCTTCACTAATGCTTCCCTGAAAGCTAAAAGGTGTGTTCCTCCCTGGGTGGTATGCTGTCCGTTGACAAAACTGTAATATTCCTCTCCATATTGGTTGCCGTGTGTGAAGGCAACTTCAATATCATGATTTTTCAGATGAACTATAGGGTATAAACTTTCCTCGTTAAGATTATCGGTAAGAAGATCCAACAACCCGTTTTTTGAGACATATCTTTCACCGTTGTAAATAATTGTCAGGCCGGCATTGAGATACACATAGTTTTTAAGCAGTTGTTCCACATAATCATGGATAAACCGGAAGCGGCCGAACATTGTTTCATCAGGGGTAAATGTTACAAGCGTGCCATCGCTAAGTCCTGAGCTTTCCTGTGGCCCCTCGGTAATCAGGTCTCCTCTCTCAAAGGCAGCCTGCCTCGCCTGCCCGTCGCGTATGGACTGGATCCGGAATTGCGAGGAGAGAGCATTAACAGCCTTTATCCCTACCCCATTAAGTCCGACAGACTTTTTGAAAACCTTGGAATCATATTTTGCACCGGTATTCATCTTTGAAACCGCATCAACCAGTTTCCCCAGGGGAATACCACGTCCGTGATCCCTGACAGTAACCTGTTTTTCATTAATAGTAAGCTCGATGGTCTTCCCGAAACCCATCATATATTCATCCACTGAGTTGTCCAGCACCTCTTTCATGAGAACATAGATACCATCATCCGGGGCTGATCCGTCACCCAGCTTTCCGATATACATTCCGGGTCTCTTACGGATATGTTCTTTCCAGTCAAGTGTTTTAATGCTGTCTTCCGAATATATTGCATTCATGATCCGCCAAAATTTGTGCAAATATAACTAAAACAGAAGGAGAGGGAGCATTTGTTTTTCAACAAGGAATTAACAGCATAATTTTTTAAACGCAGGATTGATAAACAGCCTTTACCTGGAAAACAGTCAGGGCGTTTTTATGATAAAAATGCTTTGTATCAAACATCCATTCCCACTGATCGTTAACACTCCCTTCAGGTAAGGTTGCATAAACTGTGTTAACTGAGGTAACCGAACCATCCTTGCTGTTGATAATTTTCTCTTCATAATCGGTAATCAGGCAGTGATTATAATTTTTGAGTAAGTCAATATGTGTACTCTGGATATATTCCCTGATGCTAACCTCAGTCGCTTTATTTAACTTTATTTGCTTTTTAATATAATCCACAATGAGGATGTCAAGTTGATTAAGAATATTTAATGAAATAACAAGAGAGGATGCCGGGAATGCAAATCCGGGAAATAAGTTTTCGCGGGTTGAGTATCCGGGAAATAAGGGATCATTATTTTTGCAGTGGATATCAGAAAAAACATCAGTAACAGGCTGATGATTCTTAACCGCGCTATATACCGATTCAATAAGGCCTCCGGTTATATCTGCCTCAACAAAGTTTATCCTGTCATATCCCTTATATTTGTGAAGGATTTGTTTCGGATGATAAATATCTACAAGTTCAACTGAGCTGCATAGTTCCAGGGCTTCTTTTACCGGAAAATCCAGCAGCCAGCCTGAACCGAGAACAACCACCTTATCACCACGGTGCTTCTGCATAGCCTCAATGATAAAATTGTTTGTTTTCTGAAGATGATCTTCCCAGTTTGTATATTCCCTCAGGTATCTGTTTATAATACCTTCCTGGTCTTTAAGGTATCCCATTTTTTTAAGGATTTTTTTCGGAACAGGGGTGAAGATCATGGATTTTGGGGTTTCTAATTATTGTATCGCCAAAAAAAATGTTTACAAATTTTTGGTCAATACTATATCGTTTTGTGCATAATAATTATTCCTGAATCAGCTTTATCTGTTCCGCCTCAATCAACTGAATGACATAAAGAGTATGTTCCTGTTTGGCGGATTCTCATTCCGTCATTTTTCCAGGGGCTATTATATTGATACCCCTCCTTTGCTTCGCTGAAGTTTCTCCTTCGTAGGTTTACTCCGGAGAAGGAGCTACGCGAAAGCGAGGCGGGGTAATGAGCTCATTTACATTTGCTTATCCACTCATCCACGTAACCACTCATCCACTTCGACATCCTGTCACCCGTCACTTCTCACCCCTCCATTCTCATCTCTCCCCTCTTCCAACTCCCTTTTAATTCTCTCATAAACCATCTCTGAAACATCCTTCACGGTAAGGTCCCTAAAATTTTCATATGGCACTGGTTCGAGAATCTTAAGCCTGATCTTTTGTCTTCCCCTGATAATCCATCCCTTTTTCGGGACGGCAGCTGAAGTACCCTGAATTACCATAGGCAGAACGGGAACCTTTGCTTCCTGCGCCAGCATAAATGCGCCATCCTTAAATTTTCCAATCCTGCCTGTACGGGAACGTGTTCCTTCCGGAAACATTACAATGGAACTGCCTGCTTTCAGTTCCTTTAATGCCCTTGCGGAAAATTTAAGGTATGCATCATGGGCGCCCCGGTATACAGGAATAGAATTGTTAAAGTATAGCACCCAGCCTACAAAGGGCAGCCTGAAATTTTCTGCCTTCGATGTCCACTTAAAATGTCTGAAAAGACTGTAAATTACAAGAATATCAACCAGGCTCTGGTGGTTGGAGACCATTATATGGGGCAACTTTTCGTTAAAATGTTCTTTGTGTTGTATTTCAAGCGACCATAGAGGGTTTACCCATATATACTGTGCTCCCCAGAAACAGGAAAATTTGTGCAGAAGCCTGAGCTGCGGGTCAAACGGCCGTGTGATCAGCCATAGCAATAGAAGAACAGGGGTAAGGATCACTGAGGAAACAAGGAAATGAATCCAGAGTAACAGGGAGATAATAATAAGGATGATACGGGTAAGTTTCATACAACAAAAATATAATTCTTTAAGGATAAGTTGTCGGAGTTTGTCCCGGGAAATTTTAAAATATAATGAAAATTATCAAAGTAATTATTGTCAACAGTTCGTCAGATTAAAAAAACGCAAAGGCGGAAAGGCGCAATGTATTGAATATTAAAAACATAGATAATTTATGCCTGAATTGTTAAAGTATTCATTATCAACGCAATATAAAAGTTTAGCGAACTATTGTATAGTAAAAAGGATTATAATTACCTTTAACACTATGAATTTTAACATTTAATATCTCATGCTCTGTATTCAGCATCCTTGCACCGATCCGTATTTTAACCTTGCTGCAGAAGAGTATGTGCTGAAGAGCTTCACTGAAGATTGCTTCATGCTTTGGAGGAATGAACCTTCAATTATTGTTGGCAAACATCAGAATACACTGGCTGAAATAAACCTGGATTACGTAAGGGAGAAAAATATCAAAGTAGTGCGCAGGTTATCCGGAGGAGGGGCTGTTTTTCATGACCCCGGGAACCTGAACTTTACCTTTATTGTGAACGGGGAAGACGGAAACCTGGTTGATTTCAGAAAATTCACCGTACCAATCCTTGAAGTGCTCCGGCAACTTAACGTGAATGCAATTTTTGAAGGCCGGAATGATCTGACTATCGACGGTAAGAAGTTTTCCGGCAATGCTGAACATGTATGGAGAAAAAGAGTTCTTCATCATGGCACCCTCCTGTTTTCATCCGTGATCACCGACCTTAGCCTGGCGTTGAAAGTCAACCCGCTGAAATTTAAAGATAAAGCCGTTCAGTCGGTTCGTTCACGGGTAACCAACATTTCGGAGCATCTTGCAGAAAAGATGGACATCACGTATTTCAGCAGCCTGGTGTTGAACCATATACTAACGCGTTATCCGGACCCGGTAATGTATGAATTCACAAATAAGGATATCGGGGAGATCAACAAATTAAGGGATGAGAAATATTCACAGTGGGAATGGAACTTCGGCTACTCGCCCACCTATACATTTAAAAAGTTAATACGGACAAAAGGGGGAAATATTGAATTTCACATTAACGTGGAAAAGGGGATCATACACGACATAAAGATCTTCGGTGATTTTTTCCACCGCTATGATATTGACACGATAGAAAAGGCGCTTACCGGCATCCGCCATGATCCTGATGAGATCAGGGAATGCCTGTCGGCATACAGGCTGGAGGATTATTTCAGGGATGTGGGGGAAGAGGAGTTTGTGGGGGGGATGTTTTAGGGGGGATAGAACAAGTGACATGTGACATGTGACGAGTGACGTGGTTGAGTGGATACGTGGTTAAGTGTTCTGTAGGGGCAAACCTGTGTGTTTGCCCTTTTAAATGATAACCATATCATCATAAACCCCTGGGACGGAATGAAAATCCGCCGAACAGAAACCGGTTTTTTATATCGATTGGCGTGTTGAGGCGGAACAGATAGAGTTGATTTAATGATTAATCAAAAATCTTTAATTTATAATTATCTGACAAAACCTTCACAATTTCCACAAATCCATACCCCACGATCCATCCAAATGCCCCGCCGGCAATAACATCAAACGGATAATGCACACCGAGGTATATGCGGCTGTAGGCGATCACCACTGCCCAGGTAATCATGAGTATGGTAAACCAGCGTTTATTAAAGAAGGGTATCAGAAATGACACCAGCGCGAAGGAATTCGCAGCATGCGACGAAATAAATCCAAATTGTCCCCCGCGGTAATTGTTAACCAGATGTACTATATCCTGCAGTTCAGGATTATGAGAGGGTCTGAGACGTTCAAAGACATTTTTAAAAAGGTGAACAGAACCCTGATCGCTGACAATAATTACAAGAATAATTGCCGGGATCAGAATAAGGGATTTTAACCTGTATATATAAATAAGCCATCCGAGCAACAGGACATATAACGGGATCCAGGAAGTTTTGAGGCTGATCCACCACATCAGCCCATCGAAAAAGGGACTGTTAAACCCGTTTATGGCCAGAAACATTTTCTCGTCTAATTGCTGAAGCAAGTCAAACATGTTTTATGTATTAAGCAGGTCCCAAAGTTTGTCTTTCAACTCCCTTATACCCAAACCTGTGATAGATGAGATGAAAACACAGGGTAAGGGAGGAAGGTCTTTCCTGACCTCTTCCATCAGTTCATGGTCGAGAAGGTCGGACTTTGTAATGGCGAGTATTCTTTTTTTGTCGAGCAGTTCGGGATTATATAATCTCAGTTCATTAATAAGTATATCGTATTCTCCGTTGATATCGCGTGTATCGGCAGGTATCATGAACAGCAGGGTTGAATTTCTTTCTATATGTCTCAGAAACCTTGTACCGAGTCCTTTCCCTTCGCTTGCACCTTCAATGATCCCCGGAATGTCGGCCATAATAAATGAATAATTTTCCCTGTACGAAACTATCCCAAGATTTGGAGTAAGGGTAGTAAAGGGGTAATCAGCGATCTTTGGTTTGGCTGCCGAGATAACGGAAAGAAGTGTTGATTTTCCGGCATTCGGGAAGCCCACAAGTCCGACATCAGCCAACACTTTAAGTTCAAAAATGCACCATCCTTCTTCCCCCGGTTCTCCTGGTTGCGCATAACGGGGTGTTTGATTTACCGGAGATTTAAAATGATTATTGCCCAGTCCGCCCCGGCCCCCTTTCATTAGAACACGCATATCATCGTGTCCGGTAATTTCAAGTAATAACTCGCCTGTCTCTGCGTTGCGGACAATGGTTCCGGGAGGGACTTCGACTGTTACATCATTCCCGTCTGCACCGGTTTTTAATGCAGAACCACCTCTTTCACCGTGTGAGGCATGAATATGCTTCTGATACTTAAGATGAAGTAAGGTCCAGAAATTCCGGTTCCCTTTAACAATCACGTGTCCGCCCCGTCCTCCGTCGCCGCCGTCAGGTCCTCCTTTAGGTATAAACTTTTCCCTGTGCAGGTGAGCCGAACCTGCTCCTCCGTTGCCGGAGCGACAGAAAATCCTGACATAATCAACGAAATTCGACTCAGCCATAATATATTTTAAAGGTTGTAACTATTAAGGTATATACAATTCTATATATCTCGCTGATAAAGAAAAATTTAGATCGCAGATTTTTCCATGTAATTGTCAATTGCAAGAAAAATATCCCGGGATATGTCCACTATGTTCCCAATACCATCAACCGGCAGATATTTCCCTTGTGACTTATAATAATTCATCACCGGGGTAGTCTGGTTATTATAAACATTTATGCGGTTCTCAATAGTTTCCAGGTTATCATCAGCCCGTCCGGTTTCTTCCCCTCTTTTTAACAACCTTTTTATCAATTCATTCTTTTCCACCTCCAGGCCTATCATTAAATCAACCTTCATCCTCTTGGATTCCATAAGTTTATCAAGTGCCTCGGCCTGGGCAACAGTTCGGGGAAAACCGTCGAAAATAAATCCCTTAGCCTCACTGTTTGCATCCAGCTTATTGGCAATCATTCCGATAACTATGTCATCCGACACAAGCTCTCCCTTTTCCATAATAGCTTTGGCTTTCAGTCCCAGTTCAGTCTTTGCTGCCAGTTCTGCCCTCAGGATATCACCCGTTGAAAGATGAACAAGATTGTATTTCCTGATAATATTTTCCGATTGTGTTCCTTTTCCCGAACCCGGAGGTCCGAATAATACGATGTTTAACATAGAAATATTTGTTGAGTTGTTGATTTGTTGATTGGGTTATTGGGTTATTGGGTTATTGGGTTATTAGGTTATTAGGTTATTGGGT
>CAYVTV010000230.1:0-6652 GCA_964454295.1 uncultured Bacteroidaceae bacterium
GCCGGAACAGGCCTGCTTTTATTCCCTTTTCCCTGGCCATTTTAACAGCTTTCTGGCATATTCTGGCACTTGATCCGTAGGCAACCATTACGTATTCCGCATCATCACACTCAATAGCCTCATAAAGAACCTCAAGCTCTTCAATGTGCCGGTATTTGGCCTGTAATTTCAGGTTATGTTTTTCCTGCCTTGCCGCTTCCAGTTCCAGTGAAGTTACAATATTTCTTTCACGATCCGGGGTTTTACCTGTCAGCGTCCATGCCGGATCAAATGTGGTAAGCCGTGGCTGCTGTTCAAATAGCTCAACCTTCTCCATCATCTGACCAATGACTCCGTCAGAAAGTATCATAACGGGGTTACGGTACTTGAAGGCCAGGTCAAAACCAAGCTTCACAAAATCAGCCATTTCCTGCACAGAAGCAGGAGCCAGAACAATGAGCTTATAGTCGCCATGCCCTCCTCCCTTCACAGCCTGAAAGTAATCGGACTGTGCCGGTTGAATGGTACCCAGACCAGGCCCTCCTCTTACTACATTGACAACAAGACAGGGTAATTCGGCACCGGCAATATAGGAAAGCCCTTCCTGCATAAGACTTATACCCGGGCTGGAGGAAGTAGTAAGCACTCTTTTCCCTGTGGCCGCCGCACCATATACCATATTTATCGCAGCCACCTCACTCTCAGCCTGTAATACCACCATACCTGTCCTCTCCTCCGGCCTCTCTGCCATAAGATATTCAAGTATCTCCGACTGCGGAGTTATCGGGTAACCGAAATAGGCATCAGCACCGGCCCTTATGGCAGCCTCGGCAACAGCTTCGTTACCTTTCATTAATCTTAATTCCTTCATGCTTAAGCTATTTAATAAGCATTATATCTTTACCTGGTAAACAGTGATCACCCCGTCAGGACAAACAATGGCGCAGTTTGAACAACCTGTGCATGCTTCCGGATGTTCCATATAAGCATAGAAGTACCCCTTGCTGTTTACCTCCCTGGCAAGACGAATAACATCGGTGGGGCAATTCACCACACATACATTGCAGCCCTTACACTTTTCAATATCTATAACGATTGCTCCTCTTACTTTTGCCATACATTTATCCTGTTTTTTGCAAAATAAAAACGATGTAAAATTAAAAATTCTTTTACGATTGATACCAAAATTACAAAATCATTACCGTGTTTAACAACAACTGCGTTTAACTGACGCAGGAAAATGTTGTATATCAACGCATCTTTAACTTCACTATCCAACGCTGGCGGAGCCAGGTTTTGCAGCTTGCAGAGTTAAAATCACGTTAGTATACAATAAGGATAGAACAACCTTCATTAAAACTATTTAAGTGAAATTTATAATGAACTCACAGTATTTCAGGTAATTTCCTTCTTAACAGGGTGATCCTGACGGAACTTTTTCAGGCGATATTCAAGATCAGGAAATTGTTCCCTGCCAACCAGGGAAACACATGCCCTCAGTCCCTCCTTACGCTCACTTCCCGTGAGGTCAAGAGATATTGCACTTATGCCATAGTATATCAGCTCTGAAATAAGCGCTGACCCCGAAAAGCCGGGATAGCTTATCGTGAAATAAAAACCGTCTGCCACAGGCTGATCCAGGTCTTTGTCATAGACAATAGAAAAACCATGATCAGTAAACAACTTCTTCATGATGGCGGCTTTTTCTCCGTATTCCTTTACATCGTCAACAAAATTGTATGTTCCGTCATTAACTGCCTTCAAAATTGCGGCCAGGGCATACTGTCCGGAATGACAGGCTCCTGCACTCAACGCATAGAGTGCACCGTAGATCATGGCATGTCCGAAAACATCACTGCTGAAATATCTTTTAAGATCAGGATAGGTGCGGGAAAAAAGATAATCGGAAATAACCATCATTCCTACCCGCTGACCTGCATAACTGAATGATTTTGAGCTGGATATTAAAATCAGGTAATTATCTGTGTATTTTGCCACGGTTGGCTGGAAGGGGGCTTTACCCGGGAGGGAATAATCATTCCTGAAGTCCATTCCAAAATAGGCAAGGTCTTCCATTACAATCACGTCATATTTATCAGCCAACTCACCAATGATCTTCAACTCCTCATGAGTGAAACAAATCCAGGAAGGATTATTCGGATTTGAATAAAGGATAGTAGATATTTTCCCATGTTTCAGATATGATTCCAGTTTATCTTTCAGTTTCCTTCCCCTGAAATTATACACATCGAATGCTTTATAAGGTTGTCCCAGCACATCACATTGTTGTTTATGCACCGGGAATCCCGGATCAAGGAACAATGTCCCCTTTTTCTTTCTGTCTGTCCTGTTAGCCACCATATAGCCGGCCATAGCACCCATAAGGGATCCTACGGTTGGAATACAACCTTCTTCACTGACATTTATATCGAGGAACAATTTTACAAACCTTGCGGTCTCACTCTTCAAATCCTTTACCCCTTCAATCATCGGGTATTTGGATGCCACACCCTTACGTAAGGCGTTGATCTCAGCCTCCAGTCCTATCCTGGCAGGTTCAAGTCCGGGCACACCCATTTCCATACGGATGAACTTTATTCCGCTCTTTTCCTCGATCTCATTCACCAGTTTTACAATCTCACGGATAGAGGCTTTCCCCGGGTTGGTAATTCCGGTGGCGGATTTAACCCTTTCAATTAACTGTCTTTCAATAACAAAATCTTTCATTTTACTTTTTTTCATTGTACCGTCATTCCTGCGTCTTGTGATCGGTTACTCAATTACTCAATTACTCATTTTCCCGGTTCCCATTTACGCATCGACTCATCCACACAACTTATCCACTTCCACTCACTCACTCACCCCGTCACCCGTCACCCGTCACTCTTCCCTTATCCCCTTCCATTTTCACTTCACACTAAATAAATTTTACAATTTTCTGTTATCTGTGACCCTCATGGATTTCCCTTCGCTTCTCCGGATGGTTTTAGGTTCAACCAATTTAATGTCAACACTTATACCCAAAGCACTTTCGAGGTTGGCAGTAAGCTTCTGGCGTATACTCTGCAGCTGGCTTATTTTGTCGAGAAAGAACCTTTCATCGACCTCTACCTCCACCTGAAGTATATCCAGGTTGTTTATCCTGTCGATCACGATATGATAATGGGGTTTGGTCTCCGACATTTCAAGCAGTACGGTTTCAATCTGGGACGGGAAGATATTAACACCCCTGATGATCAGCATGTCATCACTTCTGCCGGTACATTTAGCCATTCTGACAATAGTGCGTCCGCACCCGCAGGGAGAATAATCGAGGCTGGTAAGATCTCTTGTCCGGTAGCGTATCAGGGGTAAGCCTTCTTTACTAACCGTAGTGAACACAAGCTCGCCTTTTTCTCCTTCCGGAAGAACCTGTAAGGTTTCAGTGTCAATAATTTCCGGGATAAAATGGTCTTCAAAAATATGAAGTCCTTTTTGTTCCAGGCATTCGCTGGCCACTCCAGGTCCAATCACTTCGCTAAGTCCATAAATATCAATGGCTTTTATATTCAGCTTTTCTTCTATTTCCTTCCTCATATTTTCTGTCCATGGTTCAGCGCCAAAAATTCCGACTCTTAACTTCAGTTCCTCCGGCTTCATTCCGTTATCCTCCAATGCCTCGGCCAGGAACAAGGCATAGGAAGGCGTACAGGCAATAGCTGTGCTGCCGAAGTCCTGCATGATCTGCAGCTGACGTTTGGTATTTCCGCCTGAAACAGGGATCACGACCGCTCCGATCTTTTCACTTCCATAGTGAATACCTAAACCGCCTGTAAAAAGGCCATAACCATAGGCGATCTGAATCACATCCTTTTTACTTATTCCCGCACAATGCATCGTGCGGGCTACAACCTCCGACCATGTGTTCAGATCCTTACGTGTATAGCCGACAACAGTAGATTTTCCTGTAGTGCCTGATGAAGCATGTACCCTGATAATTTCACTCATCGGAACGGCAAAGAGCCCGAAAGGATAATTATCCCTCAAATCCTGTTTGGTGGTAAAAGGCAGGCGATGTAAATCCTGCAGTCCCTTTATATCTGAAGGTTCAAGACCAGCTGCCTGCATTTTCGCCCTGTAAAACGGGACATTATAATACACTCTTTCAACAAGTTCACAAAGAGACTGACTCTGTAATTTTTGCATTTCTTCCCTCGGGAGGCATTCCCGTGCACTATTCCATATCATAGGTGCTATATATTATTTTAAAGTTCATACAAATCACTCTCCCGTATCAGCTCCATCTTATTCTTCTGAATGGCAGCAAGGGCCTTATCCCTGTCTTCCGTCCTCAAAACGATCATGGCTGTATTACCCAGCGAAAAGGCATACATATATTCAATACTGATCCCTTCATCCGAAAAAATTCTGAAAGCTTTTGAAAAAGATCCGGCCTCAGCAGGTGTTCTGATAGATAAAACTTCCGTAAGATTAACTGAGAAACCTTTATTCTTCAGTAACTTATATGTTTTCTCAGGAGCAGATACTATCATCCTGAGAATACCGTACTCTGAGGTGTCGGCAATGGTAAGGGCAGTAATGTTAATCTTTTCCTTACCTATTGTTTCAAGAACTTCAGTAAGCCGGCCTGATTTGTTCTCGAGAAAAATGGATATTTGTTTGATTGTCATATCAGATAATTATAAAAATTGCTAAAAATAGGTTAAAGCTTATATTTTTCAAAAAGTATTATATTACTACTTCTCTATTCTTATCCTCGCATCCACCACAAAGATATCCTTTTCTTTTCCAATCAGCGGATTAAGATCGAGTTCCTTTATCTCGGTAGCATACCTTAAAAGTGAGCTCAGGCGCATGATAATCTCAGCAAATATATTTTCATCTATCCCTTCATTTCCTCTTGCTCCACGGATGATTCTGTACGACTTCAATGACCTGATCATGCTCAATGTTTCAGGAAGGGTTAAGGGAGCCAGTCCGGATGCCACATCCTGTATTATTTCCACAAATATTCCACCCAGCCCGCATAAAACGATATGTCCGAACTTTTCTTCATATTTGGCACCGACGAATAATTCGATCCCTGTTAGCATGGGTTGTATCAGCACACCTTTAAAACCTGAAATTCTTTTCATCCGGTAATACTCCGCCAGAAGGTGACTTTTTGATTTTATATTAAGGGTAACTCCCCCCACGTCGGTTTTATGTACCGGACCAATAATTTTCATAACCAGGGGATATCCGGTTTCTTCAGCTGTTTTTAATACCGCTTTTCTGTTCCTGCAAACATTTCCAGGTACCCGCGGAATACCTGCAGCATCAAGTAATTCATGCATGGTATGCTGAGGCATATATCCGGTTTCAGCATCTTCAACAATTTTTCGGATCAAAGGAATATTCACCCCGTCGAGGAAAATAAATTCGGCAGCAGGTTCAGGTGTGTTGTACACTCTGTTCAGAGCATTGGCAAGAACTACCTCATCCGGAAAGTTAATGTGTCCCAGCTTAAGGAATTTTTCCATTTCGGTTTTGGCTGAACTCAGGGAGGGCAATATAGGATAAACCGGTTTACCGCATTTTTTTATCTTATCATGTATCAGTTCATACACATCATAGACATCTGTAAGTCCGGTACTCCCAAAGATCACCATGATAGCATCTATATTTTCAAACCTGGTATCACAATAGTCAATTGCCATTCCCAGCTGTTCGGCAGTTCCTGTTGCAAGTATGTCAATAGGGTTTGACACCGATGACCCGGGATTAAGATGGGATAGCAGCTCTTCAGCATCCTTTCCTTTAATTTCAGGAATGCGAATACCTCCATCTGTCAGTGCATCGGTGAGCATCACTGCCGGTCCCCCTGCATGGGTTACAATGGCTATCCTCCTGCCTTTCAGCTTCTTCTGCATAAATATTGAAGCAATCGTAGTAAGTTCCTCACGACCGCGGCATCTAACAATACCGGCTTTACGGAAAAGAGCTTCCACCGCGAGATCGGAACTTGCCATTGCACCGGTATGTGAAAAAGCAGCCCTGCTTCCGGCCGCAGAACTTCCGGCTTTTATGGCAGCGATACTGCAACCCTTGCGTATCAATGAAGAAGAATGCTTCAGCAGCTTATCAGGATCCTTGATACTTTCAATATATAATAACTTTATTTTCGAAGATGACCCCGGATCGTAAGAGTGATCCATATATTCGAGAATATCTTCCACTCCGGTCATGGCACTGTTCCCTACCGAATAAATCCCTGCAAAGCCAAGTCCCTTGGGTATTCCGCTTTCCATTATAAATACTGCGGTAGCACCTGATCCGGATATCAGTTCACAGCCATCAGGTGATAGTGAAGGTATGGGAGTGGTAAAAACAGCCTGATAGTTTAAGGTAATAAGACCAATACAATTAGGCCCTATCAGCGTTCCATCCACATTTTCAACGATCTTTACCAGTTCTCTTTCCAGTTCAGCCCCAGCTTCCCCTTCTTCACTGAATCCCGCTGAAATAACAATAAACGCCCTTGTTCCCTTCTCTGTTAATCTTCTGACTGCATCAACACTTATCCTGGCAGGTATGACGATAACAGCCAGATCAACAGGCGGGAGTTCATCAATCGTCACGTATGACTTCACCCCCTGGACTTCAGTCTCATTCGGATTTAAGACATAAAGGC
>CAYVTV010000231.1:0-6632 GCA_964454295.1 uncultured Bacteroidaceae bacterium
TCATCGATAGATTCAAGAACTTCACGAACAGCCTGGTGGTATTCCATTTCACCGGAAGTACGTCCTATAAGTTCATCCATTAAAATATCTACATTCATGATGATGGTTTTTGTTAAACTTTTACACCGAAGATAAAGTTACTTATATTAAGGGCTCCTCTAAAAACTCCAAATTCAAGGCTTGCAAAATTTGTAAAGCCGGAGTCCCGATAATTTTTATCGGGATGAGGACTTTACGAATTTTGTATAACGAAGAAGTTGGAGGTTTTTCGAAATGCCCTTTAATCTACCAGATAAAATTCGGGTAAGAAGTTATTTTATGAGGTTCTTAATCCTGTTATCAAGTGCTTTCTGATCCTCCGTGAAACTTGCCAATCCGGCTGCATTTAATAAGGCATCTACAGAAGCTGATCCATTTGCAATTCTTTTCTCCCAATTCTTATAGACAGGTATTTTACCGTCTGCAACAATTTGCTTCCTGTCATCAGCGGTAAACGCCGGGAAAAGATCCTCCAATCCGGCTTTATGAGCACGCTGGATGAATTCCTTTTCACTTACCGGTGGATTATTATCAAGACTGTGTGCAAAATTATGTTCTTTTTCTGCATAGCTCCAGAGTTTCTCTATATTAAGCCTTTTTAAGTCAACATCTTCCTTGATATGAACTGCATAATCCCTGTCTTTATTATTACGGAATACAGGGTTAAGCTGTGAAACTGCAGATTTGGCCACTGCTGTTGGTATGGTAAAAACATCCACTCCTGCAAGGCTCGCCACCTGGGAAGCATCTCTCATGCTGGCAGCAATTTGCTTTGTTGGTTCAGGATTATTTTTTGAATACTCCGTAACAACACGCTGACTGGCTAAAGTAGATTTTTCACCTACCATTCTCCCATCTCCAAGTCCGTTATTCTCCACAAATGCATTTTGTCTTCCAAGGAAGATATTAACATATGAGGGTTTTGAAAAGATAGCTGCTATCAGATTCTGGCGGGCACTGAAGTTCAGGGTAAAGTTCACAGGGATATTTTTTTCCCTGATTTTCCGGGTAGCGATATATCCTGATGGAGTCAATGGTATTTTTACAATAAAGTTCGAAGGGCAGATATCATAGAATCGTTGTGCATACCAAACAGATCTTTCGATATCGTTGGCCATATCAGTATGTAATTCCACGCTGACTTTCCCACCGAATTTCTCAACCAGCTTTAAGCCGTGATGAGCATTAAGGATAAAAGCAATTTCGATAATTCTGGTATTAACATCAAGTGTTTTTAATAATTTATTTGCTTCTATAATAAGATCATCGTAAATTCCCTTTTGAATCTCTTTATTGAGCAAGGTGTTATTCGTTGTAAGGGCTGTCATTTCAGAGCACCAGAGTTTTGATGCTTCATCCATATCTCCCGTGTCAAGCCATATCTCAGTACCGGAAGCAGTGAGTTTTTCCCAGAAGGGGCTTCTGTTTGATTTTATTGCATTACCAAGTTTGACATCAGTTTTTATAAACTCCCGGATTGATTGAATTAGTTGTTGATTCATAAGACATCTTTATTAATTAAATATTATAGATTATTACAATAATTTTTTAAACCTGAATGAACCAGTATGGCTCAAAGCATTGTTAATTAATAAATTCTGATAAAAAAATTAAAATTAATATTTTTTTTGAAAAACCATTTCTATACAACAATAGTTCGTTAAATTAAAATTAAATGCAAAGGCGCAATATGTTGATTATTAACATTATGTTTTTAAATACTCATTATCAACATAAATTAAGAACATAACGAACTATTGAATACAAGAAAAACAAATAATTTAAAGTGACTGAATTAAATAATACATGGAAGGAAAATGCTTTCCTGTTTCGAAGCTGAATTTTCCATCTTTATATTCGGAGGGGATATAACCGATAACTAATCCCTGGGGATTTATTGCCATAACCCTTATGAATGGGTTTTATTGTATAGACAGGGCATGCCCTGTCTATACTGCATGCCCTGTCTATACGTTATGCCCTGTTTATACGTTATGCCCTGTCTCTTTCTATAATTTTCTAATCTCCCCCCTACCCGTATCCACTACAATATGCCCCGAAGGCTGCCCTCTGAAAAATGCAGTCAGTATCTTTAAAATACTCCCTAATTGTTTCCCTTCACGATCCAATAACGCATTTCCATCAAGGCCGGATGATTGACCCATTTTCATGAACAACTCATTCAACAGCAGGTACTGATTTATCCTGTCCTCCCCCACATCATCCAAAGCCAGCACATCAGCATTCTTTAACCTGTAAAAATCCAGGACAAGGTCCGATCCTGTCCATTCTGCAAACTGGTCTAATGTAAATCCTTCTTTCTCAATTTCACGGATCACATTTTCTTTTGCATCTTTATAATAGCCGGCATCGGGATTGACACCCTTCAGTCCTGCGTTTTTTTCCTTTTCAGGAATATTCACCCCGGCAAGCTGCGACAGGATCAGGATATCCTCACCGGTTATCTCCGGAAGCAATTCTTTAAGATTCACCGGCCAGTCGTTTGGAAACAACCTGAGCCGCACCAGTTCCTTAATATGCCAGTTTACAAACTCATGATAATTTCCGGATGACAAAATTTCGATATTCCAGATACCGGGCGATCCGCTCTCTGTCAGCCAGTTATGCTCAATCCTGTATAGTTTAAACAATTCATCAAAGCGGGGGACCTCATCAATTATGACAGTTTCAATTTCAAACCTTTGTTTTTCTTTTATGGTAAGTATCTTATATCCGGGTATATATGCCGAAAGAGATGGAACCTGTATATTAAAAAGGGTATTCCCCTTTTCCGTTCTTCTCACTCCGGTATCGTTAATATGCATATGCCCTGCAAAATGGAGTGTCAGTCCGGCATCAGCCAGTGCGTGACTAACTTCCTCTGACGGTACACGAAGCAGTCCCATCTTGTCTTCACCCAGCAATTCTGCAATCTCAGCCGACATGTCATCAAAGTATTCAATCAGCGGGTAATGGCTGAAAGCTATCAGCGCTTTATTATTTTGCCCCGCCCTTTCAGCCACCGATTTTATCCAGTCAATCATATATTTCCTGTGATTAAACATATCATTGTATCCCGCACTCGAACCGGAAAAGTTAGCCGGGTCTTCCGGGTTATCAGAAATCTCCTCCCCGGGCACATACACATTGGCATCAATGGCAAGTAGCCATAAACCTTCCACAGGCTCGACAAGATAGCTTACATCCGGCACTTTTAGCGCATGTGGATTTATCTCATACATCCTGTTTTCCAGTGAAGATTCGTTCAATGCTTCCTTAAAATTATAGTTGGTTGAAGTATAACTGCTAAATGGGGTCTCCCAGTATAAATAATTTTCACGGGGGAAGAAACCGTAATCCTGCAAAATATCTGTTATTCCCCTGTATCCAAGATTTTGCAGGTCTTTGGTGTAAATAACCGGAAGATCATCGCTATGACCCGGTTTGCGAGGTCTTTCCGCACTCAAGACTACCTGCCTCTTACCTCCTTCTCCGAGGAAGTCGAGGTGTCCGCCTTCCGAAAGATAGGGCATCGAAGGATCATGATTCCCGGTGATTATATAAAAGTTAATATCATGTTTTTCCACATATTCATCCAGAATATTTCTCAACCCTCTGACATTCATTGGCTGGCCGTTGTCGCTGAAGTCCCCGGGAAGCGCGACATGTTTTATCCCCTTTTTAACAATATCATCGAGGGCAGCCAGGAAGACAAAATAATTCTCGTTAAATAATCTTGTGGAATACACCTGTGCCTGCATTGTGCGGATCGTAGCATCCCGGTTGTTAACAGGGTTGACGCATATAGTCTGATCAGTGTCAGCAAAATCACAATACACATCATGAAAGTGCACGTCAGCAAGAAAGGCGATTCTAAGCCCGTGAAGCTGCTGGTCCGGTTGTATCCCGCATGCGGCAAGAAAAACCAGGATTAACAGGATAAAATGTCTGCGAATCATATGTAAATTTATTATTTGGATTTCCTTTGTGTACCTTAGTGTTATCCTTTGTGTCCTTCGTGGTTCCATACGTCAGGTAATCAACCACAAAGGAACACAAAGGGATAACAATTCAATGACATATATTGTTTATCACTCGTTTCTCTACCACTCCACACTGATATCATATTTCCCCGCCTCCACATTGTCTATTACCATAAAATTCCCCTTCTTCACAAATTCTGTAATTTTCCCGTTTATTTTAACGGTACAGTTTTTTTGAGGCGGGCAGGGTAACATTAGTTTTGCAGAAGTATTGGCAGGTATTATAAGTTCCATCTGAAAGTTCGATTCCGGGTTATTATCAAACTCCGCATAAACGGTGCCCATAATAACAGGGCTTTTTATTCTGGCGTGCCTGAGTTTCCCGGGCTGTGGTTTAATCAGAATCTTTTTAAAACCAGGTTCCAGAGGTTCGATCCCAAAAATTTTCCTTGTGATAATATATACCGGTGAAGCGCCCCAGGCATGGTTCCACCCTAAATTTCTTTTGAATTTAATATCCCATGCTTCAGAGGTGATGGTTGTGCCAAATCTTATCATATTCATCCAGCTGCGGTCGCTTTCAGACCTGAGGAGTTCAATGGCATACTCTGTTTCACCCGTTTCATATAAGGCATCGAAAAGATAGGGAGCGCCGTAAGGGCTACATGCCATGCCTTTGGATTTTAAAAAATCTCCCAGCCGGGGGTAGCTCTCAGGGGAAGCCAGCCCGAAAGCCACCGGAAACATGTTGGCATGCAGGGAACTATGGTTGACTCCTTCACCATCAAGGTATAATCCTGTATTTTTATCGAACAACTTTTCATTGAATGACTTCTTTACCAATACTGACCTTCCCCTGAAAAAAGCTTCATCTTCAGTTTTCCCCAGAATACCGGCTATATCCGTCATGAGAACCAGGTTACGATAATGAAAAGCATTTACTACCGTATTAATATCTGAAAAAATATAACGATCGGTTTCCCCTTCAATCCGCACACTCCCGAAACCACTTTTCGAAACCTCCTCATTTGCTGGTGTGCCCTGGGGCCAATCCACAATATCCCTGAAGCTGGTGCCGTGGTAATGAATACTTTTTAAAAATTCTTCCGTAACCAGTCCTGTGCGGGTACTTATCAATCCGTCTTCCCTGGCTAAGGACAGAAGAGTTTTCTTCCTAAGCTCGTCATAATATTTCTCCAGCATGCGGGTATCACCGGTAGCCATATAGTCAGCCCAGGCCATAAGGACGATATGCAGGTGCCATTCGGTGGGCCAGCTGGGATTGAAAATCAGAAAAGCAGTGGAGTATCTTTGTATGGCAAATTCTCGATCCACACAATAATGACATATTTGCTGAATGTATGCATCTGCCTCATAAGGCATCCTTTCCCTGGTGCCATCAAGATATATGCCCATGAAAGGGGTGACTTTGAGAGTGTGTTTGCAAAGATCCCATATCTGGTTGAAATTATTATCTGAAGATTTAAAATCAGATGCTTTATCATCGAAACGGTATAAAAGTGCATATTGCCTGACCTGCGTGGGTTTTATATCACCGTTCCATCCTTCAATCTCTGCATACCGGAAGGAGGCAACTTCGGGCATGTGTTCAGCGAGCACCTGGCTGTTGGGATAGCGTGAACGCTGCCGGGGGAGCTCAACCATATAGTCACTCACTCCTTTTTTTAATACCATTACCACTTTACGATAACTTATTGAACCGCCCGGCTGTTTATCGACCTGCTGCATATCAGTGGATTTCTCTCCCAGATGTATGATCAGGGTATCTTCATCTCCCGCACCCTCCAGTCTGAATTTCAAGGTTGCAAAAGCCGCTTTCTCAAATGAAATAAAGTGATTGCCCTCTGAATTCTTCACAACAGAAACCGGGGCAATATCATGGTAGCGGATCGCATGCCTGTTCTCCGGAACATATTCAGGGGACGATCCGTTGTCTCTTTTTACCCATCGACTTTCACCCGGCCATTCTAACCCCTCAGGATTGAATTCCCCGGTATTAAACCTTTGTGACTTACTCCACATGCCGGGTCTCCCATTCTGGTCCCAGGTACGCACCTTCCACCAGTAAGTACCGGCAGGCTGAAGCTCATTTCCATTATAGGGAACAGAAACCGACTGATCAGACATGATCATGCCGGAGTTCCACATATCAGGATCATTGCTGCTCAGTTTCTCCAGGGAAGATGCCAGCATGATATGCCATGCAGTCTGTCGCGCTCCTTTCCCCTGGTCGTCTATGACCCAGCTGAAATGGGGATTTGGGTTGGTAATAACAGACTCTTCGGGTACTGAGAGAAGATCAACCATGAGTTGTTTTGGCTTTGGTTTAAAGCAGGAACTCATAAAAGTGGAAAGAAAAAGCAGGAGAAGAATTTTGTTCGGGCTCATTGTCTATAGAAAATTATAAAAATATAAAAATAAATCTTTTATTAGAATAATAGTCAGGAATCTCATTGCACGGGCTGAAAGCCCGGATTAATTCAGCCCAACGGCAACGCCTTGGGTTCACCATGCATACTATTCACATTCCCGTCGCAGGTCGTCCGACGGCAGCCCGGCGACGGGGTATGGAGATTTCGCAAATAAAAC
>CAYVTV010000232.1:0-6595 GCA_964454295.1 uncultured Bacteroidaceae bacterium
TGAGTCCTGAAATAGGTGAAAGGGTTACCCCGGAGTATAATTTGAATAGCCAGGGGCGATCAACCCCTGGAAAAATGACGATATGAAAATACGCCGAACAGAAACAGGCTCTTAATATCTATTGATTTATTGAGGCGGAACAGATAAAGTTGATTCAAGGAAAAATATTTTAGAACAAACTAATATTAACTAAAAATTTTTAAACTTCTTTTAGGACGATACAATGCTTTGTCCGCTAGGTTTTTATCGAATGGAAAACAAACGTAACTGAGTTGATCTACTCAGTTTTCTGATCGTTACAGAATCTGGCAATTTCAATAAGGGAAGTGGAATCATATTTAATTTGTTTTCTGTTCATTTTAGTTAAATCATAACCCTTTTGCCGGAAAAATTCAATTATTTTTTTGGCAGACTGCGGAATTAATTCAGGGGTGGTTTCTCCAAAACTCATATAATATAAGTCCGGCTTTTTAATTATTGAGGGAGGCACATAATCCTGGTAAGCTGCTGCCTTTTTTTCCGGTTGATATTCTCTTGATCTTTTTAAAAACAGGCTGCAATTACCTTCAACCAGTTGCAACAAATATCCCTTACTGATATTATCCCGGTCCTGATAAATCAGGAATCTGTAGGTTTCTTCATTCTGAGACAAAAATATAGTATCGATAATATGTTTGTTTTCAACGATAAGGAATTCGTCACTTTCGTCCTTTTCCATTTCCATTTCATCGAAAAGCTCATTATATCTTAATTTTCCGGTCACCGGAGAAGGATTACCCCTGAAATATACCACCGCCTCAGAAAAATCCTGATTTGAATAGGGTGATCCATCGATCCTGTTAAAATAAGAAGCATCACGTCTTTTCGCAATTAAGTATTCCTGATAAAGAGCATCAACATTTATCTGGGCAAAAATTTCAGGAACAAAAATTCCCAGAAAAACTAAAAAGCTGGTAAAGGTTTTCATGCGTACAAATTATTTTCAATGGTTTCTGTTGTCTTTTCTTCCTCACATAAGAATAACGTAACAAGTTAGTAAAAAATATTTAATGTGTAAGTTAGTTTATGAAAAGTTATACTTTTGTATGATAACAAATGTAAAAAGGATTTTAAAAATGGGCAAAGGACCTGTATCAATTACGAAAGCATCAGGGACACAGGAGCCATTCTCACAGCATAAACTTGAAAACTCCCTGAAAAAGGCCGGTGCTGATAATAATGCCATTAACACGATTATTAAAAAAATTAAACCCTTTTTATATGATGGTGTGTCAACAAAAAAGATTTACAGGAAGGCTTTCAAGCTTCTTGCCCGGCATAAGGGAAGCCTGGCAGCCCGTTACAGTCTTAAAAAAGCGATCATGGAACTTGGGCCTACCGGTTATCCTTTTGAACATTTCATTGGACAGCTTTTAACGCAAAGTGGATTAAGGACAGAAGTCGGACAAATACTGGAAGGTAAGTGCGTAAGTCATGAAGTTGATGTAGTTGCAACAGGAGATAAGATGCAATATTTTGTTGAATGCAAATATTATAACAGTCAGGGGAAATATGCCGATGTCAAGGTGCCCATGTATATTCGTTCACGTTTTGAAGACATCGTAGCTATGAGAAAAAATCTGCCTGAATATAAAGATTTTACATTTCATGGCTGGCTGGTCACCAATACTCGTTTTACTTCGGATGCACTGGCATACGGGAAATGTTCAGGGCTCCACCTGGTAAGCTGGGATCTGCCTGCAGTTCAAAGTCTGAAAGCCATGATTGAAAGGGAAGGACTTTTCCCTGTAACGGTTCTTACCGGTTTAAATAAAGAACAAAAGCAGATTTTGCTTGAGAAAGGTATTGTATTATGCAGGCAGCTATATAATCAGCAGAATATGCTGGATAAAATGGTTCAGAATCAGAATAAGAAACAAAAAATAATTGATGAGATCAAAGATTTAATAGGTATATAGAATTCAATACTTTCGGCTTATCTTGACAAAAGAGGCTGTCTAAAAAGTCAAAATACATTTAACCACGAAGGACTCAAAGGATTACACAAAGAACACAAAGTGCTGTATATCTATAATATAGCTTTGTGTCCTTTGTGCGTACCTGAGTCCTTGGTGCTGTGCCAGTCGACAGGCGGGGTTAAGAACTATTTTTAGACAGTCCGGTTGCAATCACGGAATAGAGTGTGCGGTGAAACAGTATTACTGCTAAGAGGGAGGAAGCTCACTGTCACTTGTCACCCGTCACTTGTCACTTCCCTTTAATAATTGCGCCCATCACTTTTTCCTTATCGAGTTTTTTTGTACAGAAAAACCAGTCATAGCATGTTACATCTTTATCCCTGGTTTCCATACGTTCTTTAGCAACTCCACAGGAACCTGCTGTAGGTACAATTACATCATCTCCAGGCCGCCAGTCGGCAGGAAGAGCCACCGAGAAAGCATCGGCAGTTTTCAGCCCAAGCAGAACTCTGTATAATTCATCAAAGTTACGACCAAGACTCAGCGGATAGTAAATAATAGTACGAATGATCCCTTTCGGATCAACAAAGAAAACCGCCCTTACTGCCTTTGTTGAACTTTCTCCAGGTTGCAGCATTCCGTATTTATTAGCTACTTCCATAGTAATATCTTCTATAAGAGGAAATTTTACTTCAATATCTTTCATTCCCTTATATTCTATCTTTTCTTTTATAGTCCTCAACCAGGCAATGTGGCTATAAAGACCATCAACAGAAAGACCAACCAGCTTACAATTAGCTTCTTCAAATTGCTTTTCCATATTTGCAAAAGTCATGAACTCTGAAGTGCACACCGGTGTAAAGTCGGCAGGATGACTGAACAGAATTACCCATTTCCCGTTATAATCAGAAGGAAAGTTAATAGTGCCCTGAGTAGTAACAGCTGTAAATTCAGGGGCTTTATCTCCTATACGTGGCATAGAAGTTACTTGATTTTCTTCCATAGTAAAATATTTAAATGATTAATAAATGATGACTCTTCTTATTCTCCCGGAGCGGTTGCTCCCAGATTCTTGCTCCTCTCAATGGATTGAAGAGCCAGGTAATGATCACCGAATTTTTTCAGATTATCTGTTTCCACATCAAACTGGTCATAATGCCTTTCCTCATCAGCCACCAGGTCTTCAAATAGCTTTTTCGACACGGAATCAGCATTCTGGGCACATTCGTTTGCCCACCTGTTGTAATCTTCCATACTTTGTATTTCCATTTTTGCAGCCAGCGCGAGCATTCCTTTAACTTCCTGAATCTTCTCCACTCCATGTGAGCAAACCATCTCTACTTCTCCTTTCAGAAAAAGAATTCGTTCAGCCAATCTTTCCACATGCAACATTTCTTCAATGGCAGTACGTTTAAAAAGATTCGCCAGCAGATCATATCCCTGGTCATCGCAATGAAAATGAAAATACATGTACTGGTGAACAGCACTTAATTCATCAGCTACCGCTTTGTTTAGTAATTCGATACTCTTTTGTTTCATAATTTTTAATTTTTAATTTATTACTACTTAGTAACTACTTTTAATTTTATAAAGGGCACCTCTAAATAAAGCTATTTCTGTTTATTATTTTCCTGAAGGAAACAAACTGACCGCAACTGTTCCGGTAATCCCTGCCAATAGAAGGATAATCCGTATTGTTTTGCTTTCCAGCAATAAAAACCCGGATATTAGAATCATTGTCCACATTATTAATATGACACTTATTTTCAATCTTTTATTCATTCCTCCGGAATAATTGGTTATATAAGGACCCGGAATTTTATGATTTATCAGCAAAGAGTAAAGCTTTTCCGAACTTCTTACATATAATCCTGCAGTTAATAAAAGGAAAGGTGTTGCTGGAAGCCCGGGAATAACCATGCCGGCTATACCAAAACCCAGTGAAATAGTTCCTATTAGTATGAATAACACCTTTAGCATTATCGTTTTATTTTACTATACAGAATTATCTGAAAACTGACCAATAATCTGAACCTTTATGTCTTTAATTGTAAACCCGGGTATTCCCTTATTTTGAAGATATTCATTAACAAGCTTATCAAACTCTTCATCATAGAAGTCTTCAATTTTTGATGTTTTTTCACAATAGAGGTGATGATGCCTTTTTAAAACAGCATCATACCGCATGACATCTTTATCAGTGTTAACCTTATTAATAATTCCCCTGTCAACAAAGGTTTCAAGCGTACGATAAATAGTTCCGACTGCTATATTAGGATGGTATTTTTTGATGTAATCAGTTATATGATCTGCAGTAGGATGTATTCTGAGATTGTATAATGCATCAAGCACAGCCAGGCGCTGCGGAGTAATTTTCAACCCTTTTTCAATTAAAATATCTCTGGAAGTAAGTAACATGCAGACTTGTTATCAGATAATATAAATTCTCATTTAAGAATAAACGAAAATAACAATTATTTTTTATTTTAACAAGTTTAAAGGGAAAGAAAGGAAGAAAATGAATTATTAATTATTACTCTTTAAAACCGGAAATTTCAATCAACACCCAGTCTTTTAAGTCTCCTTCCCAATTTTTCAATTGCCTGTTCAATAGTTTGTTCAGGACGAATAATATTATAATCTCCCCAGAATTCAGGATCTTCAAAATCAGAAACTTTTTCAATCATAATTTCGTCCGGTCTTGTGGTTTCCTTGATTTTGAATTTCACAATGTTTTTATCATCGATATCGGTTACAGCGACCTCTGAGAGTGTATAATAATTTGAACGGAAGAGTCTTCTGTCCCACCTGCATCTGAAATGAACCTCTGACCTGGCATAATTTAGAACCCACTTATCGCCCGTATATCTGTAATTTGTCCTGTATTCGGCCGACATGACATCTACTTTCATGTTAGCAGGTTTTTTTACTATCATAAATTCAGCGGCCTTATCAATGCCAATTTCACTGAGTCCAAATTCGATGGCTACAATAGCTTTGGTTTTAATATCAATATAAATAGTTCCTTTAAAAAGAGGCAGGGTGATATGTTTCTTCTGATCAAATGTCACCGCATAAGCATTTCGCTGGTCAATGGTAATTATTCCTCCCAGATTAAAATCATAATAGTCAAGAATATCTCCTGAAAGTAAATCTCCCGGATGTCTGGCAACGTCGAGCATGAAAATATAAAATGGCCCGCCCTGTAACTTGAAAAGTACGGTATCCATTCTGGTTACATCCTGACTCTTTCTTCCTTTAAAAATTTTTATCCGGTCATTGTCAAATGCTTTTCCGTACCCGGATTTATAGACATCAAGAACGGCTTCAGAAACAGCGACATAATTCCTGTTTTGTCTTATCGTTTCCCTGTAGAAGGCAGTTAGCATGGAAGGATCATTTCCATAGTTTGCAGGGATATTTCTCAGCACATCCCTGATCAGACCAACGGGATCTATTTTCCTTATCTCAACCTCTTCAAGGTAATAGGAAGTAGGTTCAAGATAAATTTCGTTTTCAATTTCTCCTAATAAACCGATAAAAATGGTTACTGTTCTATAACCAAGACTTGAAAACTCCAGGCTTTCATTTGCGTAAGTCTGAGGTATTTTTATAATAAACTCCCCTGCTGAGTTTGCAACTGTACCAATATTAGTTCCTTTAATGGTGATACTTGCAAAGCTTATTGCATTCTTAGACTGATTATCATATACTTTTCCGGAAAACTCAAGAAAAGCGGTATCTCTTTTTTCGGTTCCCGGAAGAAAATTATTCGATTCGGCCAGCAAGGTAAAATTTACAATAAAACCTGCGACCAGAGTAAAAAATATTGCAGATATATTCTTTTGAGTTTTCATATTTTTTAATTTAAAAAATTCTTCTTTACTTATTCTGAATTAATAATATTTTAGCACAAAAGTACTTATTAAAAACGTAATATGTTAAAATATTACATACTCACCCCAATGATTTATTGTTAAAAATTAGTTAAATAATCCGGATGTCAGATTGAAAATAAGGATGTTATACAGCAGGCTATTAGTATTTACTGCAAATAACCGTATATTTTTTACCTTTCTTTGTTTTAAAATCAATTGTTTGGAAATGACAATCCGTTAAATCCCAGGGTAGAGCATCATATTCATTTATCGGGGTTGCCGGTTCATAGAAGTATATTAAAAAGTAATTAAAGGGTTATAATACTAAATTTATTCTTTGTATTTTGCAAATTATTGATGCGGCTATAAAACAAATGGTTTGTGCGTTTCGTGGTTAAACTTAACAATCTGAACCGCAAAGAACACATAAAGGTACACAAAGGACATTTAAGTCAGTCCTTTTAATTTTACTTTTCCCGGAAAGGTTTATCAGACATGGCAAAAATTTACGGTATAGGAGAAACCACAATGGATCTGGTCATAAAGCGTGGCAGGCCTGTTGAGTTTAGGCCCGGTGGTGCCGTACTGAATGCCTGTGTTACACTGGGCAGACTGGGAGCAGATATACATATAATCACATCAACAGGGAATGACCGGCTCGGGAGGATAGTTAAAGCATTTTTGAAGGAGAACCACGTAAATTTAACCTTTCTTACAGAATTTCAAGGTAATACCAGACTTGCACTGGCTTATCTTGAC
>CAYVTV010000233.1:0-6552 GCA_964454295.1 uncultured Bacteroidaceae bacterium
CCAAAAAAATTATAAAAAAACCAAACAAAACGTTTATACTAACATTAAAAAAAACACGGCTGGGTAAAGACCACTGTCTTCCCTCTACCGTATATTTCCGCGCGCACATAACTGCATTCTTCCGGTAATTCATTTTTCTGTATCTGGGCTGCCCTGCCTAATACTTTTCCTTCAGACACCCATAAAAGAGAATCACACTCGATTGCATGGATCAGAATTGTGCCTTTTCTCTGGTCTACCTTTATTGACTTTACCTCAGGAGGAGCAGGTCCATCATGGCCAAGCGGTGCATGTACCATAAAAAAAGAACCTTTCTCCATGGCCTTACGAACTTCCTTTTCGTTAAGTTCCGGCAGCCAAAAAACATTCCAGCTTTCTCCCAGATCGCGACGGGATAAAAAATTATCATTGGCAAATCCCCATACAGGTCTGTCCGGTGACATTACCGTTAAAACAGAATCCCAGAGAGACCGGATATCGGGATAAAGACCAGCTGACCGGAATACCTCAAGCCCAACAAGGTGTTTGTGTGATCTAAAAAGATCAGAATACCATCTCAACGGATATATCTCCTTTCCCGGGTGATTAATTACCATTAGCCCGTTTTTTTCCTCAACAGACTTGAAAATATGTATATCCAACAGCCGGTGGTCATTGAAATAACTGTTTACCTCGTGCTTATCATAAGTCAGCTTACATCCCTGTATAGCAATCATTCCTGTTTCAGAAGTGCTTACATTCGTAAACAATGTGTCTTGTACCGGGATGGAATGATCCTGCAGCGGCCTTACTACCAGATGATATATGCGTGAGAAGGTTAATTCGCTCGTCCTGAATCCGGAAAAATTTTCCCATGGATAAGTCACCATGCCAGGATCAGTAATAGCAAGAACATTATAACCCAGATCCCTGTAATATTTAACTACTGTTTGCGGGTTTTCCCATCCATTACTAACCATAGTGTGTGTATTGAGATTAGCTTTATATGGTTTGTACTTCGACCAGTCAACATGCTCATAAGGGTTCTGGATTCTTTTTCCCGGCTGAAATCCCGTAAAAAGAAACAATGTTATGATTATCAATATTCCTGTTCTGAAAATGACCATCAAAGGTTTGTCTGTAAGAGTTTTTTTGAGTTTCATTATTATTCTTTTTAGCATTATTAAGATTTAAAGTTTCGCACTTATTTTTAAAATGTTAAGAACGCCCTGAAAGGGCAGGATAATTCAGCCCAATGGCAACGCCTTGGGTAGGATTGCCTTGATTCAATGCGCCCTGTAAGGGCAGATTAATTAAGGGTAATAGAATTTATTCAAACCATCTACGAAAAATGAACTCTGCTAAAATCAAACTATCCAATTTAAGTTGCCCCTTCAGGGCGCAAAACCGCATTTCAATCCAGACCCAAGGCGTTGCCATTGGGCTGAAATAAGTTGGGCTTTCAGTCCGTATACTTTTGTGTTAAATCGACATCAAGTTAAATTATTGGATGTTACATTATTTTAATCTGTCATAAGTTTTATACCACCTGAGTAGTTACAATTTTTTTAAGTGCGAAACTTTAGTTAAGATCCGTTAAAATACCCTTTGTGTCCCTTTGTGCCATCCTTTGTGTCCTTTGTGGTTAATCTTTTAACGTTTTTAACCACGAAGGACACGAAGGATAACACAAAGGAAAATCTTTATTAATTCTGTAAACATCTGATAGAAAATCCGTTTTGTTTACGAAAGTCACCTTTCCCCACATAGTTGTAATAATTATGAATGAATCTGTATCTTGCCTTTAGTCCGGAATTCTCTGTTGAAGTCCACCAGTAACTGTAGCTTCCAAGATAGTTGAACTCGCCCCGGAAGTTTCGGTACCCGGCAGGCAGGGCGGTAAATCCTGTCCTGTTATTTATTTCCTGATCAGTGCCAACATTTCCTGCAATATTGTGTGCCTTCCACCCGGATGAAGCTGCGAGTGATTTTGCCACACTCCTCCTGTCATCTTCAAATCCATAGCCATTATTGTATAAAAATCGAAGCAGAATTACCCAGTCATCATCAGTCGGAACGTGCCATCCTTCAGGACACAGGTTTTTACCCCCATTGCTTTTACCATCTATTGCAAACCAGTTATATAAAGCGCCATATATCAGGCTGTTGTCAACATCGTTATTATACCGGCAGTATGCAGGAGCAGAAATATCTGCCCATTCATCATTGCCGGTTACGTTGGGCAGTGCCGTACCGTCTGAATAACTTGTTGTTTTCAGATTCTCTGTCATCCATACCTGAGTGCCGATTGTTACTGTGTTATACTCATTACCATCTGCATCATTTACAATTTGCCCCTGTAAGACTGGTAACAATATCAATGAAAGAATTACCGGCAATACCATCATATAACTTTTCTTCATAAGGTTCTTTGTTTATTATTTTATACTTACACTATTTCGTTAAACTTTTATATTGCGTTAATAATGAACATATTAACAATCCACTTTTAAATTACTCATGTTGCTAATAATTAATATATTGCGCCTTTGCGCCCTTGCGTTTTATTTTAATTTAACGAACAATTGAATTTGTTGTCCATCATAAAAACACGTACATGAATTATTACTTACTTCAAATTTTCAGGGAATTGGTCCTTTCATGAAATTACACATTTCCTTTACCATACCTGCATCAGATCCATCACGAAATCCGACGACCTTACCCACCCGGGAGAAATCATTTCCGGTAAGTTTGATGTTTGATGTATTGGTTCCTTCCACACTGATGAAAAGAGGAATATCCTCAGTAGCAAGGTAACCTGAAACCGTAATGTTCGAAGATTCAATAACCCGTAAAAGCGGTTGGTTACCGGTTGGCTGATCGGCTGAAAAATTGCTGATCCTTGAATGATGGCAGTCATCGAGAACAATGGCAGAACGGGCATCCGGATTTCTAAGGTTAAACCGGAAATTATCGAACACAAGGTTTTTTACATGTCTTGCATATAACCCGTAAGCAGGCAGGCTATATCCAAACATTCGGTTATCGGGGCCAACACTGTTACGTTCAGGGACAGAAGCATGGGCTTCTTCTTCATTGCCTGTACCCATGCAATTAAAAATCACATCCTTAATAATTACATTCTCAATATAGCCTCCGGGAACCCCGGTTATTGAGCTGGTCATCAGACTCTCATCGGTGGCAATAATATTACTGATAATTACATTTTTCAGGCTTCCAAGGGTTTTACGGGTTCCCAGTTTTATAAATATCGGTGTCTGAAAACCGGTTATGGTAAGATTTGTAATTGAAACCTGATCCATTATTCCTCCGTCAATGACTTCCAAGGCCATACCGGAAATACCGGTTTGGTCATCAGATACCCCGGGAATCATTTGTGCCCAGTTTCTGGTTGATATTTCGGAAGGTCTGCGAATGACACAATTACTTATGGTAATATTTCTGAATCCGGCATCGCTGGCAGTTCCAAATTTTATAGCATTACAAATGGAAGCAATCACACAATTCGTAATAGTAATATTTTCGACAAGATAATCAGACCTTTCACTTTTTAAACAGATAGCATCATCATCACAATCAATGATACAATCGGAGACAGTGATATTTTTTCCTTCTATATCAATTCCGTCATTATTAACATTGGCAAAAGAATAGATCCTTATTCCCCGAATCATTACACCATCGCACTCCCTGATACGGAATACCCAGGTAGGGGCGTTAATCAGAGAGACATCCCTGACTGTGATATTTTTACAATTCAGGAGAAAAATATTATGATGTCGCGGCCCCGGTTTGGGGAAATATTTAATAAAGCCCTGTCCGTCAATTGTTCCTAATCCTGTTATAGCTGCATTTTGAATTTTATCACCGAAAACAACAGCTCCTGTAAAAGCATACCTGTCAGTGCTTCCAAGAAGTGTGGCCCCTTTTGTAAGATGAAGGTTTACTCCATCTTTAAGGAATATGGTAGTAGTAAGAAAAGTGCCTGCAGGAACAGTGACCGTTCCTCCTCCGGTTTCACTGCATTTATCAACTGCATTCTGAATTGCTTTTGTTGAAAGGGTCTTTCCATCCGGAACCGCTCCAAAATCAAGGATATTATAATCATTTCCGAACAATCCTGATGTTAACATCAACAATAAAATAGCCAGATATTTTTTCATTTCAAGTTGTTTTTTTAAGTTTTATTGACACATAATTCATTGTTTAAATGATAGTAATGACTTTATTAGTTCGGGTAGTCAGTCTTATAAATGCTTCGGCTGCTCCAACCCGTAGGGTTAATCCCCTGAAATCTTCCATTAGTTTGTGATCCTTCTTCTGATAATGTTCTTTGCTTATAAACCCCTGGCTAACATGGCATAATACAGCTTCCAGTTTTTGCTCCCTGACATCTGTAATGTCGACATAATCCGTTGGAAGGAAGTTTTGAGTTTGTCGCCCGGTACAAACCTCGTAAAAGAAAAAAGGGAAATTTGAGCCCATCTGTAAATAGGCTTTCTGAACCAATATACTTGCAATCAAATGATCCCTGTTTGAATCAACAGGCCAGTGAGAGAACAAGATGTCTGGATTTTCTGCCTCCAAGATCTCCTGAATCTGTGTGAACCAGCTGTTATCTGCAATCGTGTAACAGTCTATCTGACCAATAAAGATAGGTTTAGCCTTCAGGATTTCACAAGCTTTCCGTGCTTCCTCTCTACGGATAACAGCTGCTTCTTCCAGAGTTTTTCCTTGAATACCTGCATCTCCACTGGTAAGATATATAATCGTAACTTGATGTCCCAGACGCGAAAACTTAGCCAGTGTTCCCCCACATCCTGTTTCCGGATCATCCGGGTGAGCTCCTACGCACACAACATGTAGTTGTCTGTCGGTGTACTGAGGGGTTGCGAACATGGAAGAAAGAGGCAACATACCCATTCCAATCATTGAATGATGGAAAAAACCTCGCCGTGAAATTTGTTTATTGCTCATATTGTTAAACATTTAACATAAAAATCCAAATTGCTTTTTTAAAATTCAAAAGTCAATTTCATAAATAATTTTCCCTCATATATTTTCACCGGAGTAAAAGGATATATAACTGACCGGGGACTCGACACATGAGGTTCACTGAATTCTGTCGTCCATATAGCATTTATCCTGTGCAGGAATGATATTTCACCTGCAGGATGTTCCATTCCGGTTTTCAACGGGTATTTGGGTTCCCGGGGTGTGAGCATCCTGAAGGAACACAAAGGATTAGTCATATTTAATAAAAAATGGTTGTGTACAAACCACTGAAAATTCCTTTCCATACACCTCAGCACGTACGTAATTAATATCCTTCTGAACATTCCTGATTGAGAATTCTTTTCCCCTCGTTAATCTTTCACCGCCTGAGATCCAGACGATGGAATCCTGCCCTGAGGCTTTTATTTCTATCTTTCCTCTTCGGTGGCTGACTTTAATGGATTCCACCACAGGAGGAGCTGGCCCATCCTGTCCTTCAGGGGCATACACAAAGAAAAATATCCCGTTTTCCATAGCATGACGTACCTGCTGTAAATTAAGTTCGGGTAACAGAAAAACATTCCAGTTTCGGCCAAAGTCGCGCATGGAGTGCATATCATCGTTGGAAAACCCCCACACCGGCCTTTCCGGTGATAAGGCTGTGAGTATGGAGTCCCAAAGGAAGCGATCGCGGGGATACCTAAACCCGCAATTAAATACCTCTATACCAACCAGATGGTCATAAGTCTTATATAAGTTGAGATACCACTCCAGACTGTAACGTTCAGGATTGCTTTCATGATAGCGCCCGGGATGAAACAGCACATTCAAACCGCCTTTCTTTGCAACCGCCTCAATCGATTCAATCTCAGTGGTTGTTCCGTTATGATCGTTAAAATAGCTTCCCATATGGTGATGACTGGAAAGTTCATTCGCCTGGATTGCGAGCATTCCAACCTCAGATGGATTTACATTTTTAAAATCGAGGTCTTCAGGAAGGATCACTTCTTCTTCCTGAGGTTTAAGAGTTTTTTCCTCTATTCGTTTCACTTGATTTCTACCTGCCCTGAAATTTGTAAACTCTTCCCATGGATAGGTTACTACATTATGATCAGCGATAGCCAGAATCTGATAACCTTTTTCCCTGTATTTCTCCACCACAGTGTGAGGATTCATCCATCCGTCACTAACCATTGTATGGGTGTGAAGGTTGGCTTTATATCGGCCGTATTCCTTCCAGTCAACAGTACTGTAGGGATTTTCAATCTCCCATGGAGTCTGGCAGCCTGAGAAAATTACGATCGCAAAAATGATTACAGCAAATAGCCTGGAAATCAATAACGATCTATTTTTATTCATTAAAAAATCAGTGTTTATCATTTGATTTTGTTACTAAGTAATTAAAGTTTCGCACAATTATAACTTTTTATGAATCAGTACAATATATAATAATTAGCAGATTGATAATAGTCTATGCCCACAGGCTGAAAGCCTGAAATAATTCTCAGTTAAGACAATCCTCCACCTCATTTCCTGTAAGGAAATTATATAAAT
>CAYVTV010000234.1:0-6508 GCA_964454295.1 uncultured Bacteroidaceae bacterium
ATTATACTGGTTTTCTCCACCCTGCTCTGGCTGAAAATCTTTACTCATCACTCACAGGCTATTACCGTACCTGAGTTTACTGGATTGCTGCCTGAGGAAGTTGACATCATTGCCAGATCAAAGAAATTGCGTATCGAAATCGCCGACTCAAGTTATTCAGACGATCTGCCACGGGGAACCGTGATCAAACAAAATCCGGTCAGTGGTTCAAAGGTTAAGGAGAACAGGAGAATCTACCTGACAATGAATGCCATGAACCCCGAAAAAGTTATTATGCCTAATGTAACAGGGGTATCGTTACGACAAGCCAGGGCAATTCTTGAAACCTACGGCTTAACTATCGGGAAATTATCATATAAGCCTGATATTGCAATAAACAATGTGCTGGAACAAAGAATGTCCGATTCTGTTGCAATGCCTGGAAGCCTTGTAATCAAAGGCTCTTCCGTCAATCTTGTACTTGGAAAAGGACTCAGTAATGAAACTACTCTTGTCCCTGATCTTACCGGAATGAACTTTATAAGAGTAAAAGAAATGCTCATGGACAGATATTTAAATATCGGGGCAGTCATTTATGACAGTTATATTAAAACATCCGAAGATTCTGTACTTGCCTTTGTGTGGAGACAAAGACCTGAATTTGGAACAGATAACCGGCTTAACCTGGGTGCAAACGTGGACTTGTGGCTTACAACTGATTCAACAAAACTGCCTGTACCGGAAGAACTACTGCTGATTCCAGAATTAAATACCGAAAATGAGAATATTGATTGGTAATACTATATTATTATTCCTGCTTCTTTTGCCCCGGCTGCAGGCACAGGAAATTCTCGTTGGACTGGAAGTAAATCCGGTTGCTAAGGATTTCTATCAGCAGCAACACTCTTTGAGAAAATCCGGAACAGCCGACACCCTTGAATTACCATTTATTGATGATTTCTCCGGATCATATGTAAAGCCCGATAACAAAAAATGGACTGACCAACATGCATTTATCAATCCGTATTATGCCGTTTCTCCCGTTTCTCTTAATGTAGCCACGCTGGATGCATTAGATTATGATGGCTCTCATTATCCCCATGCTTCAATATCACCCTTTGTGGCTGACCATCTCACTTCACACCCGGTTAATCTTGCTTACCTGCCTTCCGACAGTGTTTACCTCAGCTTCTTCTATCAGCCCCAGGGTCTGGGAGAAATGCCTGATCCACAGGATTCCCTGTGCCTGGATTTCTATGCCCCGGAAGATGAAACATGGGTAAAAATCTGGGGCGTTCCAGGCACTCCCTTAAAAGATTTCGAAAGAGTGATGATCAGTATTAAGGATCTTAAGTACCTGAAAAAGGGCTTCCGTTTCCGCTTCCGCAATTTTGCCAGCCTTCCGGTACCAATTGATCAGGCTGACAGAAGATCAAATGTCGACCACTGGCATATAGATTATGTATTACTTGACAAACTCAGAAGTGCTGCAGATACCGTTCTCAGGGATGTCGCATTTACGGCTCCCATTAAAACCATAATGAAAGACTTTGAAGCAGTTCCCTGGGCTCACTTTCAGAATGCCTACATAACCCAGCGAAAACCTTTTATAGACGTAAGGTATGAAAATCATGATACTATTACCCGCAATGTAACCCGTGAACTTCAAATTGTCGATCAGTACAGCGGATATAATTACAGGCCTGTACCTACAGCGAGCGATATCCTCTCAGGTCAGCAGATAAATTACAGCTTCCCCTTTGATTATCCATTTAACTTTGGCTCAGGGGATTCCGCTGAATTCCTCATTCGCACCATACTGAGAACCGATGCTTTCGACTATAAACCCAATGACACTATTACGTATTTTCAGAAGTTTTTCGACTATTATGCACTGGATGACGGTACTGCAGAAGCCGGATACGGACTGAGAGGTGAAGGTACCATGAATGCTTCTGTTGCTGTGAAGTTTAATACCTTCCGGCCGGATACAATCCGTGCGGTGGATATGTATTTTAACCAGCTCCCCGACAGCCTGAACCTTAACTTTTACTTCTACCTGAATGTCTGGGATAATAATAATGGGAAACCAGGAACTCTGAGATATTCCCAATTGGGAATGAGACCGGAATATTCCAACGAATTGAACCGGTACCACAGATATCAGCTGGATTCTGCCATCTCAGTCTCTGATACTTTTTTTGTAGGGTGGACTCAAACCGTTGAAAAACTTATTAATATAGGCTTCGACAGAAACCGGATCAATAACCACCGTATCTTATATACCTCTGGCGGTTTCTGGAATACTTCTTCCTTCAGCGGATCACTGATGCTCAGACCAGTGGTGAGAATGACCCCGCTTGTTTATTCTTCACCTCCCATACCCGTCAAAGAAACATTCCTGGTATACCCAAACCCTGCACACGACATCCTGATTGTTGAACAAAAAGAATATTCCAAGGGACACGAAATGCTGTATGTACTTACTGATATGTCAGGCAGACAAGTGTTCTGCGGAAGTATTAGCGAAAGGACTATCCTTGATATATCCGGACTGATGAAGGGAATATATTTGTTAATTATAAAAGACAAGTCGGGCAAAACAATGAGCAGTAATAAAGTTGTTAAGTTTTAAAGGGGACGAAGGGGACGATACAGGACGATACAGGGGGAATGCATTGTAGAGACGCACGGCTGTGCGTCTTTGCAGGAAAACCCCGGAGAAGTTGAAATAAAATAGCCAGGGTAGCAAGCCCTGGAAAAATGACGCAATGAAAAAACCCGGATGAGCAAAAAAAATACCCGGAAATACAAATCACAAAGCACTGATGAGTTGGCCGAAAACGCCGAACTTTTTGAGCATTACCGGTTTGAAGCCGATAAAGGGCAGGGACTTCTGCGAATTGACAAGTTTCTTTCAAACCGGATTGAAAATGTGTCCCGCACACGCATTCAGGCAGCGGCAGAAGCAGGAAATATCATGGTTAACACCGTTCCGGTCAAATCCAACTATAAAGTAAAACCTCTGGATGTTATTTCCATTGTCCTCCCCCACCCGCCCAGGGAATTTGAATTATTACCTGAAGATATTCCCCTGGATATTGTATTTGAAGACGACCACCTGATGGTGATCAACAAAAAAGCAGGAATGGTCGTCCACCCCGGGATAAGCAACTATACTGGAACTCTTGTTAACGCCCTTATGTATCATTTACAGAATATTCCCTTGTTTAAGAGCGGGGAGTCGCGGCCCGGACTTGTACACCGTATTGATAAAGACACTTCAGGACTCCTTGTGGTGGCGAAGAATGAATATTCAGTGAATAAACTTGCGGTACAATTTTATAATAAAACAAGCAGGAGAACATATCATGCCCTGGTATGGGGAAACATGGAACCTGAAGAGGGAACCATCACCGGGAATATTGGAAGAAGCCTGAGGGACAGAAAGAAAATGCAGGTCTTTGCCGGTGATGATAAAGGAAAGCCTGCCGTAACCCATTACCGGGTAATTGAGAGACTGGGCTATGTAAACCTCGTTGAATGCAGGCTGGAAACCGGAAGAACCCACCAGATAAGAGTTCATTTTCAGCATATAAAACACCCCCTCTTCAACGATCCGGAATACGGGGGAAATGCCATCCTGCGCGGCACCACATTCAGCAAGTACAAACAATTTGTGGATAATTGCTTTAAAATCCTTCCCCGGCAGGCCCTGCATGCAAAATCGCTGGGTTTTACACATCCTCAAACCGGCAAAGAGTTGTTTTTCGACAGCGAACTTCCGGATGATATGACGCAGGTACTGAATAAGTGGCGGAGGTATGTCCAGGGAAGCCTCCAGGATCAAATGTAAGCTTCCACCCGTCCGACATCTCCTTTGTGTCCTTCGTGGTTAACTTCGTGTCCTTCGTGGTTAACTTCCCCCCAGCTTCTCATAAATGTAAGAAGTCTTCTCCTTATGATTATCATATGTATAAAGCTCCTTATCCTCATTTGCCAGAAAAAAGCTTACCATCGCAAAATCACCAATGCACATCAGGTTATGAAAGAAAAGCAGGAAGAGTGTCATAATAAAGAAATAAGGAGTAAGAAAACCTAATACTATGAGTGCCATTATATTAATCACCACAAACGGCATAAGCGCCACAAGAGCAAATTTCTTTCTTCCTATAACATAATTATTTGCAGCCACATAAAAGATACCCTGTCGGAGATCAGAGCCAAAATCAATCCCTGGTGCGCCGGCAATTTTATAGGCAAAACCATGCAGCAGCTCATGAACAGGAATAATTAAAACACTTCCGCTGACAAATCCCAGCAGAAAAAATTTAAAATACTGTCTGAAAATAAAAAGATCATTTCTGAAACCGGCAGCAGAGAATCCGATAATACAGGCAAACAGGAGTATGAGAATAAAATAATAGAACCTTGAGGAGTAATTAGGTTTCCTTATATTTTCTAACACAAACTCAACAATATCCTCATAGCGCAGTATTTTCACCAGCCTGAAACGGGACTCATCCTGGAGGTCTTTGGTATTATAGCTCATATAAATGTTTTGACTTCAGCAAACAGCAAAGATAGCAGATTCTGATTTCTTCGAAATGGATTACTTTGTTTTTCATGTATAGTGCGGTATTATTGTATAATAAAGCCTTTAAAAAGAAATTTTAACACTTATACGTATAGATTTCGTTGCATTATAACTCAAATCAGGACCGAAAAACCTTCCCGGCATCCGATCGGAAATCCTGCTGTACATGATCGAGCTGGTCGAAGGGCTTGAAGAAATAAAGCTGATTAAAGAGGGTAAAAAAAATTGTTAGGATTTAGAATTAACAATTATGTTCTTAGAAATAATATTATCCGGTATAATATAATAATTCAAGTTCATTACTTACTTAATTAAAGTTTCGCACATGCTCAACATGTCCTATAATGAAAGGAATAGTTAAATATTTTTGTGATTACCTGAAAAAAATACAATGAAAACAAAAGATAAGATATTGCACCTTCCCATTCTTGTGGAACAAGACGAAGATAATGTTTACATCGTAAGTTGCCCTGTTTTTAAGGGCTGTCACTCTTATGGCAAAACTATTGATGAAGCATTGGTTAATATCAAGGAAGTTATTGATATGTGCATTGAGGAAGAAAAGGAAAAAACCACAGAAATAAACCGTTTCGTGGGTTTCAGAGAAATGCAGGTTTCGTTAAAGTCGGCTGCCGTTTAAAATATGAGCTATGTCCCAACTACCTGTAATTTCCGGTAAAGATTTTATCAAATTCCTGCAAACGCTTGGTTTTATAGTTATACGGATTAATGGCTCACACCACAAGGTTAAAACTCCCTGATGGCAGGGTTACTACAGTTCCGGTTCACAAAAACGAAGACCTGCCCAAAGGTCTCATGCGTAAAATTATCCGTGAAGATTTGGACCTGGAATTGGATGAATTCCTGAACCTTTATAAAAAGTACAAGTAAAAAAGTCCCCGGGTTTCCCGATGCTTCAATTTTTATTCTAATAGCTCTTTGTAATGGCAGATAAAACGATAAATGGGTTTTCCTTTATCATCTAACTTTAGAAATTCTATTATTAAATCATAAAACCCTGTCATATCGCACTTTTTTATAATGTTTTGAGCCACAAAGAGTCCTTCCTGCTTTAATTCATTTTCAATATTTCCAAATTTTTTATTATTTTGTGCTTATGTTTGAAAACACTCAGATAGAAAGGATCATCATTTCCGCTGTTATACTCATCATCGGCTCTGCTCTGCTTTTATACCTTATTTCATGGATCAAAAAATATGTACATGAACACCCCGGAAAGGAAAAAGGAAAGGGGATACTCCGAAAAGTCATATTACCCATTACCATCCTGATCCTCTTAATTGCGCTGAAATTAAATGTCACTCTCATTCTGACCGATACGGAACTGCTGAAATTTTCACATCATTTCCTGAATATATCATTGATTTTTACCGTAGCCTGGGTAGCCATAAATGCAGTTAAAATAAGCAGGATATTGATCCTCAGAAATTATGATCTGCAACAAAAAGACAACCTCCTGGCCAGAAAGGTATACACTCAATTCCGTATACTGGAAAGGATAGTGATTTTCCTGATTATGTTCCTTGCTATAGCCTTTGCGTTAATGACATTTGAATCCATAAAACGTATCGGCATCAGCCTTTTCGCTTCAGCAGGGATAGCTGGTGTTATTCTTGGATTAGCCGCCCAAAAAGCCATTGCCACTATTCTTGCAGGATTCCAGATAGCCGTCACCCAACCGATCCGTATTGACGATGTGGTTATTGTTGAAGGAGAATGGGGCAAAATTGAGGAAATTACCCTTACTTTTGTCGTGATAAAAGTATGGGACCAGCGACGGCTCGTGGTTCCCACTACTTACTTTATTGAAAAACCATTCCAGAACTGGACAAGAGTCTCTTCCGATATCCTGGGAACTGTTTTTCTTTATACAGATTACACCCTTCCCGTGGATGAACTCAGGAATGCCTT
>CAYVTV010000235.1:0-6490 GCA_964454295.1 uncultured Bacteroidaceae bacterium
TGTTATCCTTGGTGTCCTTCGTGGTTGATAATATTTCAATTAATGAGACAGCCCCTACTCCCCACTCTTCCCATAATTCGGCAGCACCCTCGCACTGGGATCGTTCACATTACAGTTTTCCCAGTTTTTGTTAGGCATCCAGAAATCTTTAATTACCGGCGCCCTGCCGGGGAAGTGGAATTCAAAGATATCCCTGTACATCAATGATTCTTTGGAAATTGGAGGAGAATATGCATACTTCGTTTTGGCGAGCAACAGGTCTTCATCCGAATACATCTCTTCCGCCCAGGCTTTCAGGTTATCAACCACGCTGTGACCCACCGCATCACTGAATGCTGCCTTTTCCCTGTAAAGGATATCGCGGGGGAGGTAATCGCCTTCAAATGCCTTTCTTAACAGGTACTTCCCAATACCGGTAAAGTTCATTTTTAATTCGGGGCGGATACTCATTACATATTCCACGAAATCAAGGTCGCCGAAAGGCACCCTTGCCTCGAGTCCGTTGGAAGAAATAGATCTGTCGGCGCGCAGCACATCATACATATATATTTCCCTTAGCCGCTTCCTTGCTTCCTGCTGAAAAGCCTCAGGGGAAGGTGCGAAATCAGTATACTTATATCCGAAGATCTCATCACTGATCTCTCCGGTCATCAGAACCTTAACATCCGTATTTTCGGCTATATATTTACTAACCAGATACATTCCCATGGAAGCACGGATGGTGGTAATATCCCATGTTTCCAGGAAATAGATCAGCTTACTGAGGGTATCGAAAATATCTTGTTTCGTAAACAGCACTTCCGTATGATCGGTGCCCAGGTAATCTGCCACAATACGGGCATATCTGGTATCAATAGGGCCGTCTTCAATCCCTACCGCAAAAGTCTTAATGGGCTTTTTCAGCATTCGTGCAGCGATGGAACATACCAGGCTGGAATCGAGTCCGCCACTGCACAGGAACCCTACCGGAACATCAGCAGTAAGTCTTTTTTCAACGGCACTTGTCAGCAGCTTATTCAGATTCAGAAACACATCCTCAATATCATCATTGGAATATTGTTTGACTGCCGAAATATCCCTGTAGGGTAAAAACTTCTCTCCGTCGTAATAATAGCCCGGAGGAAAGGGCTTTACCTCCGGGCAAAGGGAGTGGATTGCTTTCATCTCACTGGCAAACATGATGTCTCCATCATGGGTATAGCCATAAAACATCGGACGGATACCAACAGGATCACGTGCTGCAAAATATTTTTTCTGAACAGAATCGTATATCACAAAAACAAACTCAGCATCCAGTTCCAGAGCGGTCTGTTTTATTCCCTTTTCCAGGAAGAGGGGTATAATGACTTCACAGTCGCTGTCTGATTTGAAATCATATTTCCCTTCATACCTCTTCCGCAGCTGATTATAATTATACACCTCCCCGTTACATATCAGATGGATATTTTTATGAACCAGGGGTTGATTTCCTCTGTCAGAAACATCCATAATTTTAAGCCGGTGGAATCCCATCCAGCCTTCATCCTGTAGATCGAGTATCACTGTATTATCAGGCCCCCTGTATTTCACTTTCTGAAATTCGCCTGCTGTCTGTACTCTGAGCTTTTTATCGCTACCGGTGTAAATTGTAAATCCGCACATGGGTGGTGGTTTTTTTATGCAACTGGTTTAAAGGGATCACGGGATCACGGGATCACGGGATCACGGGATCGGGAGACTGATATAATGAAAACCTTTAAAACGAGTTGCACGTTATTAATAATAACATTTAATGCAGCAAAAATAATCATTTTGTAATTATTATCAAATTATTTGTTATATTTTATTATATTTATTGTATTATTTGTTTCTTTTTGTAATTTTTTAAGGGTTTTTAATTACTGTTTGGTATTTTATCATATAAATTATTAAGGCAGGTATAGCCACAAATAATGACATAGTTTCCCGATTGTTCTTTTACAGAAATAAGTGAAAGAGAAGTTTAGTGGTTAAAATATGTTAATAAATTAATTTCCCCTGAAAGGGCTCAAGAATTATGGGGATAAGTTGTTTATAAAAAGCGTGGACAAAATTCGTCCAGGGAGAAATGTATTTGTAATTTTAGGCATCTAAAGAATATGCACGCAATATGCAAACCTTTGGTGAACATCTCAGAAGCATGAGAGAAAAAGAAAAATTGTCACTCAGGGATTTATCTGTCAGTCTCAAAATAGATTCCTCCCTGATTGCTAAAATTGAACGTAATGAGAGAAAACCCTCACGAAAGTTCATTAAGCAAACCGCTTTGTTTTTTAATAAAGAAGAAAAAGAGCTCCTTAATGAATATCTAAGTGATGTTATAGCGTACAGGATTCTTGATGAGGAAATGGATACTGAAGTACTGAAAGTGGCGGAGGATAAGGTTAATTATATTAAAACAAAATCAAATGGATGAATTACTGACAATAAAGGAAGCAAGTGAATGGGCAAGTAATCATTTAGGGAAAAATGTTACTCCTTCAAATATCTCTTATCTTATTCAATATGGCAGGATTAAAAAAGCAGGTGATAATGGCACGACCCAGGTTGTAAAAGAGGAGCTTATACAGTATTATAAATCATATAACGGTTACCGGGAAGCTTCATGGAAAGAGCAACTTGGTGAAGATTTGAACTGGGCTTTATCTTTCGATCAATACAAAGAAGCAGAAACCACCAAACATGTTCACCGTCTTCATCCGTACAAGGGTAAGTTTATCCCTCAATTAGTAGAATATTTTATTGACAATCATACTGATAGATTTAAAACTGAAACATATTTCCAAAAAGGGGATATAATTCTGGATCCATTTTCAGGTAGCGGAACCACTCTTGTTCAGGCATCTGAATTAAATATGCATGCCATTGGCATTGACATTTCCGCTTTTAACTCACTGATCGGAAATTGCAAAGTGGCTCATTATGAATTAATTGATGTTTATAATGAAATATTCAGGCTTACTAAAGCTTTAAAAAATTTTCTGGCGAATACACACACTCTTGAATTCGAAGAAAAATTATTGCACGCTCTTTATGAATTTAATAACAAGTATTTCCCTGTACCTGAATATAAATACAGTGTACGACAAGGAGACATAAATGAGAAAATTTATGGAGCAGAAAAAGAAAAGGAATTTAAACCTATTTTTCAGAAGCTTGTCGGGGAATTTAATATTAAACTGACCCAGGATAAATCTGAAACTTTCCTTGACAAATGGTATTCACAACATATTAGAGATGAAATAAATTTCATGTTTAATGAAATTAAAAAAATTAAAAACATTAATACAAAAAAAATCATCAGTATAATACTTAGCCGAACTATTAGGTCATGCCGGGCTACAACACACGCTGACCTGGCTACTTTAGTGGAACCTGTAACATCGACCTATTATTGCGCTAAACATGGTAAAATTTGCAAACCCTTATTCTCAATTCTTAAATGGTGGGAAACATATTCAAAGGATTCCCTAAATCGTCTGAATCAGTTTAGTAGGCTAAGGACACAAACAACTCAGATTTGCTTAACCGGCGACAGCCGAACTATTGATATTATACAGGAATTGAAAAAAATGAATCCTTCTTTTTCTGAATTGGTGCACAAACAAAAAATAAAAGGAATATTCTCTTCTCCCCCATATGTAGGTTTGATTGATTATCATGAACAACATGCTTATGCTTATGATTTATTTGGCTTTCAAAGGAGAGATGAACTGGAAATCGGACCATTATATAAAGGACAAGGCCGGGAAGCCAAACAAAGCTATATACAAGGAATAAGTGATGTTTTAAATAATTGTAAAAAATTTCTTGTTTCTGATTTTAATATTTTTCTTGTAGCAAATGATAAATATAAAATGTACCCTCTCATTGCGGAAAATACAGACATGCAAATTGTTAATCAATTTAAAAGACCTGTTTTAAATCGCACTGAAAAAGACAAAGGGGCATATTCTGAGATAATATTCCATTTAAAATCTAAATAGCTATCTTCATGAATGTTATGAATAAAATAATATATAAATTAACAATAGAAGATCTTCATACTGTAGCTAATGACACCTTAGGGAGATTTCTAACTTCGGATGAAATCAAGATAGTAGAAGAAAAAATTGGTGATTATATCAATTGGTACGACTCTATAAATAATACTATTATTCAAAATATTAAATAATAATGGCACTAAAGCTATCTGAAATTCAGGAAATAGAGAAGGTTTTAAAAGACAGTCTAAGACATAAATTTCAAAAATACAATCCGGAACCTGCTTCTATGCCATTTCACACAAGATTGTTAGGTAAAGACAGAATGGCGTTATTTTCATTTATTCATTCATTAAATACAAACTTTGGCACCAGCATTTTTGAACCTGTTGCAAAGACTTTAGCCTCAGGGAGTTTCATAGAAGCCAAATCTCAAGAGATTGCAGGAAAAACAATTTCTTCAGAAGCACATAGAGTTATCCAAAATATTATGGATAATCTATCAACTGCTCAAATGTTTCCAAATAAACCTGATGAAATATCAGCAATAAGAAGAGTGTGTCAGCAAGGAGAAATGAGGATAGTAAAACCCACAAAAGTTGATATTAAATTAACAAAAGATGATGGGTCTGTTTTCTTAATAGACATTAAAACTGCAAAACCTAATGCCGGTGGTTTTAAAGAGTTTAAAAGGACTTTGTTAGAGTGGGTGGCAGCAGAACTTGCCATTAATCCGGAATTAAACATACAAAGTTTCATAGCAATACCATATAATCCCTATGAACCCCAACCTTACAATAGATGGACAATGCGAGGAATGTTAGATCTTGAATATGAGCTTAAAGTTGCAGATGAGTTCTGGGATTTTCTGGGAGGAAAGGGAGCTTATGCTGATTTACTAAATATTTTTGAAAAGGTGGGAATTGAACTCAGGTCTGAAATTGATGATTATTTTGCAAAACATAACAAATCTAAGAATTAATTTAATATCAGATAGCTTAAGAGGATTTCAAAACCACCCCCATCTCCATCGCCCCGTGCGCCCCATACACCAAACTCTGCTCAATATCCGCAGTTTTCGAAGGCCCGCAGATAAACAAACCGAAACCGGTACCGGTTAAATCAAGACGGTTATAGGCTTCATGCATATCAGAAACCAACTGATTTTTATGGAGGATAATGATTAAACGTTGTGCGATGAAGGGGATCAGTCTGTGCGGGAAATTTGAATCATCAATCCAAACAGCTCCGTTCTCAGCTACTCCGAACCGGCCTTCCAGAACGACTGTTTCGAGGCGTTCCAGTTTCTCCTTTGCACAACCGACAGAATATGTTTTCCCGGCATCCCCTCGTGTAAAGTCAACAGCCCCGGGATAATGGATTTGTAACCAACTGTATAAATCATCAGCATTGCTTATTTCAACACATTCCCCCCCGGCTTGCTTTAAACTCCTGCTAAAAACCTCAATCAGCTTCTCTTTTGCCAAAACGGTGTTTTCCTGAAATTGCCCGGGCGGAGGCACTGGTAATGGTGAATTTTGACGTAACCTGTGTAATATTTTTTCCCTGCTCATGATTTAATATTCTTTTTATACCATTCTTTAAATGATCTTTCGGGAACCTCAGGCAGTTCCCTCCCCCTTCCCCATGCATTCAGAGGATGATAAATTATTTTACGCGACAAATGTTTCATTGCCCACCTGGCTGTCTTACCCGAAAGATCATACCACCTGCCGGCGGCAAATATCTTCGCTGCAAGCTTTAAAGATATCTTCTTAAATCCCGGGAATTTGCTTCTCCCCGTTATTTCCTGTCTCAGGTAATAAATCTGCTGATGAATATCAATTTTCACAGGGCATACGTCAGTACACGAACCACATAGTGAGGAAGCAAAAGGAAGGTCTTTGTATTTCTTTATGTCTGCATATGGGGCAAGTATGCTTCCAATAGGCCCGGGAATGACGTACCGGTAACTATACCCTCCGCTTCTTCTGTAAACCGGACAGGTATTCATGCATGCACCGCAGCGGATACATTTAAGAGAATCCCTGTATTTTACGTTTCCCAGGCGTTCCGATCTTCCGTTATCCGTGATCACTACATGCATTTCCCCTCCTTCTTTGGGTTTCAGATAATGCGATGTGTAAGTGGTAATATGCTGACCAGTGGCATTTCGTGCCAGCAGACGTGTGAAAACTCCCAGGTCGGCCGTAGATGGGATAATTTTTTCAATCCCCATACAATGCACCTGCACAGGTGCCGCATGCACTCCCATATCTGCATTTCCTTCATTGGTACACACCACAACCGCACCGGTCTCTGCTACAGCAAAATTCACACCCGTAATAGCCAGATCAGCACTAAGGAATTTCTCACGTAAATGTGCCCGGGCGGCAGCCGTGAGATAGTGAGGATCCGACGCTCCTTTTTCCGTATTGAGCTTCTCATGAAAAAGTTCGCCTATCTCCTCTTTTTTGAGATGAATAGCG
>CAYVTV010000236.1:0-6351 GCA_964454295.1 uncultured Bacteroidaceae bacterium
ATAGTGATCCAGGTTTTTGTTGTGCTGGTGTTGCTGCAAAGAAATAACTACCCTGTGGTTACAGGAAAATCAGTTGAGTGGGCAGTGATACTTGTTGTTTTTATATTTTCTTCTTCTGTTTCACTTTATTCATATAACCATCTGCCCTTGCTGGATTTCCGGCCCTACAGCACAGGATCAAACATCCCTCATAAAATGATTGTGCCGCCTGATGTCCCTGCCGATGTGTATGAAACCAGGCTTATTTATAAAAATAAAAGCACAGGAAAAGATGAGGTATTTTCTCTTGAAACTATTCCGGTCGACACTAATGCATATTCATTTGTAGATGCTCAGTCTGTTCTGATTTCCAAAGGATATGAGCCTCCGATACATGATTTCTATGTCAGTACCCGGGGAGGAAATGATATCACAGATATTATCATTCATGATCCCGGATTTTCATTTCTCCTTATAAGCCATAATTTGTCTGCTGCTGATAAAAACGGACTGATAAAAGCAGATGAATATGCAAAATTTGCAAAGCTTTACGAAGATGTGCGCTTCTATTGTATAACAGCATCTTCTGATGGGATAATTGATGGGATAAGCCAGAAGCTGGGACTGTCATACGATTTTTACCAGGCTGACGAGATTGCACTCAAAACAATTATACGTTCGAATCCCGGACTCGTACTTCTCAAAAACGGGACTATATTGGGCAAATGGCATTTTAATGATTTTCCGGCATTTGGATTAACAGGTGATGATTTTAGGGAAATTATTGTAAATTACCCCTTTTCACCAGGTAGCCGGTTGAACAGATTGAATGTTCCGCCTCCGGGAACTGATGCGGATGTTTATGAAACTGTTCTTTATTACAGGAATCTGACAACTGACAGTATTTCTGCTTTTCATATTGATGATTTTCCGCAATCACCCGACTGGCTGTTTGTTAATTCAGAAAGTAAAATTGTCCGTAAGGGTTATCATTCCCCACTAAGTGAATTCAAAGCTATTACAACAGAAGGTCTTGATATATCAAACGATATTATTAAGGGTACCGGTAATATTTTCCTTCTTCTGACAGCTGACCCGATGGCTGTTAATATTGAATTACTCAACAGGGTGAACAATTTATCAGTTATTGCAGCAGCAACAGATACGGCAGTTTTTCATTTTTTTGGTATAACAGCTCTGTCTCATAACGATCTGATCTCTTTTACAGATGAATTTATTTCCCCGGTTCTGTTCACCAGAGCTGATGCGGAATTTGTCCGTTTAGTGGCAGGGGATGGTGTTGCCTTTATATGGATCAGAGACGGGATGGTGATGGAAATTGTTAAAAATGAAAATATTCCGGAACCTTATGAGTTTTCTGAATTCCTTTCGAAGCCACCAACAAATATTGATCCCGGGCAGCTATTGCTCCCGGCTGTAATATCTTCTTCCGAATCGATGTCTGAAAAACGGATAGTTTATATCTTTTTTCTTGGTTTTGTTGCATTTGGACTGTTTTTACGGGCATTTTTTGAAAACAGGAAATTTTAATTATGACACTGGTATTATTCAGGTTTCTTTCCCGCACCGGTTATGGACTGCTAGTAATACTCGGAGTCGTTACTGTTATTTTTATACTGTTCAATGTTTTGCCCGGTGATCCTGCCCGGATGATGCTGGGCCAGCGTGCTGATCTCAGAAATGTGGAGATGGTGAGAAAGGAACTGGGACTCGATAAACCATTATACCTCCGGTACGTGAGGTATATAAATGACCTTTCTCCTGTTTCTTTTCATAACCGGTTTGAGAAATCCTCATTTTTTTATCTTAATGAGGTAAATTATGGAAAAACCACAAATATCCTGACGCTCAAAAACGGATTTTCCATAATATTGAAATTCCCATATATGGGACGATCCTTCCAGAGTCAGCGAACCACCGGAAGCATGATCAGGGAAGCTTTGCCCAATTCATTAATTCTTGCATTCTGTTCTATAATTTTTGCTTTTGTGGCAGGAAATGTTATGGGAATATTTGCTGCTCTTAAAAAAGATAGCGGATATGATCGTTTGATACTGGTATTTTCGACGCTCGGTATGGCATTACCCTCTTTTTTTGCTGCAATATTGATAGCCTGGTTATTTGCCTTTAAGCTGGGCGAATATACAAACCTCAATCTGACAGGTAATTTATTTGAAATTGATGATTTTGGAGGAGGTGCAAAGTTACAGTTGAAGAATCTGCTACTTCCTGCCGTAACTTTAGGTATAAGGCCATTATCTGTTGTGGTTCAGCTGGCGAGAAATTCATTACTCGATGTGTTGAACCAGGATTATATCAGAACTGCCTTTGCAAAAGGACTTACTTACACCAGGGTTATAACAGTGCATGCTCTCAGAAACTCACTTAATCCGGTTATAACAGCGGTAAGCGGATGGTTTGCAAGTATGCTGGCAGGAGTAGTGTTTGTTGAATATATATTCGGGTGGAGAGGACTGGGTTATATGATCGTTAATGCATTGAATTTTTATGATCTTCCGGTAGTATTGAGCGTTGTAATTACCATTGCTGTATTGTTTGTAATAGTTAATATCCTGGTTGATTTTATTTATACCCTCCTGGATCCAAGGTTGCGAAGATGACAATAATAATTCAGATATTTGAATGATTATACGATGGGTTTATTATTTTTGAATTTATTTCTTTAACAAAAACATGAATTGATATGAGACAAAAAATTGTTGCAGGTAACTGGAAATTAAATACGAATCTTTCAGAAGGGTTAGAACTTGCTGTGGCAGTGAATAAGCTGACAGAAGAAAGAAAAACGGATGTTAATGTCATTATTGCCCCGCCTTTTACACACCTTGCAGAGATAAAGAAAATTCTCACCAGGGTGAAACTGGCAGCGCAAAACTGTGCTGCAGAAATTAAAGGTGCATATACAGGGGAAATTAGTGTGGAGATGATAAAGTCAGCAGGAGCAGAATATGTAATAATAGGCCATTCAGAGAGACGGACATATTATGGTGAGACAAATGAAGTTTTGGCTAAGAAGGTAAAGCTTGCACTGGATAATGGTTTGATACCCGTTTTTTGTATTGGTGAAATTCTGGCTGAGAGGGAGGCAGGAAGACATTTTGAAGTGGTGAGTAATCAATTGTCTGAAGGCATTTTTCATCTGGCCCCTGAGCAGTTTTCGAAGGTTATCATTGCGTATGAGCCTGTCTGGGCGATAGGTACCGGTGTAAATGCCAGCCCTGAACAGGCTCAGGAGATGCACCATTTTATAAGAAAAGAAACAGGTAAAAAATACCATGATGCCATTGCATCAGCAATACCGGTTCTCTATGGTGGAAGTTGCAAGGGATCCAATGCAGCCGAATTATTTGCCAAACCTGATGTTGACGGAGGTCTCATAGGGGGAGCCTCACTTAAGGCAGATGAATTTTTACAGATTGTAAATGCATTTTAACATTACACAGAGAAGATGCAGATGCTTTTACAAAACCATTAAATGTGACTCATAATGATACTTGGTGTCATGATCTGCAGTAATTATTGAGTGATAAACTATTCTGTATCTTTGAGAAATTTATTACTATTATCAAATATATGATGAAGAAGATATGTTTTATTCTTCTTTTCTTTATTCCTTCAGTATTTGCCGGCGCTCAGCAAATAAGGGAATTTTCTGCTGATACAATCAAATATGTTGAGGAACTGAGAAGGTTTACCAACAACTACGTCAGTAATGAGGAAGCTAAAATTGTTGAAGCTTTTATTAACTTATGGCAAAGCGGTGTTTTTTCATGGGAAGAGATGGTGTCATTTGCAGGGAACTCAACAAAGCTTGTAAGAAAAAACGGTCGGCCCAGTCCCCATTTTATTCATTACTTTGAGGTGTTAATACTGTTGTATGCTGCTGATGCCAAAGATGTTGGTAAAAGTGAATGGCTTAAGATATCAGATCATTTTTTTACTGAAAGAAGTATTACACTAAAAACTATCGACCAGTTTCTTAAGTCCAGCCTCGGACTTATCAAGAATGATGAATTATACAATTTACCAGGCAATGTATGGAAAGGTGTTAATCCTGTTTACAGGTTTCATTTTAGTGACGGGGAACCACGTATCCGTTTTGAATCATTTGATCTGATATGCTATTCAAAACGCGACAGTATAATAATTCATAAGACTTCGGGTGAGTTAGATCCTGTCACGAATACATGGTACGGTAAGGAGGGGATAGTAACATGGGAGAGGGTAGGCCTGGATAAAAATGAGGTTTTTGCGCAGCTTGGCCTTTTCAGGATTGATCTTAGAAGATCTGAATATACGGCTGATTCAGTAAAATTTACCTATAAAAAGTATTTTGAATATCCCATAGATGGAAGGTTTGAAGATAAGGTTATGCTTGTCGCAGATCCTGCTAAAGCCACGTATCCTAAATTTTTCTCTTTCCTGAACAAGTTTTATCTTCCTGATCTTTTCAGAAATATTGAATATCTTGGAGGGCTTTCAATGCAGGGAGGCAGACTCCTGGGAACAGGCACCGCGGCAGAACCAGCTGTTCTTAATGTTTTTGACAATAACAATATCAGGTTAAAAATTGAAGCCAATCAGATCTTAATTTCAGCAAACGGAATAAACAGTCCGGCTTGTCAACTTACGTTATATATTGAATCGGATTCTGTTTTTCACCCTGATCTTCAGTTTACTTACAATGAGGTTGCAGACGAGCTCAGGTTTACTAAATCACGATCTTATACATCAGCAAGTCCGTATACAAATACATATCACCTGGTAGATATGAATTTTGAAGAATTCAACTGGAAGAGAAATGAAAGAATAATCAGGCTTAAGCCTCTCACAGGTACTGCTATTGGTGTGGCACACTTTGAATCGAACAGTTTTTTTAATTCACTTGTTTTTAGTGACTTGCAGGGCATGGATAATATCAATCCCCTGGTAGCCCTATGGCAGTTCAGCCGGATGACTTCGAACCAGTATTTTACTGTCTCCAGCTATGCCAGGTATCTGGGAATGGATATGTCGCAGGTACGACAGCAATTAATGAGACTCTCACGAATGGGATTCATATTTTTTGATGATGAAGCCGATGCTGTCACGCTCCGGCCTAAATTGTTCTATTTTCTCGATGCCAGTGTGGGAAAGACAGATTATGATGTTATTCTCTTTGCTTCAAGAACACAGGCACCTCTTGAAAATGCCTTACTGGATATGGACAATAATGACCTGATTATTAATGGGATTCAACAAGTTTTTCTGAGCGATTCACAAAATGTTGTGCTTGTACCTGCTATGAATCAGATAATAATGAAGAGAAACAGAAGCTTTCAGTTTAACGGAACCATTTATGCAGGAATGTTCTCTTTTTATGGTAATAATTTCTTTTTCGATTACGACAATTTTAAAATTAATCTTCAGGATATTGATTCAATAGGTCTTTCCGTTAATACAGGCAAAATTGATAATTTAGGCCGTATTGTTGCTGAAAAAATCAATAATCTTCTCGAAGATGCAACAGGTGAATTACTTATTGATGATCCTCTGAATAAGTCAGGCCTTAACAGTTTTCCTCATTACCCGGTTTTTAACAGTTTTGAAAATTCGTATGTGTATTTCGATGAGCCTGTCATTCAAAAGGGTGTGTACCCGCGAAATGAGGTGTATTTTAAAGTTAAACCATTCAGAATGGACAGCCTTGATAACTTTACCCGCGACGGACTAAATCTTGACGGTGAATTTTTTGCTGAGGGAATACTTCCTCCTATAGAACAGACTCTGGTATTAATGCCTGATAACTCCCTGGGCTTCAGGCATCAGATTCCTGCAACAGGTATCCCTGTTTATAATGGTAAAGGGACTTTCTACCAAAATATTGAGTTAAGTAACAGGGGTATAAGAGGTAGCGGAAGATTAGATTACCTTACTTCCCGGACATTTTCAGATAACTTCTTGTTCCACCCCGATTCTTTAATGACCGTCAGCAGAGATTTCACTATAGATAAACAATATGCCGGTACTGAATATCCGCAGGTAAGGTCCAGGAATAATAATATTACCTGGCTGGCAAAACAGGACAAGTTTCAGGCACGTACACAGGATGTCCCATTCACTGTTTTTGCGGATACCATTAAACAAACCGGAGACTTGTTGCTACAGCCCGATGGTTTGACAGGAAAGGGAAATATTGATATGGTTTCTGCAAACCTGTCCTCAAACAAGTTTCTTCTTAAGGCAGATGAGATACTTTCCGATACAGCTGATTTTAAACTACGTTCAATGGCAGCAAATAAAATGGCATTTTCAACGGCGATGGCAGCATGTTCGGCAAACTGATTTAAC
>CAYVTV010000237.1:0-6269 GCA_964454295.1 uncultured Bacteroidaceae bacterium
GGCTGCAAGGTATAATATCCTTAATGGTATCATGCCTCCGGCTTCAGGATACTGGAAGAATAATCCTCATGCTGATGATATTGATTTTCAGATTGAGGCAGATTTTGCGGGCTTGATGTCACCGGGTATGCCGAATACAGCTGTTAAAATTTGTGAAAATATCGGTCGCATCATGAACTATGGCGACGGACTTTATGGTGGAATGTATGTTGCCGCAATGTATTCGTTGGCGTTTATTTATAATGACATAAGTATCATTGTTCGCGAAGCTTTGAAAGTGGTACCTGAAGAAAGCGAGTTTTACAAGTGCATAGCAGATATTATCAAATGGTATGACCAGTATCCTGATGACTGGAAGAGTACATGGTTTGAAGCCCAGAAGAAATGGACCTTCGATAAAGGCTGTCCAAATGGTGTATTTAAAGCTTTTAATATTGATGCGAAAATTAATGCAGCTTATATCGTCATTGGATTATTATATGGAAGAGGAGATTATGGGAAAACAATTGATATCAGTACAAGATGCGGGTATGATTCGGATTGTAATCCTGCCAATGCTGCCGGGATACTTGGCACAATGACAGGTTACAGCCAGATACCCGATTATTGGAAACAGGGTCTGGATAAAGTAGAAGATATTAACTTTAAATATACCGATATGTCATTAAACCGTGTTTATGCGATCGGAATGAAACATGCAGAAGAAAGGGTTAAGAAAAATGGAGGAAGAGATGAGGGTGAAAATATTTTGATAAAATATCAGACTCCTGTATCAGTAGCATTGGAAGTTGGTTTCGGGGGTATATATCCTACGCGCATAATACGGTTAAACAGAAGGCTTAATACAAACAGCAAAGATTATTCACTCGACATAAATGGGTGCGGATTTGTGATAACAGGTACAACTTTTAAAGATGAGAAAAAACCAGATAAAGATATATTTGTGGATGTTTTTGTCAATGATGTATTGCTTGAATCAGTAAAAATGCCAACTGACAATTTAATAAGGAGACTTGATGTGGCCTGGAAATATGATCTTCCTGAAGGAAATCATTCTGTTCGTTTAAATTTAAAAGATTTATCAGAAGGGTATGGCATTCAATTAAATGAGGTTATTATGTATTCGTCTATTGATCCCGGGCCTCAGTGTTATTATTGATAGATAACATAATTATCTTATAAATGATCATTTTGTATTAATAGCAACATCATTTTGGATGAAATCCCCATGCACTACCGTATATAACAGGGACATAAAAAACATTATTTATAAAGGTGTGTTACTCATCCTCATGCAAATGATTGGCATCAGGTGTATGCCACAGAAAACAAACATTACAAATGGGTGGATTACATACAACAATAAGGTAATTTGGGGGAATGGTCAAAGAACCAATTACTGGGGCGGATACCGTGAATGTGTTAATAAATCCTGGATAAATAATTATCAGAGCTATCCGGCAATAACCCGTAATGATCCGGGAGGTTTCGGTCCGTGTAAAACAGAAGATTTGGATAAATTTACTGATGCTATGATGCAATATGGATGTCCTGCATTTCAGCATCATTATGGCTTATGGTATGATCGCCGAAGAGATTGCCATGATATCACAAGACGTGATTCTCCACCTGTTTCTCCGTTCTTTGAACAGCCATGGGCACGTTCGAATACTGAAGGGGCCTGGGATGGCGGGTATAAATACGATCTGCTAACATATCTGGTGTATGCATCGGAAGGCGGAGAAGTTGACATTGACTTAAAAGATGAATCCGGTATTGCATTTAAGTCATATTGGATGAACCCCCGAAATGGTAATATACATGTAGCCAGTGAAAGAATTCTGAAAGGTGGAAATTCAATAAAATTCGGCACTCCTGATAACAATGATTGGTTACTTTGGCTTACTTCATCTTTAAATAATGAGATATTCAATTGATCAGTAACTTATAATGTGGTAATTTTATTACCATTCAAATTTGTATAATAAAAAATTGCAGAAAACGATATTACAACTCAACAATATGTTAACAAAGTATAATTCATTTTTATTAATTGGTATGGGGTGTATGGTTATTACATCACCCTGTAGTGGTAAGGAAAGACCAAATGTAGTTTTTATTCTGGCAGATGATATGGGATGGGGAGATCCCGGATGCTATGGCCATCCCTATATTCAGACGCCTAATCTTGACAAACTGGCTGATCAGGGAATTCTTTTTACCGGTTTTTATGTTAATGGATCGACTTGCTCACCTTCGCGTGCATCTATTATGACAGGGATGTTTCCGGGACGTCTCTGTATACCCAAACGCTTCTGCACCGGTAATGTTTCAGATAATCACAAAGCAGTCAATTCCAGTGAATGTACAGAGAATTTTCTCGATCCTGATATTTTAACGATTACCAGACTGCTTCAAAGTGCCGGTTATAGGACTGGTCATTTTGGTAAATGGCATCTGGGGCTTGCACCTGATGCGCCTTCGCCTGCTGAATACGGAATTGACGATGTGCGATGTTTCAATGCGATAAACAAGGAAGCTTTAAGAGATGACCAGATTTTGCATCCTGGAGAAAGGTCTAACCATAGTAAAGCGATAATAGATGAGGGTATAAGGTTTATCGAGGAGAATAAAGATAAGCCTTTCTATGTTAATGTCTGGCTGACGGATCCGCATACTATCCTGAATCCTTCAGATGAGCAAATGTTACCATATAAAAGATTCGGGCCCGGAGGGGGGGTGAAAGATCGTGGAGCATTGCAGGTTTATTTTGCAGTAATATCAGAAATAGATAAACAGGTAGGGCGGTTAATGGATAAGCTGGATGAACTTAACCTGGCTGAAAAAACCATTCTGGTATTTTCAAGTGATAATGGTCCGGAACATATTGGACATCCTTCCGGAGAATCCTCACATAGCGCTGCAGGCAGCGCAGGGCCGTTCCGCGGACACAAACACGTTATTTATGAGGGAGGAATACGCGTACCTTTCATTGTGAGATGGCCGGGATATACTCCTGCAGGGAAAGTGGATAACACTACTATCCTAAGTGGGATAGACTGGCTTCCGACTATAAGTGCACTGACAAACACCGGGTTACCCGAAAATATTGCAATAGACGGGGAGGACATGTCACTGGCTATTCTGGGAAATCCGCAAACCAGAAAAAAGCCCCTCATGTGGGAAGCATCAATATTCAGGAGTGCCTGGGTGTATCTGAATATAAGCCCTCAGTTGGCAATACGTGATGGTAACTGGAAGTTATTGATGAATCCGGATAAAACCCGCATTGAACTTTACGATTTGGCCATGGATCCGGGAGAAGTGGATAATCAGGCTCATAACAATCGTGAGGTGGTGAATAGATTGTCCGGTATATTATTGGAATGGGAGAGCAATCTCCCCTGCTTACCTTTTCCGGCTGATATGTATCAAAGGGTAAGACCTGTTCCGGAATCTTATCCCTGGCCTGTAGAACGTAATAAATGAATTATCTTTAATCTTTCCAAGTAATTTTAATACTGACACTTTTATTTTTAACATTAAACCGGACAAGTGGTACCTTAACATAATTAAAAAAATGATAAGATGAACCCATATGTATTTTTTAAGTCGACCGTTATCGTAGTTTTGTGTACATCCTGCAATAACAATGCGGTGAAAGGCAGTCTGCCGAATATAATTATCATTTTTACCGACGATAACGGACCATGGATGGTTTATGGCAATCACGGTGGATCTGCAGGCGGACTAAGGGAAGCAAAAGGAAGTGTTTTTGAAGGTGGATTCAGAGTACCATGTATTATGAAATGGCCTAAAATGATCCCAAAGGGGGTGATATGTAGTAATATAGCGGGGACAATAGACTTATTACCAACTATAGCTGAAATAACCTAAATTAGTTTATATAATAAAAAGATAGATGGAATTAGTATTTTTGATCTTATGAAAGGAGATTTTAGTAAAAATCCGAGATGCACATATGAATATTACTTGGGACAAAGGCTTGTTGCGGTGAGGATGGATAACTGGAAGCTTGTTTTTCCTCACTCCCTGAATTCAAATACCGGATCGATTCCCGGTCATAACGGCTGGCCAGGAAAGATGAACAGGACAGCATTTGAAGGTGGATTGTTCGATCTTCGCAGAGATCCCGGCGAGCGTTACAATATGAAGGACTTGTACCCTGAAATAGTAAATAAGCTGGCAGGCACACAGAATTTATAGTATTTTAAACGGCAGATTTACAAACTAAAGTTATCAATATCATGCATCGGAATCTTTATCATTATGGTAAGCTTTGTTTTGTTGCCATACTTTTACTTTCTGCATCACCGGAACGAATGAAGGATAAAGCGAGTTTGAAAGAAACATATCCTGAATGGCAGCAGGTAACAATAAAAGGTAATGAAAGGATCTCGGATGACCTGGCAATTGCACAAATGCTGCAGGAGAATGAAATGTGTAACGGACTTATTGTTTACGCAGGTTGTGGAACGGGAGAAAAATGTGCGTTTTTTTTTGAAGATAAAAATTTTATTGTTCAGGGTCTGAACAGTAACAGAGATGAACTGGAAAAAGCCCGGGAATTTGCCCGGTCGCTTGATCTGAATGGCAGGCTGTCTTTCAAATACTGGAAAGGAGGCCAATTACCTTATACCGATAATTTGGTGAATGTTCTTTTCTGGCATAAAACCAGTGGTGAAGCCGACATGAATGAAATCATTCGCGTTCTGGCTCCCCGAGGGATTGCTTACATATGGAAAAATAATAAGTGGAGCAAAGTTGTTAAACCTTGGCCGCGGGATATTGACGAATGGCCTCATTATCGTTACGACGCCGGAAGTACCGGAGCATCGTTTGACAAACGGGTCGGACCTCCTAATCATATTCAGTGGGAAGCAGGACCACGGTTTATGCGAAGCCATGAAATAGAATCCGGCCTCTCCAGCATAGTTTCAGCAGGAGGCCGCATTTATTATATTCTCGATGAAGGTCCTGTTGGTATTACCGATGCCCGCTTTCCCGCCAAATGGTCGCTTGTATGCAGGGATGCCTTTAATGGTATCATGTTATGGAAACACCTTATGCCACAATGGGGATGGCAGGTGTGGACAAAAGAACGGGAAAATATACCACAAAACTGGTTGGGATTACGAACCCGCATAGCTGATGTCGATCGTTTAATGGTTGCCGATGGTGATTTCCTTTATGTGACCCTGAGCTTTGGAGCTCCAATCAGCTCGATCAACGGAGTAACCGGTGAAATGGTTATGAGCTATGAAGAGACAACGGGGGTGACGGAGTTCATTATCATCGATGGGATTATCATTGCCCGTATACATAACCCAAATCCTTTAATTATCGCCATAAAGGCACAAGATGGAAAAATTCTATGGAGGAAAGAAGCCAGTATGATTATCAACAGAAGTCTTTGTGCATCAAATAACAGAGTATTTTTTCATACCCGTTCTGAAATAATCTCACTCGATTTAATGACAGGAAAGGAATTATGGAAAAAAGAAACAGAATTGAGACCGGCAGCGGTTATTTCACACAGGGAGGCCGTGCTGGTAATGCAGTCCTCCCTGACTCTTGCGCTATCATCCATGAATGGTGAAGAACTGTGGAGAAGCCCCGGAGCAGAGAGCCGGGGACGTTATCCGGATATTTTCATCATTGATGACCTTGTCTGGAGTGGACGTCCCCATTTTGATGCACGTAAAATTAAAACCGGAGAGATTGTTCATAAAATGGATCTGAAAAAAGTGCTGGAATCAGGCCACCACAGGCGATGTTATACCGACAGGGCAACAATCAACTATATGATAACCGGTGAAAGGGGAAGTGAATTTCTGGACTTAAAGGATGACAACCACAAGCGACACAACTGGATCAGAGGACCCTGTATAACAGGGATGGTACCTGCCAACGGATTGTTTTATGTACCTCCACATCAATGCTTCTGCTACCCGGCAATTAAAATGGATGGTTTTTTCGCATTAAGTGCAAAATTTTCCGAAAGTCTTTCAGGATCAGACAGAAATAATGTTCCTCGTCTCGAAAAAGGCCCTGCCTTTGCAAAAATTACCGAAGATTTACAGAGCTTTTCTGACGAATGGCCAGTATACCGGCAGAACGCAAAACGAAGCGGAAGCGTTATTTCAAAAGTACCGGATAATCTTGAGAAAATCTGGACTAAAAAACTTCGGGGAAGTCTCACTCAGGCAGTGGTCTCAGGCGAACGGGTATTTGTAGTAATGAAGGAT
>CAYVTV010000238.1:0-6264 GCA_964454295.1 uncultured Bacteroidaceae bacterium
AAGTTTGAAAGTGGAAAGTTTATAAAGTTTGAAAGTGGAAAGTTTATAAAGTTTGAAAGTGGAAAGTTTATAAAGTGGATATGATGATGAACCGGAAGATGGATCTTATTAATGCACCGTTTTTACCAGGTTTCTCCACAAGACCTGAAAATCTCTGGCAACACTGTAATCTCTAGCATACATTATATTAAGCTGTTCGGATTTTATTCTGTCAGGAGTATTGTTTAAACCTGAAGAAAGGGTAAACACAGCATTTTTAATAGCAGGTAATGAGCTGAGATCACTGAACCTGCAATAACCTACCCAGGTATAAGTCCCTGATAAAACTTTTAATATACCCGGGAAGATAATTTTAAAGTTCCGGAAAATGAGGGAAAAAACCGGAGAAAGTATGAGAAGGAGGATTGATGCGACGATGTCAAACAGTCTTTTATTTCGCTTGCTGGCTTCTTTTGAAATGGAGTCAAATGTCATCAGGAACATATCTCCGGAAGTTTCAATAGATTTACTTCCGATTATAGAGATGCTTTCAGGGGGTGCTATCCTGAATTCCACTTTTAAGCCGGAAAGAGAAGACATATACCGGATAATATCCTTTGATTGAATATCTCCTGCACAGAAAATAATTTCATCAATAGTATTAATTAACACGATATCTCTTAACTGATCTACTGTTCCGATGAAGGTAGAATCAACTCCCGGAGTACGGGTTGGTGTTACAAAGCCAAGTATTTCTGAATCGGGGCTTGTAAGTTGTATAATGGAGGAAACCCTGACGGCCTCTTCCTTTTGACCTGCAATAACGATATTTTTTGTTTTTTGCGCTACCAGCTCATAATCCCTGCACTTAAAGATTGCAGGTATGATGCGGTGCAGAAGGATCACAGGGATTCCCCATAGGGTACCCATCAGGATCATTACCCGGCTGAATCGCATGTCCTCCGGAAGCAGCGCATAGATAACCAGCAGAACAACTACTCCGGTCAGATATCCCCTGATCAGGTTCCAGACACGAATTGGTTTTTCATAACCGCCAGAATAATAAATAGATAGAAGTAAAATAGCAATGTATCCCGGTATGAAGTACATAAAATATTCTTCAGGGAAGTATTCGGTTAACCCAAAACGTAATTTTTCCCACATTGGTGAGAGGAGCATAAACCCTGCGTATATGAGCAGGGCATCAATTACCGGCTGGTAGATGCTGATAAGGAATCGTTTAAGAATAGAGAGTGAAGCACGGAAGTAAATAGCCAGGGTTAAAAGGATGGTAAATGATCTGATATTCTTCCTGGAATAATGCTTATTGGCAAAAATGATCATTGCCCGGTAAAAAACGATAACATAGTTAATGCTCCCTTTTTTTGTACTTTCTCCCTTATAATGTATAATGGTAGTTTCAGGGAAATAATAATTTTTAAAACCTGCTTTTTTCAGCCTGTAAGAAATATCAATATCTTCTCCATACATGAAGAAATCTTCATCCAGCAAACCTGTCTTATCGAGAGCTTTTTTGTTGATGAACATAAATGCTCCGGATACAACCTCAATCTCGTGGGTTTTATCCTTATCCAGATGTCCGAGATGATACATGCCGAATTTTCGTGAACGGGGGAAAAGCTTTGATAAGCCGAATATTTTAAAGAAAGCCACGTCAGGTGTGGGGAGGGAGCGTTTGGATTCGGGCAGAAAATTTCCTTTTCCATCAATCATCTTAACTCCCAATGCACCTGCATCAGGATGTTCATCCATAAAACGGATGCATCTGACAAAAGTGGATTCTTCCACCATGGTGTCAGGATTCAAAAGAAGGCAGTAACGGCCTGCGGCGATTCTTAGTGCCTGGTTATTGGCTTTGCTGAATCCTGCATTAACCTGGTTTTCAATGATCTTAACCTCCGGATATTTTTCCTTTATCATCGAACATGACCCGTCGGCGGAATTATTGTCAACTACAATGATCTCTGCATTAATGTTCTTTATGGCATTTTTTACCGAATGAAGACATTGCTCAAGAAAAAATTTAACATTGTAGTTTACTATGATAATGGTAAGGTCCATGCATTCACAGGATTTCTATAAAAAGGCATTTTTTTTATGTTTCGTAAATAACCTGATTCCTGAGCAGATCGTCAAGGATTTCTCTCCTCGTGATAAGGAAATCTTTCCCTTCATCAATCATTACTTCAGCAGGTCTGAGCCTCGAATTATAGTTGGAAGACATAGTATAACAATATGCTCCCGCATTCATAAAGGCCAGGTAGTCTCCTTCCGTTATTTCGGTTATTTTACGGTTCCACCCAAATGTATCCGTTTCGCATATGTATCCTACTACGGTGTAGATCCTGGTTTTTCCTTCCGGTTTTGAGATATTCACTATATGATGATAGGCATCATAAAACATAGGCCTTATCAGATGATTCAGCCCTGTATCAAGACCTGCAAAGACGGTTGATGTTGTCTGTTTGATCACATTTACTTTTGTCACAAAGATCCCGGCCTCGCTGACCAGGAATTTTCCCGGTTCAAAGATCAGTGTAAGTTTCTTTCCGTACTCATTACAAAAAGCATTGAATTTTGCAGTAAGAGTTTTTCCTAGTGATTCAATATCGGTAAAAATATCATCCGTTTTGTAAGGCACTTTAAAGCCGCTCCCGAGATCAATGTAGTCAAGATTGTTAAATTGGGCTGCTGTATTTAACATTATTTCCACACCTCTCAGAAATACTTCAACATCAAGAATGTCGGAACCTGTGTGCATATGCAGTCCTTCAGCCCTGAGACCAGTAGTTTCCAGCACCCTTAATACGTGCGGCATCTGATATATTGAGATTCCGAATTTGGAATCCATATGACCCGTTGAAATTTTGCTGTTACCTCCTGCCATAATATGAGGGTTGATCCGTATACATACCGGAACAGAACTCCCGTATTTTTGCCCGAACTGCTCGAGAATGGAAATATTGTCGATGTTTATCTTCACTCCTTCCTTTGCCGCCATTTCAATTTCTTCGAGCGATACACAATTAGGGGTGAAAATAATGTCGAAAGGGTTAAAACCGGCTTTTAATCCCAGCCATACTTCCTGAATGGAAACCGCATCGAGACCTGCCCCCATATTCTTAAATACTTTAAGGACATTTATGTTCGTTAACGCTTTGGCAGCATAATGAATTTTAACCTGTGAAGCTTTAAAGGCATCATAGAGCCTTTTATACTGCTCTTTCATTTTTGCCGTGTTGTAAATATAAAGAGGAGTATTATACTTCTCAGCCAGGTCCTTTACCGGGATCCCGTCAATCACATAAATATTATTTTTTATTTCCATTCGTGTTATTATTCATTTCTAAATCAGATGTATATCCTTTGTGTACCTTTGTGCGTACTTTGTGTCCTTTGTGGTTAAACACGTATTTTAATTAACCACAAAGGGCACAAAGGTATACACGAAGATCCACAAAGGAAAAACTTTACTTATTAAATATACTATGTAAATTGCAAAGGTAGGATAATTTTATAGCCATGATCTTATCTGCTGAGTGTTTCTTCAAAGTTCATCCGGTTTATCAATGATCTTCCCAGAGTGATCTCATCCGCGTATTCGAGGTCGTCACCAACAGAAACCCCGCGGGCAAGAGTGGTGATCTTAATGCTATAATCTTTAACCCGCCTGTATATATAGAAACAGGTAGTATCACCCTCCATGGTAGTCGGAAGAGCGAAAATTATTTCTTGTATTTCACCCCTCCCTGCTTTCATTTCCAGTGCAGCTATGGAGAGATCACCCGGCCCTATGCCGTCCATAGGGGATATTATCCCTCCAAGAACGTGGTAAATACCTTTATATTGCTGTGTGTTTTCAATGGACATGACATCCCGTATACTTTCGACCACACAGACAGTATGTTTATCTCTTGAAGCATCCCTGCATATCTGGCAGATGTCAGTGTCGCTTATATTATGGCAGATACTGCAATGTTTGATCTCATTCCTCAGCCTGATAATGGCATTTCCCAGGGCTTCGGATTCTGCAGGAGACTGGCGGAGAAGATGCAGTACCAGGCGCAGAGCAGTTTTATTACCTATACCGGGCAACCTGGAAAATTCAGTTATTGCTTCTTCCAGTAATTTTGAAGGAAAATGGTAACTCATTTCTGTGTATTAAATTCGCCTTAAAATTAACAGCATATTCCGGCTATTGCAATTTTTTTTATTAATCTTGCAGACAGAATTATGTATTTATGTCTGCCTTACTGCTGTTTTCTCTTATTGTCGGGTATTTTTCCCTGCTGATAATGCTGTCACTCATTACTTCCCGTTCGGCCGATAATGAGTCTTTTTTCCTGGGTAACCGCAGGTCGCCATGGAGTGTTGTTGCCTTTGGAATGATCGGCGCCTCGCTGTCAGGAGTAACATTTATCTCTGTCCCCGGATGGGTGGGAGAAAGCCAGTTTACATACCTTCAGATGATAATAGGCTACCTCCTCGGTTATTTCATAATTGCCAATGTGCTTATCCCTCTTTATTACCGGCTTAACCTTACCTCCATATATACATACCTCGACGGAAGGTTTGGCAGGTCATCCTACAAGACCGGAGCATCCTTCTTCCTCCTTTCCCGCACAATAGGATCAGCATTCCGGCTGTTCCTTGTGGCTAATGTTCTTTATATTGCAGTTTTTCAAAAGTGGAATATTCCCTTCTGGCTCACTGTTCTCATTACCATTATTCTTATCTGGCTCTATACTCACCGCGGCGGAATTAAAACTATTATCTGGACAGACACCCTGCAGACATTTTTCATGCTCTCCGCAGTAATACTTACTATTATTCTGATAGGGAGGGAAATGAACCTCGGTATTCCTGATATCTATAGAACCGTAAAAGAAAGTGAGTATTCCAAAATATGGGAATGGAAAGACTGGAGAAGCGAATATCATTTTGTCAAACAATTTATCAGCGGGGCTTTTATTGCAATAGTGATGACAGGACTCGACCAGGATATGATGCAGAAGAATCTGAGCTGTAAAAATGTCAGGGATGCAAAAAAAAATATTTACCTTATGAGCCTTTCCCTGGTACCTGTAAACCTTATCTTCCTTTCGGTCGGAGCATTACTCTTCACTTACGCAAACACAAAAGGGATCAGCATACCTTCCAATTCGGATGACCTTTACCCCCTCATTGCCACAGGCAATTTTCTTTCCCCGGTTATCGGAGTGCTGTTTATTATTGGGATCATAGCAGCCGCTTTTTCAAGTGCCGATTCTGCCCTTACTTCCTTAACCACATCCTTTACCATAGATATTCTTGACGGTAAAAAATACCCGGAGGATAAGCTGGTAAGAATACGAAAGCGAACTCATATAGCCATATCCCTGTTGATGGTGGTTATAATACTGTTATTCAGGGCTTTAAACGACACTAATGTTGTAAGTGCTGTTTTTACGGTTGCCGGATATACTTACGGACCGCTGCTGGGATTATATGCTTTCGGACTTTTTACCAAAAGGAAGGTTAAGGATAAATGGGTTCCGCTGATAGCTATCCTGTCACCCGTTATATGCTATTTTCTTAATATGTACTCGCAGGAACTGTTCAACGGCTATAAGTTCGGATTTGAATTGCTGGTTGTGAACGGCTTGCTGGTGTTTGGGGGGTTGTGGGTGATGAAGAGGTCTGAACCATGATTTTCAGGATTTCAGGATTTCATGATTTTTAAAATATGTTAAAAAAATGTTGAATGATGAAGTATGAAGAATTAACAGGAAAAATAATTGGATGTGCAATGGAAGTTCATAAATATTTGGGAAATGGATTTCAGGAAGTTGTTTATCAGAGGGCCTTGTCAATAGAATTTAATTTGCAGAATCTGATATTTAAACGTGAAAAAGAGATGCCATTGCAATATAAAGGGTTTAATGTGGGAACAAGAAGAGTGGATTTTTTTGTTGAAGAAAAAATCATGGTAGAGATAAAAGCACAGATAAAACTGGAGGATGTTCATCTTGCCCAGGCTATGAATTATCTTGAAGCTTATAATATGGAAATAGGATTATTACTAAATTTTGGTGCAAGAAGCCTTGAATTTAAAAGATTACACAATAATAAAATACTTAAGTAAAAAAATCATGAAATCCTGAAATCCTTAAAATCATGGTTCACACTTTGTATGGGGATAAGCACCCCTCTACGTGTCTACATCTTAACATAAATGAAATTGTCTGATTACAATAGTTCGTTAAAGTTAAAAGAAACGCAAAG
>CAYVTV010000239.1:0-6209 GCA_964454295.1 uncultured Bacteroidaceae bacterium
ACTTTTTGTTGACATCAGTGAATGATTGCAGCACATTGAAATCCTGCCGGTACCAGATAGAATTGGCAATTTCGAAGATCACTTTCCTGTCGGCTTTTAACAGGTAGTCAATCAGGGCCTGATAAATGTCATTAATTTCTTCCCTCGATAATCCCTGGTGTCGAAGTGTGGTTTCAAATGCTGTTTTTGTTTCGCCTTCTGCCCCGTTATATGTCATTCCCAGGGCTATTGCAACACTCGTAGGGGAGATCATTAAATTTTCCGGACAGTCGTCCGATTCAAGGATTATTCTGAACAGATCAAGTCCGAATTCGCTGCCGGCAGTAATAAGGTCGGCAGCTTTTTTATCATCCTGGTATTTAAAGACCGGGATATCCTCACTCTTTTTCTCGCAGGATAACAGTAGAAAAAGAAATGGTAAAAAATAAAAGATTGAAGTTTTCATACTATTTACTTTTTTATAATCATTCGGGTATGGTAAGTGTAATATTAAAAAAAACGCAAAGGCGCAAAGGCGCAGTTTTAGAAATAAATTTTACACTACGTTATTATTGCAATATTCAGGCCATTTTTTTTAATCAATAGTTCATTATGTTTTTATATTGCGTGGATAAAGCAATAGTTCGTTATGTTTTAATAACATGTTGATAATAAGCGTTCTGTAAATTTATTTTAACATTGTTTTTTCTGTTGATAATTAACACTTTGCGCCTTTGCGCCTTTGCGTTTCTTTTAACTTTAACGAACTATTGTTAATTAGATGTTTAACCAATATAAAAGGTTGCGTCATATTCTGATAACGCAACCTTTGCTATATTTTTTTCATCTATTACATACATTTATTTTCGCAGGTATTTGTACAGCCTGTTCTTGTATAGTACTTTTAGAAAAAAATTCCGGAATATTGGCTGAGATACCTGAGAAAATAATAATAGGGTGTAAGAAAGGCGACAGGCGTGCGATGGAGGAATTATACCGTCTGGTGGCACCGCGCATGTATGGTGTTTGCCTTCATTATGCAGGGAATGATGATGATGCCAACGATATTCTTCATGACGGCTTCATGAAGGTTTATGAGAAGATCTATCAGTTTGAGGGCAAAGGTTCATTTGAAGGCTGGATACGCAGAATAATTATCAACACTGCCATCGGTATGCTGCGAAAAAAAGTCTGGTCACAAAGTCTGGATGATAGTCCTGTTGCGTTTGAGAAAGAGATTGTGCATGATGATATACTGGAAAGCCTTGAAGCAGAAGATCTTATTGCTGTCATCAGGGAATTGTCACCTGCCTACAGAACGGTTTTCAATCTTTATGCCATTGAAGGATATTCGCATAAAGAGATAGGGGAGATGCTGGGAATAAGTGAAAGCTCTTCAAAATCGAATCTTTCCAGGGCGCGGCAGGTTTTGCAGAGGAAAATAGAAAGCTTATATAATAAAGCTGCACTGAATAAAAAAGAGGGGAATGAATCCGGGACATAGATAAGAAAGCCGGTAATATGCAGACATATTGGTTATAGCTGATTAATGGCTGAGTTACATGAACAGGAATAAACATATTGATGATGTTTTCAGGGAGAAGCTGAAGGATTATTCCAAGGATCCTCCGGCAGAGGTATGGGATTCACTTTCCGGCAGAGCGGGTAAGAAAAGGTATGTCCGTATGTACTCCAATGTATGGAAAGTAGCTGCCGGCGTTGCCATGCTGATGATGGTCGGATTAGGGTGGCATTTCATCAGTAATCGTGCCGGAAAACCTGAGTATCAAGTGAGTGGTTATACTGAAAATGATAATACGAAGAAGAGCATATCTGATCCTGAAACAATTGCAGATGGCATCAGAGAACCGTACAGCAGGGATAATGTAATATCCGGGGAGGAAAATAAAATTGCTGTTGTTCCCGAAGCCGGGAGGGTCACTGAAAACCCTTCCGCACCGGGCGAAACTTCTGTAAGGTATATACAAGATGATCATGCTGTGGCTTCGGTTTTACCGGAATCTGGCTCTGAATTATCTGAACATGGAAACGGCATTTCGGACCCTGTATTGACTTCCTTTCTCTATCACCAGCTGCTTCCACCTTCAGCCCGGAGAGATGTTATAGATGTTAAGGATTATTCATCGGAGGTACACGGAACCGATCTGTTCAGGGACATGTATGTATTTGATGACACACCGCAATCAGATGTACGCAGGTGGTATTTAACCGGAATGGCAGCACCTGAATATTCATACCGTACGGTAAACAACGGAGATATGGCTAATGCAGGGTTCTTTGATAATTCTGAAAATCCTTTGTTCACCTGGTCGGGAGGATTTCAGGCAGGTTTCCAGGCAGCAAAAAGGCTTCAGATCCAGTCAGGTCTCTTTTTTTCCCGTTCAGGGATACAAATTGACCGGTTAAGTACATTCGGGAGGGTTGATCCTGAAAAATACTTTCAGGAAAGCACCGGATTAACGGGTAATGCCATTGTGAATGTAGGCAATTCCATAGGAACTATAAAGTCCGATCATTCGAATGTGGTATATATGTCATATAATTCATCAGGAGTTGATGAGAGAAGTGTGGAATATGGTTCATCGATAAACAGTCCTCTTGATCAGACGAATACAGTTACAGGGCTGGATGCCGGACTGGTCCAGTTGCTCAATTTTATTGAGCTCCCGCTTAACCTGAGGTACAGATTAAATGAGGGTAAATTCAAAGTTAACCTTCTTGGCGGTATCAGTTCCAATGTGCTGGTGGGGAACAAGGTATTTTACCTGAGCCAGGGAGAGAAAACGGGTACCGGTAAAACGGAAAATATACGTTCAGTGAATTATAGTGGGAGTGTTGGAGTAAGTATTGACTATGAGGTTAGTGATCATTTCATGCTGGTAGTGGAACCCAGGTATAAGTATTATCTTAATTCCATAAATGAAGACAAGCTGTTAAATGCCCGTCCGTATTTGCTGGGTATCTTCACAGGCTTACGGTACAGATTCTGAGCCCGCTGATGTGCATACCGGTCATTTCATCAGCATGGGATTGCCATAGGTAATTTTTTTATCCAGTTCAAAATCATATAAAGTAAGAATGCGGAGTCTGTAATAGGCTGCCCAGTATGATTCAAGGGAAGCAATATAGTCCCGTTTGGCTCTTTCCCTTTCTGACAGGAAGATGTTCATTTCGGTAATGGTAATTTCGCCGTTCTGGAATTTCTTCAATGCGATCAGGTAACCACTTTCTGCAACATTGTCAGCTTCTTTTGCAGTGATCAGCTGGTCTTCCAGCAGGCTGAACTGTTCTACCTGTACAACAACTTCTCTTTCAAAATCTTTCGTTTCCCTGTCCACCTCATACAATGTCAGCTCCCTGCGTGATTCAGCCAGTTTTACCTGTGATGCCGAACGTCCCCAGTCCAGAATAGGAACGCTGAGTGATAAACGGAACATCCTTTGTTGTTCCGGATTTTCATAGATACCTCCTACAAAGTCAGCGTTGTTGGAAGTACCGTAGCTTCCTGTCAGGGTTGCACTCAGGCTGTTACTTCGTTTGGCTTGTGTGAGTTGTTCATCAGCTTCAATCAATCTTCGCTCAAATGTCAGGGTTTCTTTGCGATTTGCTTTTGCCTCCTGAAGAGCTCTTTCTCCATCAACTTCAAAGAGTATCATGTTCAGGGGAAGAAGGAGTTCTATATCAATATCCTGTGATAAACCAATATATGATTTTAACTCAAAATCGGCATTTTTCAAGTCCATTTCGGCTGTATTTAATGCTTTTCGGGCATTGAGAACAGAGAGCTTTATGCGCGACAGATCATTTTCGGATATTTGTCCCAGTTCACTTTTAATTTCTGCAATCTTTAAATTATTAAGACTGTTCATCAGGTTGTTTTCCGCCAGGGTATAATCCGTCTGCACTTTAAGGTAACGGAAAAACCTTATTGTTGCTGCATATGAAATAGTTTCAATAGATTCAATATATCGTCTTTGAGCCTCCCCGTAAATAAGAGGTTCTGTTTTCCGGTACCATTTCATCCAGTTATATGCAAAAAGGGGTTGATGAAAACCCACCACAACAGGTGATCCTGAAAAATCAACAGTGTTGGACCTGAAATCCTGAACTCTGGTAATTGAGGAGGCTGCATATATAGAAGTCCCTATGAGAGGGATGCTCTGATTAAGTGAAATGGTTGATGATGCCAGCATATTGGATACCTGTTTAAACTGAATGCTGCCATCGGGTTGTTCCACAGGTTTAGTGGTATGTGAATAATTGGGCAGATCCCCGCTCAATACCAGCATAGGCCGGAACATAGTCTGATAGTTCTTAAACCTCCAGAAATAATTTACATTGCTGTTCTGTGTATATCTGACTGATGGAGATTGATTTAAAGCCAGATCGATTACATTTCTAAGGCTTAAAGCGGTTTTCCGGCTTTGGGCATTTAGTGAATCAGTCTTTATCGGAAATATTATCGATATACTTAATAAGAATAATAAGGTTTTCATATTTAAGGGATTTTGCCGACAAACGCAACACAATATTCAGGGCTGCCTGATATCAAACTCCTGGAGGTGCCTGAACCGGGATACATCAGAAACAATGATACAATCATTTTCGAGTGCTCCGTCAATAACTTCAATATAATCACGTCCTTTCAAACCTGTTTTCAAATCTGTTCTGATTGCTTTGGTGTGGTAAATTACAAAAACCGAATGCTTATTTCCTTTATCGTAAATTTCAGCGACCGGTAAACGCAGTACACTGTCTCTTTTCTCCTGTACTACCTGTAACCTGACCCTCATGTTGGGCAGAAGTTTAGGATGATTGCTCTGTTCGAGATGAACATCAAACTGGACATTATTGTTTTGAATAATTGGCATAATATTTCCGATCTTGCCTGTCAGTCTCTCATTATCAAGAATAGTATAAACAGCCTTACCTGTTTTTATCAGTTCAGCATACTGCTCGCCGATATTCCCGATCACTTTGTAGGTTGATAAATCGGACATTCTCACCATCAACTGGTCGGCATTAATTCTTTCTCCTTCTCTTCCCTGTACATTAAGGATAATTCCTGCCGACGGTGCTCTGACAGTCATCCTGCTCAATAATTCCTGTTCCGATTCAAGTTGTCTTTCCTGTATTCTGATATCCAGCAGAAGTCCTTGTTCATCAGCCTGAAGCTGTTTCAATCTTATCAGATTTTTTTCTTCCACGTTGGCGAGATCTTTTTCCGCCAGCACCAGTTCCTGCCTTGTTTTGTCCACACCGGCAGGAGAGATACCTCCTACTTCGAGAAGCTGCTCCTTGTCGGCCAGTTCAGCTGTAATGGATGCAATCTTAAGTTTTTTTATTTCCACGTTATATTCCAGCTCTATTTTTGCTGATCTGGCATTAAGACGGTTTTTCTCAAGATTGTTACGCTTTACTTCAAGTTGTTCCTCCAGTTTTTCAATCTGCTCTTCCACTGCTTTTGTTTCGAGGTAAAGAATGACATCCCCCCGGTTAACGCGGCTTCCGGGCACTCTCTGGATTTTCTTTATTATACTGGTAGTGGGACTAAGCAGTAAAACTTCGTTCTCAGGCTCAATGATACCTTCCGCATCAACAGATGCAATAACATCTCCGCGGCTCACACATGCCGTTTTAATCTCCTCTGTAGTTGAAGTCCTGGTTGTGAAGAAATTCCTGTTCCGGTGAAAGACATAACCGATCACTAGCAATAGAATGACTGCAAGTCCGATATAGAGTAATATTCTTTTATTAAACATTTTTCAACATTATTGATGACAGGGAACCTTTATCAAGAATACAAAATTATAATTTACGGGGATATTATCGAATTTTTCCGGAATTATTCGATAAAAATCCACAGGCCAGCCATGCCAGCAAACCTGTTCCGGTTCCATCAATCCAGGCTACTAAACCGTGTTTTGCATATCCGCTTTTATAGGGAATTCCCCATTCTTTCAGCAGGGAGATGATATAGGAGGATGTGCCTGATTCATGGAATGAAAGCTCGGGGTACGAGTGAAGGTGCCTGCGTATTTCTACAATCTGATCAAAATATGAGACAGAGAGTTCTTTAATTTGGCTTATTAATTCCATTTTATGATTTTTTTTTTGCTAAGTACTAAAAACTTAACGTTTTTCGGACCCACCCGGGGCTGTCTCATTAATTGAAATATTATCAACCACGAAGGACACCAAGGACAACA
>CAYVTV010000240.1:0-4246 GCA_964454295.1 uncultured Bacteroidaceae bacterium
TTTACGGTTTAAAATAAAATAATCCTGAATCTGCCCCGGAAAGTAATTTCACCTCTCCAGCCTTCTTACCGATAATATCCCTTTAACCTTTGCCAGTCTTCGGATGATAATGTCAAGATTATCTTTATCCCTGACAAAAAGGTTCAGTGTGCCTTCAAACGTTCCGTCGCCAGACTCCATATTAAAGGATCGCATATTTACCTTAAAGTCTTTAGCAATTACATCCGAAATATTACTGATAATACCGATATCATCATTTCCTGTGATCCTTATGGTAGCCAGGAAGAATTTTTCTCCTTCTGTCTGTGTCCATTTTGCTTTCACCACCCGATATCCATATCGTGAGATGAGCTGAGGTGCGTTGGGGCAATTCACTCTGTGGATTGTGATCCCTGAGGTACGTGTAACAAATCCAAAAACAGGATCCCCGAAAATAGGGTTGCAGCATTTTGCCAGGTGATAATCTATATCCACCAGCTTGTTGTCGATGATCAGGTAGTCATCTGATTTTTTCTCGGGGGATTTGATGATCTTTTCTACGATATCCTCCTGGATAACCTGAGGTTTGCTGCTTTCCTTATCCGTACCGGTGAGTATATTTTTAATCTCGAGCAGGTCAAGCTTTTCGGTGGCGATATGATAGTACAGGTCAACAGCATCATTAAATTTATAATGTTGTATCAGATTTCTGATATGTGGATCATGAAACTCCAGCTTCCAGTTTTTAAATCTTCTCTTTAGGATTTCCTTACCATTTTCAGCCTCTTTAAGTTTTTCCTCCTTGAGTGCCAGTTTAATTTTGGACCTTGCTTTTGAGGTGATCACATAGTTCAGCCAGTCGATATTAGGTTTCTGGTTCTTTGATCTGATTATTTCCACCTTATCCCCGTTTTTCAGCCTGTGCCGTATCGGAACGCTTCGTCCGTTAACTCGTGCACCGGTGCATGTGGAGCCCACTGCCGAGTGTATATCGAAAGCAAAATCCAGCACTGTTGAGCCATCGGGAAATTTTTTCAGATCCCCTTTCGGGGTGAAAACAAAAATTTCTTTGCCGGTAAAATTAAGCTGTAGATCTTCCAGCAGGTTAGCCGGATCATCGTCCTGGTTGTCAAGAAATTCTCTCACCCTGCTAAGCCATTCATCTATTCCCTTTTCCCCTTTAATACCTTTATATTTCCAGTGTGCAGCAAGACCCTTTTCAGCAATCTCATCCATCCTTCTGCTTCGTATCTGTATCTCCACCCACTCCCCACCGGGAACAACGACTGTGGCATGGAGCGATTCATACCCATTGGATTTCGGCACGGAGATCCAGTCTCTCATCCGTTCAGGATTAGGCTGATAAAAGTCGGTAATAATGGAATATACCCTCCAGCAATCAGATTTTTCAGAAGCAGGCGGAGAATCAAGGATGATCCGGATAGCAAATTTGTCGTAAACCTCATCAAACTCTACTTTCTGCTTTTTCATCTTCCTCCATATGGAAGAAACAGCTTTTACCCTTGCTTTTATATCTGCTTTTATTTCCTGCTTCTCCAGTTCGGCTTTAACAGGTCTGACGAACTCCCTGATAAATTTATTCCTTGCAGTATGAGTTAATTGCAGTTTTTCAGTAATAAGTGAGTATGCTTCAGGTTCCACATATTTCATTGTTAGGTCATCCATTTCCGACATCATGTTATACAAACCCATCCTGTGAGCCAGGGGGGCATATATATAACTTGTTTCGGTAGCAAGCATGATGCGTTCCTCTTCCTGAACCTGATACAGATTACGCATAAGGTATAATCTTTCTGCCAGCTTAATAATTATAATTCGTATATCACTTGACAGTGTGATGATAAGGTTCCTGAAATTCTCAGCCTGAGAGATGGATTTCTCCGTTTTAACAGCCGAAATTTTCCTGATACCTTCGAGTATTTCGGCAGTCTTTCCCCCGAAATGTTCACTGATGAATGATGTTGAGAATTGTTCATCATCAATATATTCACTGAGAAGTGCGGCAATTACACCTGTTCCTCCCATACCGGCTTCATTCACAGTGATCCTTGCCACCTCAATGGAATGGAAAACGGAAAGCTTTCCCCATCGCGGCGGCTTCCTTCGGCACGCCTCATTAATGAGATGAAAAGCATCTTTCAGGGTTTTCATCTCCAATGTGGAAGAAACACCTTTACAGTCCCTCCGGAGGGCACGGTAGTGTTTTAATATTTCCGTTTCGGTATTTGATATATCATGCACCATATAAATGATTATCCATGGTTTCTATGTTTATTTAAATTCGTTCTTTAAGGTAAAAAAGTTAACTGCTTCTTTAATTACCTTTGTGAAACCCTTTGTGTAATCCTTTGTGTCCATTTGTGGTTAACCCGTTAAGGTATTTTACCACAAAGGACACAAAGGATTACACAAAGGTACACAAAGGAAAAAATATTAATTAAATAGAACTTCCATGAATCTTCGAATTTTATCTTCCATATCCCCCTCTTCACCGATCGCCTTGATAAACGCACTTCCAATTATAGCCCCATTCACATACCGGCAGGCTTTATTAAATGTATCCCTGTCAGAAATACCAAAGCCGGCGAGACAGGGATTTTTTAATCTCATATTTTTTATCCTGTTGAAATAGTCCGTCTGATCCACAGTAAAACCCTTTTTTATTCCTGTGGTGGATGAGGAAGACACCATATAAATAAACCCTTCCGAGATGCTGTCAACATATTGTATTCTTTCTGCGGGAGTCTGCGGTGTTATGAGCAGTATATTAATTATCCCGTACTCAGAAAACATATTCTTATAGTATTCAACATATTCTTCCGGGGGAAGATCAGGTATAATAACTCCATCAATACCGCTGACAGCACACTGTTCAAGAAACCGCTCCATTCCCATGTGAAATATCGGGTTCAGGTATCCCATCAGAATAAGGGGGATATTTACCCGGGAACGAATATCTGTTAACTGATCAAACAATACCTTCAGGCTCATTCCATTTTTAAGCGCCATGGAACCGCTGTGCTGAATAACCGGACCATCCGCCACAGGATCGGAAAATGGAATTCCCACCTCCACCAGGTCGGCTCCGTACTTTTCGAGAAGCTGAATTATCCTAACTGTGTCATTAAGCTCCGGGTAACCGGCCGTAAAATATATGGAAAGGATTCCTCCAGACTTATTGAGAAATAAGGTTTTAATACGATTCATTTACGTCAATTATAAAATTTATATACCCTCTGTGTAACTCTGTGGTTCTCTGTGACCCTCTGTGACACGTACGTTAGGAACACAGAGTTACACAGAGAGCCACAGAGATACACAGAGAAAGAAATTATTTTATGTCATTAGAGGACGGCTTTCCCCCCTCCCAATCTGTCAATATATGCTGCCATGTCTTTTTCTCCCCTGCCCGACAGGCATACGACCACCATCTCATTTTTACTATATTTCAGTTTTTCCAGTGCTGCGAGTGCATGGGCAGACTCGAGTGCCGGTATAATACCTTCAAGCCGTGTGAGAGTAAAGGCTGCATCCAGCGCTTCATCATCAGTAACACTCATATAGCTGGCTCTTCCCGACTGATGCAACCATGCATGTATGGGTCCCACACCGGGATAGTCAAGTCCTGCGGAAACAGAATATGGTTCTGTTATCTGCCCGTCATCATCCTGCATAAGTAAGGTTTTACTTCCATGAATAATTCCCCGGGACCCCACGCCTATTGTCGCAGCCGTGTAACCCGATCCTGTTCCTTTTCCTGCCGCCTCCACACCGGTTAACTTAACAGAAGTGCGCGACAGGTATTCATAAAAGATGCCTGCAGCATTACTTCCGCCACCGACGCAGGCGATAATATGATCCGGGTCTTCCCTGCCCTCTTTCATTTTTAGCTGCACCTTCAGTTCGCTGCTTATTACCGACTGGAACTTAGCCACCATGTCGGGGTACGGATGCGGTCCTACGACTGATCCGATGATGTAAAAAGTATCTTCCGGATTACATATCCAGTCACGCAAAGCCTCATTGGTAGCATCCTTAAGGGTTCTGCTGCCTGAAGTCACCGGCACCACCCTTGCACCCAGCATTTCCATCCTTTTAACATTGGGTTCCTGTCTCTGCATATCGAGTTCACCCATGTATACAACACATTCCATGCCCATAAGTGCACATACCGTGGCGGTTGCAACTCCATGCTGACCGGCTCCGGTCTCTGCAATGATACGTGATTTCCCCATATGCCTGGCCA
>CAYVTV010000240.1:4256-6202 GCA_964454295.1 uncultured Bacteroidaceae bacterium
ATTGTTAATCTTATGCGACCCGGTATGGTTAAGGTCTTCTCTTTTAAGATATATCCGGGCATTATATTTTTCGCTTAAACGCCGGGCATAGTACAAAGGAGAAGGCCTTCCCGCGTAGTCTCGTAACAGCCCGTGAAACTCCTGCTGAAACCTTTCTGATACAATAGTTTTATAATAGATACCCCTTAGTTCCTTAATATTATTCCTTAACATTTCCGGGATAAAAGCCCCTCCGTATTCTCCGAAATAACCCTGCTCACCGGACAGGAATGTCTGGTTTCCTTTATTCATATTTCCTCCTGATTGCATTAATAAAGTTTTTTAATACCTGAATATCCTTCCTGCCGGGTTCTGATTCAAACCTGCTGTTAATGTCAACCCCTGCAAGCGACAGGAAGGATAAGTTCCTGATCCGTTCAGCATCCTCCGGGCCTATTCCCCCGCTGAGGAGAAACGGGTGACCCAGGTCATATTTATTCAGCAGATCCCAGTTAAATCTGAATCCGGTACCCCCAAACCTGGAAGAGGGGGTATCAAAAATGAAATAATCGCAACAGGGGATATACCTCGTTAGTTTATTAAAATCAAACTCCTCACTTATACCAAATGATTTAATAACCTTTATACCGGTGGAATTCAGTTCCCTGCACATTTCAGTACTCTCATTTCCATGCAGCTGAACATAATCAAGACCGTACTTCCACTTAATCCCTGAAACCTCATACTCGTCCTGGTTTACGAAAATGCCGACTTTTCGGATGCTCCGGGGAATGACCGCCAGGTCACCGGGAGTCAGGTTATTATCAACAAACCTGGGGGATATCGGGTAAAAGTTAAATCCCAGGAAATCCGGTTTTAAGCGAATGATCTCCTGGAGATTATCCCTGTATTTTATGCCGCAGATTTTTATCTTCATTGTTTTTTGAACATCTTATAAACGACTGTAACCTTTGTGTACCTTTGTGTTTTCCTTTGTGATCCTTTGTGGTTCAGATTGTCAGGTTTTACCACAAAGGACACGAAGTACACACTAAGGTACACAAAGGACATTTAAGACAGCTTCCTGTTTTTATAATACACCTTAAATAAAAATCTAACATACAATATCCAGTATAAAATTCCTCGCCGTTATCCATGGTTTCTCCGTTCTCATAAAAGTTTCCCCTATAAGAAACGCATCAAAGCCGGAATTATACCATTCCCTGACAGTTTCCGGGAAGGAAATACCACTCTCCGCAACTTTAATGACTTCTGCCGGAAGCTTTTCCAGTAGAAGTAATGATTTTTCCGGTTGCATCTGAAATGATGAAAGGTCCCTGTTATTAACTCCCACGATTTTAATCTCCGGGCACCATTTATCCAGTTCTTTTTCACTATGTATTTCAAACAAAACATCGAGTCCGATTCCGGTAGCCAACCTGGCCAGTATTTTTACCTGTTCACTCTCAAGTACAGAAGCAATAAGTAAAATTGCCGATGCTCCGTAAGCTTTTGCCTCTATGACCTGATATTCATCAATAATAAAATCTTTGCGCAACAAAGGAAGAGGAGAAAGCAACGAAGCATCCTGCAAATCAGCTAAGCTGCCGCCAAAATAATTATGATCGGTTAATACTGAAATTGCGTTTACACCTGCTGTTGCATATCCTGAGATGGTCTCGTAAATACCTGCAGAAGAATTAATTATACCTCTGGAAGGTGATTTTCTTTTAAATTCGGCGACTATCGCAGGAAAAGGTCTTCTTAAAGAATCCATAAAGGAGGCCCTTTCCCGCCTGAATGCCGGAACCTTTTCATATAATTGAATGGGGATCATATCTTTACGCGAAGATACTTCCTTTCTTTTTTCCCCGATTATTTCCTTAAGAATATTCATGAAATATATAAATTTCTAATGTTTCGCACAATTATAACTTTTTATGAATCAACATAATATATAATAAATA
>CAYVTV010000241.1:0-6199 GCA_964454295.1 uncultured Bacteroidaceae bacterium
CCCGTTAGCATCGTTAATCCATGCATAATGTATAGTGTTGGCTTTTAGTTTATCAAATGTTTGTTGCTTACCGGAAAAAGTAACAATTTTAGTACATATGGAAAATGTATCAGGACCTGATAACCTGATTATTGATAAGGCTCCACCAGGCGGACATGCAGGAGCACATATGGTTGTTTCAGAAAGCATAATAATTTGCGGCTATTATGTAATTTTATAAAGATTTACCGGCAAAATTACATAAAATATAGGTGGAAATAATGAAATAAAAAAGGTGGTGGAAAGGGATGGATGGGGACTGTCCAAAACTTCCTGTGCGTTACCTTTGCGGGTAAGCCTTTTGGGCTCTGCCACAAAAGACACAAAGTACGCACAAAGGTAACACAAAGGACTTTTGGACAAACTTTATATTTAGGTCTTTACAGACTTTTATTTTGAGAGTGTTGCATAAATATGAGCGTTGCAACCAAGAATCATAGGAACGAAAAAGAACAAATAGATAAGATTAAGTATCGGAGCGATCATCGGTAATATGATTAAGGGGATGATCAATACCAGGTAAACAAAAAAGATCACCCATTTGTGTCCATAGGTTAATTTATTACTTTCCGTAAGAGCATCGGCCGGACTTATTTCTTTATCAATCAGAAGAAGTAATGAGAGGCACCAGGACAGGGAAATAACAATTCCCGGGACTATTAAAAACAGGAAAGCAGGAAACAGCGCCATGGATTTCAGTCCTGAGTGTATAAAGAATTCCCCCATATATTTTCTGTATTTTGCATCAAATATTTCCATGGGGGAGATCATTTTACCGCGGCTCAGACTGAGCGGAAGTGAAGCCAGTGCGATGGTGGTTCCTACATTAAGATATGGAATCCAGATAGTTACGATCCAAAGGAGAAATATCAGGATTAAGGACACTACATTTTTTAATCCGATAGCAAAACCGCTGCTGAGGATTCCTTGAAAAGACATTTTTTCTTCCATTATTACATTGCTTTAAGTTAATAAATATTATACTCCGGATAGAGTGTTAAATATCTTTTATTAGATTTGCCGGTGAAATATATGTTTATAATAGGCAGTAAGGAAAAGCTTAGTCATAAAATGTAACAGTAATAAAAGTTTTGGATGCTTTATGGAATCAAATATATGATATTATTTGATTTTTAAAAAGTGATACTGTAAAATAATATTTTCCGGAGGGGAACGTCACATTTTGCCGAACACCAATTGAAAGTTTTACAGCCATTGTGAATAATGGATGTAAAAATAACAACTAAAGTGTACAATGAGTATATTGTTAAATAAGAATTCCAGGATTATTATTCAGGGATTTACCGGTTCTGAAGGATCATTTCATGGAAAGCAGATGATGGATTACGGATCTCTGGTTATGGGTGGAGTAACACCTGGTAAAGGAGGTCAGCTGCATCTGGGGAAACCTGTTTTTAATACAGTGGAAGAATCTGTAGTAGTTACCTCAGCAGATACTTCTGTAATTTTTGTACCACCGGCATTTGCTGCCGATGCTATTATGGAGGCTGCTGATGCAGGCATAAAGCTGATTGTAGCCATTACGGAAGGGATTCCTGTGTCGGATATGGTTAAAGTGAAAGTTTATTTGTCAGGGAGGGATACCCGTTTAATTGGTCCCAATTGTCCCGGAATAATTTCCCCGGGTGAGTCGAAAGCGGGGATAATGCCCGGCTTCATTCATAAGAAAGGTTGTGTTGGCATCATATCACGATCCGGGACACTTACCTACGAGGCTGTTGAACAGGTTACAAAAACAGGCCTGGGTCAGTCCACTTGTGTGGGTATTGGCGGGGACCCTGTTTTAGGTACCTCGATGCTGGATGTCATGAAGTTGTTCATGGACGATCCGGAGACAAAAGGAATTATAATGATAGGAGAGATAGGAGGGGACATGGAGGCTGAAACTGCCGGATGGGTTAAGGAATATGGGACCAAGCCGGTGGCAGGATTCATAGCGGGCAGGACAGCGCCCAGGGGCAGAAGGATGGGGCATGCAGGTGCCATTATCGGGGGTAGTAATGACACGGCTACTGCAAAAATGGATATTATGAGGGCATGCGGTATAGCAGTGATCGAATCGCCCGCAAACATAGGATCTGGTATAGCTGATTTATTAACATAAAACGAAATTATATGGAATTATTAAAAGGAAAAACTGCTTTAGTTACGGGAGCTGCCCGTGGCATAGGAAGACAAATAGCTATTACTTTTGCCGGGGAAGGTGCAGACATTGCTTTTACGGATCTGCAATACGATGAAAACATGCAATCCCTTGAAAAGGAATTGCTTGAAATTGGAGTGAAAGGCAAGGGATATGCTTCTGATGCAAGCGATTACAAACAGGCAGAGACCATTACTGACCAGATTGTGAATGAGTTTGGAAGGATTGACATTCTGGTAAATAATGCAGGGATCACCAGGGATAATCTGTTAATGAGAATGGATGAAGAAGCCTGGGATATGATTATAAAAGTAAATCTGAAATCTGTATTTAATTTCACAAAAGCTGTCCAGAAAACCATGCTTAAACAACGTTCGGGGTCAATTATTAACATGAGTTCAGTAGTGGGTGTTTCGGGAAATGCCGGACAATCAAATTACGCTGCCTCCAAAGCAGGAATTATTGGTTTTACCAAATCGGTAGCAAAGGAATTAGGTTCAAGAGCTGTCAGATGCAATGCTATTGCCCCCGGATTTATCATAACTGACATGACAGCTAAATTACCTGAGGAAGTGCGGAATGAATGGATAAAGGCAATTCCACTGAGAAGAGGAGGAACTCCCGAGGATGTTGCCAATGTTTGTGTCTTTTTGGCATCAGACCTCTCAGCTTACGTTAGCGGGCAGGTAATTAATGTTTGTGGAGCAATGAATACCTGATAATTTAACAGAATGTGAAGTGCAGAAATTTTTTTTACAGTTTTATATTCCTGTTTGTTTCCTGTTCTCCTTTGACCCGGATAGGGATTGAGGTACTGGTTCCATCGGAGGTGACAATTAATTCGGATATTGACAAGGTTGTTATATTAAATAATGCAACATATCCCGATGCTGATTCGATATATCAGGATTTCACTGAACCATTGTCAGAGAACGAATTATTTATTATTGATACCATTGTAACAGCCAATACATTTAATGGTTTGTTTGCTGTGTTAAATGAGTCCCCTGTTCCTGTTCTCCGCGATGCGGATTATGTGGAAGTCAGGAATACCGGTGAAACTTTATTACCAGAGCCATTATCTGAAATCGCTGTAATTAATTTCTGTAATGAAACAGGCTCTGATCTCCTTATTTCTTATGAGTATTATAATTTCACGATTAGATATTATAACGATTACGGATATTTACCTGAGGTACATTCATATCTGGAATTTAACCGGAAGTTTGCCTGGAGAATATATGGAAAAGATGGCCGCCTGATCGACGATTATCTACTTAATGATACCGTATTCTGGTCTTCGGCGGGAAATTCAAGGTATGAGGCGGAGAACGGCTTACCGGGAGTGACGGATGCCATACGAAACGCCTTTTATTACGGGGGTGAGATGTATGGTAAAAGAATAAGTCCTTCGTGGCAACAGGCATCAAGGGTGTATTATAAACTGACTGAAAGGAGGATATTGAGGCGGGGAACTGATAATTCCTTTGAGGAAACATATTTATTTGAACTTACAAATAGCACAAGGAAGTCCGGAGCCTATAAAGCCTGTATCAATCTTGCACTGATGAATGAAAAGAAAGATAATCTGAAAGAAGCAATATACTGGCTGGACCTGGCAGATACTAAAAAACCTTCCACCAGACTGGTTCGAATGTATAGAGATATTATCAGGGAGAGGCTGATTAACAGGGAAAAAATAAATAAACAATTACGGATTACCTATTAATTATATGACTTCTGTTATTAATAATCAACACAAAGCACCTTTGCTCCATTGCGTTTTATTATAATTTAACGAACTAATATTATGTATAATACTGTATTTTATTTAATAACCGGGATCATTATCTTCAGTTTTATTCTTGATAAGACACTTACTTATCTGAACCTGCGAAATACGTTGCCGGTTCTTCCCGATGAAGTAAAAGATGTTTACGATCCGGACAGATACAGCAATTCACAAAAATATAAACGGGTGAACACAAGGTTTTCATTTGTTACAGGGACCTTCAATTTTATTTTGATCCTGGTCATGCTTTTTGCCGGCGGGTTTGGCTTTATTGATGAGTTAGCGTGGACGATAACGGGCAATAATATTATTGCTGCTCTTATTTTTTTCGGGATCATAGGCTTGGCTTCCGATATTATTTCAATTCCCTTCGAGTGGTACGACACTTTCCATATCGAGGAAAAATTCGGGTTTAATAAAACAACCCCGGGATTATTCATTCGTGACAAACTAAAGACATGGTTGCTGGCACTTATTATCGGAGGTGGCATTCTTGCACTGGTCATCTGGATATATAACCTGACAGGAAAATCATTCTGGCTTTGGGCATGGGGTGTAATGACTGTTTTCAGTCTTTTCATGACAATGTTCTATTCCAATCTGATCGTCCCGCTGTTTAATAAGCAAACACCTTTGGAACCTGGTGAACTGAGGGATGCCATTGAAGAATTTTCTGATAAAGCCGGATTTAAATTACGTAATATATATGTGATTGACGGGTCAAAAAGATCGACCAAATCGAACGCATATTTCACCGGTCTTGGAGCAAAGAAGAGGATAGTATTATATGACACCTTGATTAAAGACCTTACCAAAGAAGAGATAATTGCCGTTTTGGCTCATGAAACCGGACATTATAAGAAGAAACACACATTAACGGGTACTATAATGGGTATTGCACAGACAGGACTTACACTTTATCTGTTCTCCCTGCTCATTGACAATCCTCAGCTGTCAGAAGCACTCGGTGCCAGGCAGTCCTCATTTCATCTCAGTATAATCGCATTCGGCATATTATACAGTCCTGTTTCACTGATACTTGGTTTGTTATTTAATGTGATATCCCGTTCTAATGAATATGCGGCAGATAAATTTGCTGCCTTTCATTATGACGGAAATAAGCTGATAAAAGCCTTGAAAACATTAACATCAAAAAATCTTAGTAATTTAACACCGCATCCCTGGTATGTTGTTTTTTATTATTCACATCCACCACTTATTGAGAGGATAAGAGCGTTACAGGAGATAAAAAAATGAAAACACTTTTATTAATATTATTTTTGTTGTTTAATTTACAGCTGGTTATTTCTCAAAATAATAATAAGGAGGAAAAGATAATGACACTGGAAAAAAACAAAAAAGACGGTAAAGTTTTGAAATATAATAAATTAACCGAATTTGAAGAATGGGTTATCATTCATAAAGGTACCGAAAAACCATTTACGGGGGAATATAATAACCTAAAGGAAAAGGGAATTTTTATATGTCGGCAGTGCGATGCTCCACTGTACGTTTCTGATGATAAGTTTGATTCCCGTTGTGGCTGGCCGAGTTTTGATGATGAAATAGAGGGTGCGGTTAAACGGGTTCCTGATCCGGACGGGAGGAGGACAGAGATAATTTGTGCGAATTGCGGAGGGCACCTGGGACATGTTTTTAAGGGAGAAAATTACACTCCGAAAAATACCCGGCATTGCGTGAATTCGGTTTCAATAAAATTTGTTCCGGCCGATTCTGTTAAATGATTTGATGACATCAATCCGGTTAAAAAATTAAAATTAAACAATTCAAAATTAATAAAAATAGATAAATTTGTAAGCTCAAAAATAAATGCGGGAGTAGCTCAGGGGTAGAGCATCAGCTTCCCAAGCTGAGGGTCGAGGGTTCGAATCCCTTTTCCCGCTCATTAAAAACAAGAGATTAGACAATTGATGCTAATCTCTTGTTTTATTTAAACTGACATATTATTTAGATTCAAGCAATGGGACTACACAACTTTAATTTTAGAAAGAGAATCTGGCTTTTACCGATGGTACTTGTTTCCTTTTACGTAACTACCGGTGCCCAGATCATCGTGGAAGTAATGGCCGATCAGCCCGAAAAGCTGGAAATAATTATTAATAACGAGCCATTTACTCAGACTGACACTTCAGTTATTTTTGGGGACAAATTAAGTATTACCGGAGGAGTTCAGCCATATTCCT
>CAYVTV010000242.1:0-6030 GCA_964454295.1 uncultured Bacteroidaceae bacterium
GAACTTAATATGTATATTCTACCCGTTGATATATCAAAGTCTGCTTCGCATTATGAGAAGATATACCTTGATCTGGTTACAGGAATTAAGAAAATCATTACTATACCGGTAATTATTAAACTGGGCCCGTATTTTACCAGTCTTTGCCACGTAGTAAACGGATTATACATGCGTGAGGCTGATGCTGTGGTGCTTTTTAATCGTTATTATGAACCGGATATTAATCTGGAGGACATGAAATTTGGTGCAGCGGAGGTGTTTAGTTCTCCTGCCGATATAAGAAATACCCTTCGATGGATAGGGATCATTTCAAGCCATGTTAAAGAAATTGACATTGCTGCTTCCACAGGAGTGCATTCAGGTGAATCTGCAGTAAAACTTATACTTGCCGGAGCAAAAGCAGTGCAGGTATGCTCGGTTCTATACAGGAAAGGACCTGATTTTCTTGCAGAAATGATTGATAAATTTGAGGAATGGATGATAAAGAATAAATACGCCAATGTATCAGAATTCTGCGGGAAGATGAATTATTCAAATATCCCTGATCCGGCCGTTTATGAGAGGGCTCAATTCATGAAGTATTTTTCCTCTCATCAATAAATACCGTCAGACCTGTCCAGCATTTCAATTAAAGTAACAATAAGCTTCTTTCTGCAGACATCTTTATCTCTGCCAGCCAGGGATGTCTCTTTAAGTGAAGCAATTAAAGTCTGTTTCTCAATGATCCCCAGCAGGTGAAAATTTTCTTCTATTACACTATATGCTTCAATAGCGACATTTAATTCGTCTTCTATAAGGATATTTACAAACAGACTAATATAAGGAGAGAAGTCCAGTCCGTTTTGCCAGCAGGATGAAACAAGGTAATTGAAATCTTTTTTCCCTCTGTATCTGGTTAATGCTTCAACCAATACGGGTATGGCTTCATGGTCTTTAATGTCATTCAAGATTTGGAAAGCTTCTGAGCGATATTGCTCTGATGCGTCATTGAAAATAAAGGAAATGAATTCGGTAAGGATATCTGCATTACCATAGATACGTATCTCTTCAAGGGCTTCTTTTACCCGGGTTTCAATACCTGAGTTAAGTGCGTTAATGATAGCAGCGTTTCTTATATGTCGTGAATCCATTAAAATAAAGATTTACAATGCTTTTGCAGATATTCGTCTGCTTCAAAAACACCCATTTGTTTGGCTCTTTCAAAGCAAAAACAAGCTTCAGCAATGTTGCCAATATTCAGGTCCGCTATTCCTTTATTCAGATAAGTTTTTGGATTATCAGGGTTAATATCCAGCGCCATGCTGAAATCATTGGATGCATACCTGTAAGTTCTGGTACGCAGAAAAGTTTCACCCCGTGCTTCAAAGTACTCAGATTTTGATTTATCAATCTGAAGTGCTTTGTTAAAACATTCCAATGCATTTAAGTATTTTTGATTTGAAAAGTGCAGCATCCCGAATCGATACCAGGCTGAATGATCTTCAGGCAAATAGAAGAGATAAAACTTCATGTCCTCTATGGCAGGTTCATATAAACCGGTGTGATTTTTTGCCTCCGCTCTCAGCAGATAAAGTTGTATTCGGTAAGGGTCAGCTTTAAGGACGGTCTCATAATCTTCAAGTGCAGATTTATATTTACCCTGTTTCATACTCAAATCAGCCCTCAGGGCAATCAGTTCCATATTCCTCCTGTCTCCTTCAATAGCCCTGTTTACATCATCAAAAGCCATTTTATAATTATTCATTAACGAATAAACAATTGATCTTTTGGCATATAATGGAGATTTTCTAAAGCTTTTATTTAAGTTTTCATTTAAGAGAGCCAGGGCTTCAGGTAATTTACCTGAACTTATAAGATAATCTGCTTCAGAAAGAATATTATCAAAGCTTGAATAGTAGGAATAATTTTTCCAAAACACTTTCCATGTATTCTCATTTTCGAGTTTTTGCAGATCTTTATCCAATAGTACTACTCTTTCCGGTTCTTTATATCCTGATTTCAGGTTAATTTCCAGGTATTCAAGGGCTTTATCAGTATCCCCTGCCATTGCATATACCTTCGCCAACCAGAAGGATGCAGAGCCTTTACCGGACTTCTCCGCTTTAAGAAACTCATTAATTGCCATTTCCGGTTGCCCTGATTCGAGGAGGGCAATACCGTAATATATAAATGAAGAAGGATAATGTTTCATTGCATCAGGGGAGATGTTAAAATAATTTATTGCGGTATCATATTTCTGAAATTTCCAGGCAACCAATCCTTTCAGCAAATTATGATCGGGTTTTCCCTGACTGAAAACATTACTGATGAATATGGACAGTAAAAGCGGTAATATATATTTACAATTCATTTTCTTGGGTTGTCAATCTGGATTAATAATAGCACCTTTTTCCGAATATACATAAACAAATCCTGTTATGTTTCTGGGTTCAATACCTGTGAGTCGTTTTTCATATACATCACATATGTAATAATATACACCCTGGGAAACAAGGTCATCAGTATCTTTATGTTTGCCATCCCAGTTAATCAGAGGATCCGATGTTTCAAAAACCAGTTGACCCCAGCGGTTATAAATTTTCATGTCAATTTTTTCAACTTCCTGTGATTCTATGGGTCTGAGAATATCATTTATACCATCTCCGTTAGGACTGAAAACATTTGGAATCTTATAGGAGAAGCATTCATCAACACAGATTACCGGAGAAGGAATACTTTCATTATGAAAGGAATCAATAGCAGTTACATAATAACAACCGGCGAGGGATTCATTCAGAAAATGCAGATAAACAGTATCCTCAGGGTTTAATGTGCTGTCAATTAAAGATGGAAGCATGTCAAGTTGTGGCCAGAAGTAAATATAATATTTTATCACATCATCAGCACAATAATTGTTTGGGTTTGTCCAGATAAGTCTGTTAAACATACTGTCACATATTGAAGATACGGATAACTGAGGGGGACAGGGAGGAAAAGTATCCCTTGGAGTTGCACACACCCTGTGGGAAATATTTTCAGTGTAATAGGCAGTATTACCTTCAACTCTGCTACCTCTGGATTTAATATAATAACAGTATTCAACTCCGTTACTCAGGTTCATATCTGTATATTCATACTGAGTGGTTGTATCGAGAGAATCATAGACTCCGAAAAGACTGTTTGAACGGTAAATTACATAATCATAATTTAGCCAGGGAACATTGTTAATAAATTCCAGGTGTAACTGGTTATCCTGTTCTGTAATCAGGGGAAATAAGGTGGATGCAATTTCAGGCCTTCCGATTAAAAACCGGTTTAACGGTTCGTTGTTATACAGTTCAACTGAATAGGAATAGGGATAAATCAATGTATTTATCCCTGTATCAAGGTAAGTGGTATCATTAAGATCATCGGTCTGGAAGCTCCCCGTTTGAGATAAATTTTGTCCCCACAGGTTATCACTGCGATAAATAATGTATTCGTAAGGTCCATTAGCCGGAATGGTATCCAGGTCTTTTGGTTTTATCCACGAAACAAACACAGATCCGTTGGAAGGGTCATGATCAGTAACAGAGGTATTTAATAAAAAAGGTGCTCCCGGACTGAGGGTAGAGCATACTTCATCTGACGGGTAGCTTTCAGATCCATCCGGATAAATGGCTGTAACTCTGTAGCAATATCTGATTCCCTGTAATAATCCTGTTCCCTGGTTGTTATCATTGAAGACCGTTTCGTTAACAGGTTTGGTTGTGCCAACTTTAATGAAACCGGTATATGCAGGAAGGCCATATGTACAGGAGTCAACAATATATCCTGATTCACCTTCCCTCCGGTAAATATTATATCCGGTTGCGTTATTGCAGCGGGTTTGATCCCATGAGACCCTTATGGATGAACTGGAGGGTAACAAATCCGGATTTTCAGGGGCAGGGCCGATCACGTTTATCTGCATATTATCAATATCAAACAGAACAAACTCAGGATGAACATCTTCCGTTTTTACCACTACCTGGTAGGGCTGATACCTTACATGTTCACAGGCCGTTTGCCATATAAACTTACTGGTTATGTTTCCGGGTTCAGAAAGGATGAGTGAATCCCTTGCAGGACTAATATTTACGGCATAAGGCCCGCCTGTAATAAAATGCTTCATTCCGTCATTATCAGGATCAGTGCCGGTAATGAGATATTCAATTTTCTGTCCGGCTTCAACACATAAAGAAGGCAGGGAATCATTCAGCGGGGGATTATTGGTAGTACTGTACACTTCAATTTGCATATCTCTTACAATATTTCCTATTTTAACTCCGCTTCTCCATTCTTCAATATTCATGGCGATGTTATAAATACCGGTATCTACCGGTGTATTCCACACCAGGTCGCCGTTTATGGAATTAACATAGAGGCTGTCACTTGCAGCAGGGAGACTGTAGTCTTTAATAGGCTGACCGTTATATTCCGTACACACCGATAAACTATATGAGATACTGTCGCCATCAGGATCAAAGGCTGCAGGGTTATGAATAAAAAGTTGTCCGAGCGCAGCTTTATCGTATGGAGGATTCAGCAATACAGGTGTGCTGTTCACTCCGATCCGGGGATTAATGGTAATAATTGTCTTGATGGAAAAATAAACATTTACGGAATTAGGAATATTTTTTACTCCGAAATTGCGGTTAGGATCCTGAACAACAATCTGATAGGTTCCTGGTCCGGGATAAGTATGCTGTGCTTTGTATATATTTCGTCTGTAAAAATTTGGCAATTGAAGAATATCAACACGGGGAGCAACTGAAGTTGAATTATCACCCCACACAACATCCAGCTGACTGCGATCTGCGGCGCTAAGCGTGTAGGTGTATGTAGTGATGGTAATTTCAAAGGTCAGATCACTTATCTGGCGCATTGTTATTTCTCCGGCACGATTGTGAGTGGCAGAACCAAAAGGGCCTGTCACATTCAATAAAAGAAAAACACCAATTATATTCCGAAACACCAGCTTGAGTTTATTCATTTAAGTATATCTCCCTTTCCGTTATTAAAATATTAAACCGATATCCCTTCTGATATCCTTTATTACTGATTATCACCAGATTTGTCTGGTCCGGGTAAATATCAAGAAAGATGGTATTTATAAGAAAAACACTTCTAACCGACTGCAAATTCCTTGCCGAAAAATACATCCAGATCGCTTCTTCGTTGGTCTCATTACCTGTGTAATTCAATTGTATTTTTCGTTTTGTCCCTTTCATGATCACCAGGTTATCCTTCAAATACCTGTCAATAAGCGCTGCATGTTCCTCATTTCCGATCCTGTCCGGAGGTATTTCAATACTGAAGTTATGATAGATGGCCAGCTGAAGATCGTCCTTAAACAACTTTACAGCGATAATGCTTTCCTTCCCGGTTATTTCCAGATTTAATACTGATACATGAACAGGATGTGCTGTTAAGTATAAGTAACCAAGTAACAATAATGAACCTGTCAGGATAATTCTTCTCACAACAAAAATTCTTTAACTGCAAAGGTACAAAAAATAGAATTGATCACTTTTCCCTGATGCGACAATAACAACTGTTTACCGCCAGATTACATAGCATCAATATCCTTAATAATTACGCCTTTTCTTTTCCGGAAGTCCTGATAAAACAAGTTCATAGGAATCTTTTACCCATTCCAGTATCAGATTATCGGGGATGCTTCCATCTGTCAGAACAGTATTCCAGTGTTTTTTGTTCATATGGTATCCGGGCAGGACAGAGGAGTATCTTTCCCTTAATTCAATGGCTGTTTCAGGATCACACTTGAGATTAACGCTATTAAAGAGATCAATATCAGTAAGAGCAAATATTTTTCCTCCAACTTTAAAAACAAGAGTGCTCTCATCAAAGGGAAATTCTTCTGTTGTACCCTTGAGGGAAAGGCAGAAGTCTCTGAACATTTCAATATTCATGCGTACAAATAGTATTTATGTTATTGTTAATTAGTGCTTGATAAGAAAACGCCAATAGCTGCGTTATGCTCGCCTTCAAGACAGTCATTTACGTTTA
>CAYVTV010000243.1:0-5467 GCA_964454295.1 uncultured Bacteroidaceae bacterium
ACAGGATATTCAGAAGTTAGGTAACAGGGATGACATTATTAATGTAAAGGACGGATATGCCAGAAATTACCTGATTCCCAATGGCATGGCTATTCATGCAACTCCTTCAGCCAAAAAGATACACGAAGAGATCCTGAAACAACGTGCTCATAAAGAAGAACAACTTCGTGAACAGGCACAGGAGATTGTTGAAAAACTTAAAGATGTCAGCCTTATCATTGGAGCCAAAACCAGTACAAAAGGGAAAATTTTCGGGTCCGTTAATACCATACAGATTTCTGAAGCACTGGCGGAAAAAGGATTTGAGATTGACAGGAGAAACATCACCATCAAGGAAGATATTATCAAGGAAATAGGCAACTATTCAGCATCTATACGACTTTACAAGGATGTTAAAGTTGATATTCCGTTTGAAATTATTGCTGAGTAGCATTTGCGGTTTTTGCAGCTATTGTCTCGATTTCAATTAATGCTCCCCGTGGCAGGTCTTTCACGGCAAACGCAGATCTTGCAGGTCTGTTCTCATTGTAAAATTGTTGATAGATCTCGTTCATCGCCTGAAAGTCGCTTATGTCTGCCAGAAAGCAGGTAGATTTAACCACATCTGAGTAGGAGTATCCGGCATAGTTAAGAATACTTCCTATATTAATGAGAACCTGCCGTGTTTGTTCCCTTATTCCGCCTTCAATGATTTTACCTGTTTCCGGCACAACAGGTATCTGACCTGAAACAAAAAGAAATCCGTTAACCTCTACTGCCTGTGAATAGGGGCCAATAGCTCCGGGAGCTTTATTGGTATTAAATGTTTTATGCATACTTCAGCGATTTAAAAATTATCCTGCCAGGGAATACGTTTGTTATATTTCAAATCTTTCAGCACAGCAGATTTAACATTAATCTGGAAATTAAAACTTTTGTAGTAACCAAAAGGAACAGCAGAAAGACTCATTTCCCAGCAATGAAGATCCCTGTAAATACTCATGCTGGATGTTGTTATCTGTTTAGTTTTGAAATCATATCCCGTATTATATCCGATCTTCCATTTGGGTGTAAGACTGAAATCACCGGTTATCCTCAGCGTTTGAATTACAGTACCCTTAAATCCGGGCTTGGTATAGTTAAAATTATAATCTGCCCGTATGCTCCACGGAATATCGAAATCAACATAATCACCATAATAATCTTCATCAAACATATCATACTCTTCACCTGGCGGCCCGGCTTGCATCATATCGGTTTCCGGGGGACTCATTTCCGGTCTGGACGGGCCGGTTTTTTTTGATGCCGATGAAAAGGAAAAGCCGGTGGAAAATCCAAAACTTGTTAACCTCGCAATCTTTCCTGTTTTACTGAATTCCGATTTGTTGATACGTCTCTGTTGCGCGTCAATTGCATAAGGATCAAAGCTTCCCCTGAATGAGATATTCAATTTGTTGTTAAAAAGAGAAGTGTTTCCATTGAAAGATACCGGTCTGAAAAAAATGCTGTCCTCGAAGCTGGCTGAGGTTGAAAAGTTAAGATTATCAACAAGTTTAACCTTGGTGATCTCAGCGGTTGAATCAGTAACTTCTCTTACCTTCATTTCCACATTGTTACCCAATGAAAATGACATGCTTCTCTGCCGGCTGGTAAATGAAGGAGTTCCAAACATTCCGTTTTCATATATTGAATAACGTTCGATAAGGTCGCCCTCCTCGTTTCGTAATTCGCGGTAATACTGCGGAACAACTCCACTCATATCAGGAATATATGAAAATGAAACAGAGGGAGACATCACATGCCTTATAGATTGCACTTTCCCCTTGCCCGAGAACTGATACATCCCATAGATTCTGGGAGCCAGTGCTGCAGATATTCCGGGATAATATCCATGGGCATATGTCACCTTGTTAATGGTGTCTTTAACGGTTACATAATAGCTTGTATCAGTTTCAGTAACAAGCACCCTGCGTTTTTCGATATAATCCTTGTAAAGCATCCCGGTGTAACGCAAATTTGGAGTTATCGTAAACACCTTAAACTTCTTCGGTTTATAGTTCCAGTTAACCGGGATATCATGTTTAAATCCCATGTTCATGTCATCCCAAACTTTGTTGGTAAACAGAAGTGTATCGGTTGTGCGTATTCTGTTATCAAAGAATCCGGTATAGCTTAACTGTATTTCTTCATACCACTTTCGGCTTGTGGCAGCTGTCTTGCGTCTGAAAGGGTAAATACGGTTCATATTTAATGAAGCCTTCGGGAAATTAAGATCCACCGCCCCTGTGCGGCTGTTCTGGGAATGGTTCAGGCTGGTGCTGAAATTGAACGGACTGTTGGGCCAGCTTTTCTGGAAAGAGATACTCGACTGTTTTGTGTTGGTAAGTGCATTTGTAAGAATCCGGCTGTGGTTCTGATCAAATTTATTTGTTGAGAGATTCACACTGGCACGGAAACTCTGGTTTGGGTTAGCCTTGGCATCCTGACTATGTGACCACATAACTGAATAATCAAATGACTTGCTGTAGTTCGGCAGGTCCTTGAATCCTGAAATATTCCTGTAATACCTCAGGTTCAGATTACCGTTGTATTTATACCTTACCCTGTAATCAGAACTAAGTCTTGCCCCCCAGGTACTATTTGTATAAATATCCCCTGTAAGGGTTAAATTCAAATAATCATTAAGCGCCAGATAATATCCTCCGTTTCTGAGGTAAAAACCTCTCCTGGCTTCTTCTCCATACTGAGGGATAAGTATCCCTGATGTATTTGTTTTTGTATTGGGGAAGAAGCCGAAAGGTATTCCTATTGGTAAAGGAACATCTTCAATGACGATATAAGCAGGCCCTGAAACAATTTTATCTCCGGGTATTGACTTGGCTTTGGTAAGAGCTACATAAAAATGAGGGTGATCCAGATCACAGGTCGAATACTTACCATGCTTCATATTGATATTTCCGAACTGATCCTGCTTGGTTATGGTGGAATGCAGATAACCTCCCTCCTGCTCTGTTTTAATTGCTTCGATGTAGCCTTTTCTTGTCCTGAAATTATATCGCATTATTTGGGCTTCAAAATCAAGGGTATTATCCTTAAATAGGGGACGCCCAATTATCACCCCGGCAGAATCAGGCATACCTTTGGCAAAAACAATATTACTGCTCATGTCATACTCGATATAATCGGCTTTCAATTCTTTATCAAGGTAGGTTACAGAAGCTTCACCATACAGGAAAACCTTTTTATTATCAATTCCGAATATCATGGAGTCCCTGGCACTATAAACAATCTGATCGTCAATTTTTGCCGGCGAAGCTTTCTTTAAAACGGGTTTTAATGTATCTTCCTCAGCCGGATCATCAATAACCGGAGGGAAATATAATAATCCCGTATCAGGTTCCGTTCCCCGGATAGTATCATTGTATTCCGGCACCTGGGCGGTAATATTTTGATATATTATTAAAATTGTTGATAATATCAGCCCTATATGTCTTTTATTATGCAATCCTAAAATGCTATTTTTGTAAAAAAGATTTAATAAAAATTTTAAACTTCAAATCTAATCAAAATACAAACAATGTTTTTGACCTTTTACAGGATTTGTAAACAAAATAAACGAATAAGCTTAGTAATTCCTGTTTGTGTTATCTTTCTTTTTGCACATCATATAATATACGCTGAGGGAGAACCGATAATAAGAAATAAAGTAAGGACGGTGGTCATAGACCCTGGCCACGGGGGCAAAGATCCCGGGGCTTTGGGGAAGAAATATAAAGAGAAAGATATTGTACTTGCCGTAGCGTTGAAGTTCGGGGAATATATAAGAAATCATTTTGAGGATGTTAATGTAATTTATACACGGAATGACGACACCTTTATCCCTCTTGATGAAAGACCGGCCATAGCAAATAAAAACAAAGCCGACCTGTTTATCAGTATTCATGCAAATGCAAGTCCAAAGTCGTTTTCATACGGTACCGAAACATTTGTAATGGGAGATGCCAGAAATGCCAGCAACTTTGAAGTGGCAAAACTGGAAAACTCAGTAATAAGTTTTGAAGAAAACTATGAAGCCAAATACGAAGGGTTCGATCCGTCATCCATTGAGTCGTATATTATCTTTTCACTCCTCCAGCATACCTACCTGGAACAAAGTCTTGCCTTTGCAGATAAAATTCAGCACCAGTTCAGAGAAAGGGTAAGTCGCTATGATCGGGGAGTAAAACAAGCCGGATTTCTTGTACTCTGGAAAACAACCATGCCCAGCGTACTGGTAGAACTAGGTTTTATGTCAAATCCGGAAGAGGAGAAATTCCTGGCAACAACCCAGGGACAGGACTACCTTGCCTCAGCACTATTCCGTGCTTTCAGAGATTACAAGAAGGATATCGAAAGCAGCAGTAATTTCCAGACATCAATACCTGAAAAGAATGAAACGGTAATACCTTCGCCTGTTATCGACAATAACCAGGTTTATTTCAAAATTCAGGTATTTTCTTCTCAAAATAAGATATCTTTACAGGATAGAATTTTTGAAGGATGTGACTATCCGGAAGAATATCCTTCCGGAAAATTAAACCGGTATGGTATCGGGAAGTTTGCCAGTTATGAAGAAGCTTCAAAACATTGCCGGAACTGGCAGTCAAGATTTAACGGGGCATTTGTCATAGCCGTTAAAGAAGGTAATATCATCCCTTTGTCACAGGTATTAAAATAATCTAAAATAAATACATAATGAAGATCAGAACCGAAGCAAAAATTGGGATCATTGTACTTGCAACCCTTGCATTGGTAATCTGGGGGATTAACTACCTGAAAGGTAAGAATATTCTCACAAGAACAGCTGTATATTATGCTGTCTACGACAACGCAAAGGGACTTGAATTTGCAGCTCCTGTTTTCATAAACGGATACAAAGTGGGATTGATAAACCGTTTTTATTTTGATGGCAATAACCTTAACAGGATAATTGTGGCTTTTATTGTCGACAAGCAATATAAAATCCCGAAAGGATCTGTCGCAAAGATAATATCACCGGATATTATGAGTCCAAAGTCCATTGCCATAGAGCTTTCTGACTCTGATCAGTTTCATGTTTACGGTGACACACTTATATCAATGATTGCACCTGATCTGTTGAGCCAGCTTCAATCCGGGATTGATCCATTATTAAATGATGCAGGCAAGGCAATCAGAAGTATGGATTCTTTACTGGCCGGGTTGAACGAAGTGTTTGATGAAGAGGGAATTTCTAATTTACAGGTATCTGTCAGGAAACTGAAACAGGTGTCGGTCAGTCTTGATAATCAGCTTTCCAACGAGGGAAGCCTTAATAAAACCCTGACCAACCTTGAGAGTTTCTCTTCCGCTTTAAATGACAGCAGGCAGAACCTTCAACAGGTAATTAATAACCTGTCGGCCATTTCGGATACATTAAAGCATTCAGGTTTAGCTGCAGGTATTGAAAATCTCAGCAAAACAGCTGAAG
>CAYVTV010000243.1:5477-5989 GCA_964454295.1 uncultured Bacteroidaceae bacterium
CTTTTCATTGCAAACATCAATGCAGGTGAAGGCACTCTTGGGTCACTTGCCGCTGATGATTCCCTGTACAATAAACTGGTGGATGTTTCTGCGAATCTTGATATGTTACTTCAGGACCTCAGAGAACGGCCAAAAAGATACGTGCATTTCTCAATATTTGGAAAAAAAGATAAAAACTAAGATAATTCTCACTGATCACATCCTGTTTTTTAACATTATTTTTGATGAAAATTCATTTTTCTGTGACAGATTTTTCATTAACAATACAAGTTATTTTAACAATTACTCTAATAATAATATCTAAACAATTATTTAACAATTTGTTAAGATTGGAAATTTATAATAATTTGATTTACAATGATTTAAAAAATATTTAAATTTTATTAGATTTTAAAAGACTGAGTATAAAAATCATATAATGTTTTTATTAAAATCAAGTGAAAAACAATTTTTTTTTTTATTTTTTTTTTCACAATCTTAGCTTATCAGTTTTCCTGAAAAAATTATTAACA
>CAYVTV010000244.1:0-5956 GCA_964454295.1 uncultured Bacteroidaceae bacterium
TTTATTTTTGTGTTCACGCTAAATCAAAAACTATTATAAGTAGCAACTTGAATTAATTAATTAAACATCCTATGTTCAGATTTATAAGATTGTTTTTTCTTTTTTTATTACTTTTTCTTTTTATTTCCTCCTGCCGGTTTTCAGACAGGCAAATCCCGTCTGAATTCATTGACCCTCCACGTGAATTCTCCCTCATGCCGTTTTGGTTCTGGAATGACACACTCAGGGATGATGAAATTATCAGACAAATCATACAATTTGAAGCCAATGGAATTTATGGTTTTGTCATTCACCCCCGCATCGGATTGCCTCATGATATAAAATGGTTATCAGATGAAATGATACGGGTTATGCATGTTGCCATCAGGGAGGCGGCATCCAGAAACATGTACGTTGTAGTTTATGATGAAGGAATGTATCCGTCAGGGTCTTCCGGAGGACAGGTGGTTGAGAGGAATCCTGAGCATGCCGCGAAGGGACTGTCAAAGATCGACCTTAAAGCCGGAGAAGAACCTGTTCTTTCGGGTAACATGAAGCTCATCACCATTATTGACCGTCCTGACGGCAGTCGCGTTGCAATTATTGAACAGCCTTCGGGCGGAGTAATACGAGGTCTTCACTACCTTAACGAGGGGGAAGTGCCGCTGCGGGAACATACTCCCCCGGCAGGCGACATTATGAATCCGGATGCAGTGAACAGCTTCATTGAACTTGTTTACGACCGCTTTGCGGAAGAGTTCAGCGACTATTTCGGGAATACAGTCATGGGTATCTTTACCGATGAACCTTCTCCCCTGGGAAGAAGTCCCCTGAGAGGAATGATCCCCGGAAATGCTTCTCTCCTCCCCCGGATTCAGGATATTTCTGGTTACGATATCACCCCGTACCTGGCAGATCTCTGGTACGAGGATCATCCCGATTCAAAAAAACATCGCATTGACTATCACCGGGCAGTAAATATTTGCCTTGAAGAAATTTATTACCGCCGCCTGAGTGAATGGTGTTCCAGGCACAATCTTGCCCTGATGGGACATCCCGACGGTTCGATGGACATTGGGACGCTGCGTTATTTCCATATCCCGGGTCAGGATCTGGTCTGGAGATATGTTGAACCCGGACCCAAAGCCCTGGAAGGTCACCATTCAACCATGGCCAAATGCGCCTCAAGTGCAATGATCCACCTCGGACGCCGAAGGAATTCAAACGAAATATACGGGGCATACGGACATAACCTTACATACGAAGAAATGGTCTGGCTCGCCAACTGGTGCTTCGTGCGGGGTCATAATATGCTTTTCCCGCATGCATTTTATTATTCCGTCCGCGGCCCCAGGCTTGATGAGCGACCACCGGACGTAGGCCCCAATGCAGTATGGTGGAAAGATTATAAACCTTATGCAGATGCATGTCGCAGGATGAGCTGGATAAATACCGACTCACGCCATGTATGTGAGTTGGCTATTCTGTGCGAAGCGACCTGGCTTCCCGATAAATCAGCCAAAATATGTTTTCAGCATCAATTCGATTTTAATTATCTCGAAATCCGTCATCTGTGGGAAAATGCTGTAATAAACAGAGAAGGTGTTCATATTGCCGGAATGAAGTATAAGACAGCTATACTCGACAGCCTTTCTTATCTCCCCCCTGAAGCTGTTCCCCTGTTGCAAAAGCTTGCTAAACACAAACGCCTTATTATCAATAAAAAATCGCCGTTTTCCGAAATATTTGACGGTGCTATAACATATACAACATATTCTGATCTTGTAAATGCTATTAATTCTGTATTGACACCTGACCTGGTTATTACACCCCATTCGGAAAATATGCGGTTCAGGCATGTTGTAAAAGGGAAGGATCATTACTATCTCCTTTTTAATGAAGAAAATACAGAATTAAATGCTAAAATAAATATCCCGTTAACAGGTAAACAGATATGGCTTGACCCTTATACGACGGATGGAAAGGAGGGGAAAGCGGATGAAATTGTCAGTTTTAAACCATATGAGATGAAGGTATTGTGGGTAAGAGAAAGAAAATGTATCGTCCTGAAAAAAGTTTACAAATTTTTGGTTAATACTAAATGTGTTTTTAATTACCGCTCCTTAAATTAATTTTCCCTTTTCCGGCTCAATAAACCAATCGATATTAAGAACCGGTTTCTGTTCGGCGGATCTTAATATCGCCATTTTTCCGGGGATTGCCACCCCTGTCTATTCAATTTCTACACCTCCGGGGTAACTACCGTAAGGGTATACTCTCAAAGACGCGCAGTCGTGCGTCTCTACTCAAATACTCATTTACTCATTTTCTCACTCCTCAAATACAAATTCATAAAATACCCTGTTTATAAAGGAAAATATATGTTCATCTTTATCAATATTTGGCAATAATTTTTCAGCAGTTTTTAATTCATCAGAATAAATAGCTTTGCACCACTGAATACTATTTGAAGAAGGATATTTTTCGGATAATCCGGCCATGATCCGGTCTCCCTCAGCTTGTTTTCCTGTTTCCTTCAAAATCCAGGCAGTAAGAAAATCATTAATGTTTAAACCAGAATTATCCTTTTCTGAATATGTCATGATTTTATTCTGCATCAACTGAACAGATCCTGTTTCTTTTAATTTTTTAAAGCATTGCAAGGCAATAAAATCTTCCGGTCGTTCATCCACAATATAAGGTTTGCCAACACCTAAATTTACCGGCCATTGTTTTGCCATATTGATACTTGTTATTGCTTTCCTGTATTTTTCTTCTTTCATAAAATCCAATGCAGCTCCGATATTTGCATATCGCCATATTATCCTGCCTTCGGTAGCTCCTTCATTTGGCAATACATTTATTTTCTGAAGCAATTGAACACATTCCTGAAATTTATTATTTCGTTCCAGCGCTTTGGCAAAATGCAGTCCCAAGGCATAATTTCCGGGATTCTTTTTATAATATATACGGGCCAGTTCTTCTGCTTTGAGGAGGTTCCCTTTCTGTAAATAATATTTTGAAGCAACCAGACCAGCTCTCCATTCATCTCTGCCTAAAGTGAGGGCTCTTTCCATATCAACTTCTGATTTTGGATCTTCATCGCCTAAAATCATTGAACGGGCAACATAAAACGGGTAAAAATCCGGGATGGTACCGCATTCTTTCCATAAGTTTTCCCCTTTTTCTGATGCACCTGCATTTAGATAAATCAGTCCGGTATAGTATTTAACTTTCCAGTCATCCGATAAAGTTTGAGCCCATTCCAAGGGTTTCAATGTTTCAATCCGAAAAGGGAATACCAGGTCAGGACTTGCAAGTAAAGCCCCGTTTAATAATTCGGCAGCTAGTTTTTCTTTTCCTGAAAGGTGATTCAAATAGGCTTCCCATAACAAAATAACCGGCTGATTCTGGATCGACAGTTCCAATATTTTTAAGGCATCCTGATGCTGGCCATTTCTGTAATACCAAAGAGCATATTCCAGATAAGTTTCATGAGGAAACTCATTGGTAATATATTTCTGTATCTGGATTTTATTTTCAGAAGAAGGATTAATTAAATATTTTTCGAACCGGGTAAAATGGTTTAAAGGATCTCTCTTTTCAATATCTTCCATCAGTGAAAAAGCTTCTTTATTCATTCCTGTTTTCCGGAAGGAAAAAATTTTCTTTTGAATTACCTCACTGCCCAATTGATTATAAATAAGACTTTTATCAGAATAAACAAGCGCTTTTGAAAAATCACCTTTGTTTAAAAAAATAGTAGAAAGTGCATTATAAGCAGGAACCCTGTGCGAAACAGATGCTGTAGCAATAGAAAATCCATCTATTGCTGAAGCAGTATCTCCAAGTGCCAGGCTTGCCAGTCCATAAATCATATTGGTTTCAGCATCATAAGTGTCTATTGAAAGGGCTTTCAGTGAATATTCAAGGGAAGATTCATAATTAGTTTTCCTGTATGCTAAATTTGCCATTCCTGTCAAGGCTGGAATGAAATATGGTTCAATCACCAGTGACCTCCTGTATTCTTCTTCAGCTAATTTGTACTGACGTTGTCTTTCCTCTTCTTTCCCTTTCAGATAATGACCATACGCAGTGTGCCAGCTAAAACAGGAAGGAGATTCCACAGGACGTTTTATCCTGTAATCTTTGTGATCAGCACTGTAAAGTAATTTATTATTCAGCCATACGCTTAATTCTTCTATATCTCCTTCATATTCAAATGAATCTGATACTGTCTCCATGGGAACAAAATGAAATTCTTTTATAAAAATTTCATTATTTTCAGCTTTAACTTCCAGTTTTCCATAGGTTTTTTCATTTGGACAAAATTTTAAATGAAAAATATTCCCCTTTTGTTGAAGGTTAACAGAGCCTTCCGGAGAAGCTGCTTTTAATCCACCTGTTTCTTTTACCGGGAACCAGTATTCTGTCCACTCGTCGGTAGCTCCCGGAAAAAATCCGCGATGTTTGAAAGGGGTATACGTACTCCCTTTGACAGCCTGATTAAATAACCGTCCTGACTGAAGTTCAGTGTATTGCCCATCGGTATCGGTCAACAGTTTTTCCCATATCATCCCCTGGTCAGACAGACCCCAAATCCAGATTTTTTTCCCGGGTTTCTCGTCATATAAGGAGTAATGTGCAAAACCAAAATCATCATTATGCCAGTATGCACCAAAAAAATCAGTGACTTCTCCAAATATGTGATAGGGTTTGTAATCTCCGAAATTATTATTTTGGTAAAAATTGATCTTATACCCCTTATCATCAACGGGCCATGAGAAATATTGACCGTTATGTTCCAGATAATAATTCCCGGGATAAATATATTCCAGTTCTCCTGCAGTTTTTACCCCCAGGTTCATCCAATGGTAATAGGATTGTTCAAGCGAAGTAGGATTATCCCATACTAATCGTGTTGTAAAATACGCTTTATCTCCAGGAAGATTTATTTCAACGCTCCATCTTGTGCGCGAAGCAAGATCAATAGCTCCGACAAAACAACTGACACTTCCATCATCATTAGTGCGTTTATAATAATCAACCGGGGTGGAACATGTAGGAGCATGGCCTATTACTCCGAAATTAATCTCGATCCCACCCGAAGTCCAGGGCCCCCTCATGGCAATATCCCGGAATTTAACAGCATGATTAAAATAAACAAATTCATTCCCTGTAGTTTTCTCAATAGCACCCCATATCTTTCCCCCAATATCAGGTGTTATACATAACCTGATATAATCGTTTTCCATCTCCACCATTTTCCATTCTTTATTTGTACCTTTTTCCGAATACCCCTCAAAATTAAAATATGGATAAATTGTCCTGAATTCGGGTACAGGATTTGGATCGGAGAAAGGATAGGTAGTCAATATTTCTGACTTTTCAATTATTGTTGCGTTATTTTGAGAAAAAATATCAATTGCAGCAATACAAAGAAGTATCATTAATATAGTTTTCATAGGGTTTATGTTTCACTTATTAATACTTCGTTTAATTTTATGATACACTGATAAATAATATCTTAATGATTAATCGTGTATGGCGTATATTATTAATAATCAACATTTTACGTTTGTGTTCTTTTTAAATATAACAAACTGTTATTATATCAGAAAGCTCTCAATTTTTCAATCATTCCAGCAATTGCCTGCCTTCTTTCATACAACAGTAATGGATTTTTTGTGTAATTATCTCCACTTGAAAAAAAACTTTCATCGAAATGGAGCAAGGAATCCACCTGGGCTATTAACGTCTTATCCTTTTGGGGATTTAGTTTATTACGAAGATTATTTAAAAGAACAAAATATTCATAATCTTCAATCCCTTCGCGGAGGATAGACAAACGTACAGAACGCACAGGGCCTTCAAGGAATTTCTGATGATTGTTATTCACGTCACGGTTAGGGGGATAAAAGAATCGACCATCGCCATTTCCCCACAATCTTGGTTTGCCTAAAGGAGTCCCGTATCC
>CAYVTV010000245.1:0-5946 GCA_964454295.1 uncultured Bacteroidaceae bacterium
GGTTGCGTGGGTGAGTGGTTGAGTGATTAATTGAGTAATCGAGTAATCGAGTAATCGAGTAATCGAGTAATCGAGTAATCGAGTAATCGAGTAAGATTATCAACCAAAAATTTATAACCCTTTTCAGGACGATTCACACTACAATAATGCAACCAAGGCATAAAATTTGCTGTATTTCTTAACCGAATGTTTTAATAATCAGTATCATGTTAACAAATAACAGATTAATATTTTTAATTCCTTTGATTTTTCTTCTCTCCTGTGACGGAGGCCCTTCTCCCACCGGTTCCGGCACCTTACTTCCGAATATTACGGGTTCTGCCGGCGAAGTACTGATAGTAATGGATAATGCCAGGTGGAGGGAAAAACCCGGATTAATCCTGAAAGAAATGCTGGAACAGGAATTCCCTGCCCTTCCCCAGCCCGAACCCCTGTTTGATGTTTTACAGATTTCCCCGGGAGCATTCGATGACATATTCAAAAGGCACCGCAGCATAATCATCGTTGATGTTGGATCTGAAAACACAAATTCTGGCATACGATTTATGGAAAACCTGTGGGCCAGACCTCAACTGGTGATACGCATAAATGCTGAAAACAGTGAGACGCTGGCAAAATTGCTAAGCACATCGACTGAAAAAATCCTGTTGAATCTGCAATCATACGACAGAAAAAGATTAATAGACGTCTTCAAATCGAGTAAGGATGTAAGTATAAAAAACATCTTAAACAAATTCCATATTGATCTGGCTGTTCCCCGTGGGTACCGTACGGATATAAATACTGATGAATTTGTTATGCTTTCTATTGAAAGTCCGAGGACAAGCCAGGCAATTTTTGTATACCGCAATTCCTACAGTGGCAATTCAGATCTTGCTGCTAAAAAGCTTATTGAACAAAGAAATGAGATGCTTAAAAAATATACCCGCGGATCACAAATAGGTTCATATATGACCACATCGCCAATGTTCCCTCCTATAGTATATGACCTGGTTAAGAACGGAAAGCAGGTTGTGGAACTTCGTGGATGGTGGGAACTGAATAAAGGATTTATGGGGGGGCCGTTCATGAGCCATACAATCGTTGATGAAAGCCGTAACCAGACGGTGACCGTTGAAGCTTATGCATATAACCCGCAGGATAAAAAGCGAAATCTCATGCGTCACCTTGAAGCTATTGTTTATTCCGCTGAAGTTATTGAATAATAATTACACTATCTTTGCAGAACTTTTTAAGTTTGTGCCAAGATGAAAATTTCAAGAATAACTTCTGTCCCTCAGAATGAAAGCCTTATTGTTACCGGCCTGAATGTTAGTGATTTAACAAAATATCTTCCTGGCAGGTCAGAGAAAAAATTTCTTAAAGACAGATTAGCAAAAGAAAAAAATCCCGTCAGTATCAATTTATTTGACAGGATTATCATATTTCAGCTGATGGACGAAGAAGATCCTGCTGATCGTCCCGACCTTCTTGAAGAAATGCGGAAAGCAGGGCACAAAATTCACAACGAGTTAATATCCTATGATATATTTCATGCTGCCATCATTCATGAAAGCGGTTCCTGTGCATACACCCTGGCTCTTGCAGAAGGTATAGCACTGAGCAATTATCAGTTTTTAAAATATTTCAGTGAAGCTAAAAATAAAAGGAATTCCTTAAAGGAATTAGATATATTATGTGACATACTCCCTGATTCAGAAATAAACAGGCTAAAAATTACTGTTGATGCTGTTTATAAAGTAAGAGATCTCGTCAATGAACCTCTGTCCTGGCTTACTGCAGGCAAACTGGCAGAAGAAATAACAGGCATGGGAGAAGAGGCCGGCTTTAATGTCGAAATCCTCAATAAAAAAAGAATTGAATCGCTGAAGATGGGAGGATTGCTGGCTGTTAACAGGGGAAGTATTGATCCTCCGGTTTTCTGCATACTTACCTGGAAACCCTCCGGGCATCTGAATAAAAAACCGGTTGTACTCGTCGGCAAGGGCATTGTTTACGATACGGGGGGATTAAGTTTAAAGCCCACGAACGACTCGATGGATTATATGAAATGTGATATGTCGGGTGCTGCTGCTGTGGCAGGTACATTTTATGCCATTGCCAAATCAGGTTTGCCGGTGTACGCCATAGGACTGATCCCTGCCACAGATAACCGTCCTGATGGAAATGCGTATGTGCCGGGTGATGTTATTACCATACATGGGGGCACCACTGTTGAAGTGCTGAATACGGATGCAGAAGGGCGGCTTATACTTGCTGATGCACTGGCTTATGCCAGACAACTTAACCCCGAACTGGTCATTGATGTAGCCACTTTAACAGGTTCCGCACAAAATACACTTGGTAACCTGGGAATGGCAGGCATGGGGAATGCTCCTGCGAATGTGATGGAAAGCCTGGTAAGTACCGGATACCAGGTACATGAAAGAATAGCTGTTTTACCCCTATGGAAAGATTATTCCGAAATGTTAAAATCGGACATAGCTGATCTGAAAAATATCGGTGGAAAATATGCCGGAGCAATAACTGCAGGAAAATTCCTCGAACATTTCACTGATTATCCATTCATTCACCTTGATATCGCCGGGGTTGCCTTTAATAAAAAAACAGATTCGTACCGGGGCAAAGGAGGAAGCGGTATTTGCGTCAGATTACTTTATCATTTTCTGAAAAATAAATATTGTTCATAATCAATAAAATAATTTTTAATCATGGGTGAAGAAAAAATACGTATAGGTATAACTCACGGAGATATTAATGGAGTTGGTTATGAGGTTATTATAAAAAGCCTTATGGAGGGTCATATTATAGAAAAGTGTACTCCCATTGTGTATGGTTCACCAAAGGTGGCTGCATATCACAGGAAAGCATTAAATATAGAAAACTTTAATTTCAATATCATAAGGAAGGCTGATGAAGCTCATGATAAAAGACCAAATATCATAAACTGTGTTGATGAGGAGGTACGTGTGGAGCTCGGAAAATCAACCCCTGCGGCTGGAGAGGCTGCATTCCTGGCACTTGATGCTGCCGTTAAAGACCTTAAAGCCGGGAAGATTCAGGCAGTCGTAACAGCTCCCATTAACAAACATAATATTCAGTCAGAGAACTTTCGTTTCAGCGGACACACTGAATTTTTACAGTCTGTGTTCGGACCCTGTGAGGTGCTGATGCTGATGGTTGGCAGTATACTGAAAGTAGGAGTTGTGGCAGGTCATGTGTCCATGAAAGACCTTCATGAATATATTATCAAAGACAGAATACTGTCAAAACTGAGAGTTTTGAATAATTCGCTTATCCGGGACTTTACCATACGATGCCCGAGAATTGCAGTACTGGGATTTAACCCCCATGCCGGAGATAACGGACTCCTTGGCAATGAAGAACAATCCGAGATTATCCCTGCCATTCAATTGGCAAATAAGGAAAATATTATGGCTTTTGGACCCTTTCCGGCCGATGGATTTTTTGGTTCCGGAGCTTTTACACGTTTCGATGCAGTACTCGCCATGTATCATGATCAGGGATTAACTCCATTTAAAACACTGATAACAGATGAAGGAGTAAATTATACTGCCGGACTGCCTGTTGTCCGGACATCCCCTGCACATGGAACAGCCTATGAAATTACAGGTAAAGATGAGGCCGGTTACGAATCCTTCCGTAATGCGATGTATCTCGCGCGTGACATCTATTATAACAGGAAGTTAAACCACGAAATATCCAAAAATCCCTTATCTTACGGACTACCTGAAGAATTACAAAACGTGAAGGAATAAGTAAATTAACCGGTTAATTTCCATTAATCTTTATAATTTACTTAGCAGCCCCTGATTTTAGATAAATGATAATGTGTAATACTCTGAAGCATAGTAATGGAAGAATTTTACGCTATTTTCTAACCTTCACTTTAACCTCACCGGCAATTTCCAGGGCTGTTGTCATGGTAGATAAATCGGTAAACAACTCTCCTGTCTGTCCACTGTGATGACTCCGGCCGGCGACTTTGAGAACATACTCCTGCAGGAGGTTATCCGTATCAATTGTAGCGGAATACACCAGTGCAGGCTGGCATGATGTTTTGTATTCAGCATCGTCAGGGAATTTGTTGTTTGTCCAGTATTCATTCCAGTCCCAGCTCTGGTTTATCTCAAAATAAATGATAAACCTTGTTATATCTGCATTTTCGAGTCGGGTTTTAATAATAAAATTACCTGAAGGTGTAGGACCTGTATATGCATCAGGAACAGGATTTTCCGGCTCCGGAATGAACAAGCCGTCGGATGCTTCAATTCCTCTCCTGTGTGACCAGTAAGGTAAGGCTGCCGGCCTCCTTATCTCTCCGGGCATCCATTTACCCGATGATGAGTCTCCACGCTTAAACACCCCCTTCCCAATTGACTCAGCCACGTAAAGTGTCTGAACAAAGTTTTCGTCTTCATCCTCCACCCATATTGCCATAAGCGGATGATTGTGAGCTTTGCCCTTTAAAAACGAAATTTCTATTTCGGGTCCTGTTCCCCCGATATTGTATATATGCTCCTCAAACGGCAGAACATCTACTTTCGTTCCCCGGCAGGACAACATAAGCATTATAAGGGCAATGAATAATGATCTTGACATAGCCTGTTTTTATTAAAATTCAACAATGATTCCAACAGAAGGCAGTACCGTGCCGGCCTGCAAATTCAGTTCTTTGAGCTGATATCTCTGTAACGCCGGCGGATCACCAGGATTTACCGGCTGTGAAACCGAACTGTCAGGTAAGAGAACCTTCTGCTCTTCAGCCTTAAAGTTATATAGGTTCTGTATATCAATATATAAATTTATTGTAATTTTTGGAAGAAACCATTCTTTGTCCACTCTCACATCAAGCTGATGAAAAGCTTTAAACCTCTCCGAATTAAACCTTGAATAATCAAGAGTTCCCTGTTTCTTTATGTCCCATACCCTCACGAGGGATGAATACTCCACATCATAAGGAGTATAAGGAACCCCTCCCGCAAACCTCCATTTCATTCCTGCCTGCCAGTTATTTTTAAATTCACGTGTAGCGACAATATTCAAAATATGCCGGTTATCCCATATCGTCGGTATCCAGTCACCTGAAGTCATCAGATCCTGACGTAAAACCCTGGTTTCACTTCTTACCAGTGTGTAAGCAACTACCAGATTGCTCCCGAGAAGATTTTTATTCCTGTATAATATTTCCATCCCATACGAACGGTTAACCCCCAGGGGAATAACTTCTTCATCGCCAAATACTCCAAAATCAGCCCCTTTGCTCGACAAAGAAATGGAATCGCTGACGCTGAAAGGATAGTTCCTGTAGTATTTATAGAAGCCTTCTACCGTAAGTCTCGAGTTTTCATCCGGAAGCCACTCAACCCCGGCAACAAGGTGATCTGATTCAATATACCTGATCCCGTTATCCCTGTTAACAAGCTCACCTTGTGTATTCCTGTATCCAAGGGTAGTATAGGAGGGCAACTGAAAATAACGACCCGTGTTAAAATTCAGGAATAAATCTTCCTTCAGCAGGTAGGATGCGGAAAACCGGGGTGATATCTGGTTCAGCATATTGGACATAAGAGCTGAATAATCGCTGGCGTCTGACCTTAACCCTGCAGATAAGGTTAATCGTTCTTTCATAAAACTCTTTGTTAACTGACCGAAGATCCCCCATTTAAAAATATCCATATCTGTTTTATATTGCAGCACATAGGGTTCTTCAGTACGTATCTCCTTTCTGAAGGTGGAATTATAATACTCCGCATACTCAATGCCTGCACCATAACTAAACCTTAATCCGCCGGGATAACGGGAAGTATGTTCATAGCGGAATTTATTTTCTATCTCATCCGATATGTAATCAGACAGCTTCAGCGAATCGATCTCAACATTGTTCTGGTACTTGTATGCCCTGTTATTGAGATGACTCCGGCT
>CAYVTV010000246.1:0-5936 GCA_964454295.1 uncultured Bacteroidaceae bacterium
TTCCCGCCATTCATTACAAAAAGGCTTCCAGGGTTTGTGATTTCAAACAATGCGCGGCTGGTTTCCCGGTTCTTTCCGTGTATAGTCACCTGTCCGCCATTCTGGAGATAATTCAGGGAACCACCCGAAATTGTAACCGGTCTGCGAATCTGGCTGTTAACGGTCAGAGTCCCCCCATCGGCTATTATTTCCGGTTTTCCGGCCCCGGCATATTCAATGCTGTTACTCCGGTTAAGAGCAGGATTACCGATCATGATACTTCCGCCAAGTATTTCGAGTCGTCCCGAAAGAAGCAGATCTGCATCTCCTGCACCGTAGCACACTCTTACCTCTCCGGCATTTACAGAAAGAGCAGATGAAGGAGGAATTTCAAAATTTGTACTTCCGTCAGTAAGAGTAACGGAGAGAAGGTCACTGTCGACCCTGAAAGTGCCATTTTGAAGGATCAGGAACGGATTTGTCACTCCGGTAGATATAGAAGCCTGCAAAGAAACGACCGGAACAGGATCTACGCCTTTATCGACGGTAATGTTATAAAAATTATATACAGCACCACCTCCAGTTATTGTGGCATTGACACTGCCGCGGAAGAATGTTCTTACCCTGCTGTCAATCCTGTGCATGTTAAAAGCACCCTCATTACTGAGATTGCCAAACAATTCAAGCCTGTGATCACAGTTGGCCACTGAGGATCTGACACTGAAAGTTGCACCTGATTCCACGATCAGATCGCCCTGAACAATGATAGTTTTTTCATTACCTTCCATGATATAGAAGGTGCCGGAATGTGCATAAATGTTGCCTTTTACTTCAAGTGTACTCCAGGAGTTGCCGGTGTTGGTAGAGGAATTGGCGGTTGTGCCTTCAAGGGATAGATTCTCATGAATGGTAAGGTTAATATCCGGCAACATAACATTATGTCCCATATGGTTAAGCACAAGGTTCCGGTACTGGCTTAGAATAAGGCCGGTACCATCAGACACTACGGGAAGGGTTATATCCGTACCACTGGTGTAATATTCCACTGTTCCTCCGACAGGGCTGATAAATTCCCCGAAGTCGCCTTGTGGAAAGTAATTAACCGATGAAATTCTCAGTCTGCCGCTTCCGGTGATGCTTTCCCCGGGGATGGCAGAGAAATTATGTCCCTGTGTAGAACCAATATCCAGGATAGAATTAGTAGTGATAAAAAGAGCACCACATGTCCGGTCGGGATTTGTAATATTTACCGTATGACTATTCGATTCATCGCCAATGATGACGATTGTTCCGGGTCCTGGAGTGCCAGAGCCTTCTTCCCCACCCACGCCTGTTTCCGACCATGTTGAAGCATCATCCCAGTCTCCGTCCTGCCGGCTGTACAATATGGGTATACCGGTAAATGCACCTGCCTCTCCCGCTGTATATTCACCTTGAATAGACGACCTGTTAGTAAATGTGATCTGATTAATAACCTGATCCACCAGGTTAACATCGGGGATTGCTTCCCATGTAGTTCCGCCGGTATAAACAGCGGGCCTGTATTCAGATTCATTACCTTCAACAAAGTAATCATTTGCAGCATGATCATAGAAATACCTTAGCGTAACAGATCCGTCAGCTATACCGGTGAAACTGTTGCTTAACGTTTTCCAGTATGCAGTGATGGCATTCAGGGTACCCTGGGCAAGAGGATGACGAATGCTCACGGGAGAAATTACTACATTTCCCCATGTTTCAGGTGATTGTGAGAACCTGATATATGCCGGCATATAATAGTAATTATTATCTGCTGCTCTGAATCCAAACGGAAAGAGAAACTCACTGGTATTAGAAAAGGTTTTTTGTATTCCGCCGTCGGAAGACAGTCCATTGGTGACGATCATCCTGTTTGCATTGAACAGCCGGTCGTTCACTAAAAGAGCAGAATACACAGCACCATCAGGTCCCAGGCTGAGTGTGTTACTGCCAATAAAAAAACGGTGATTTGATGCCAGACGAAGATCACCTGTTACAGTGATATTTGATACTACAGTAACAGAACCGTCTGATTTGCTCACAGTGAGGTTATTAAACCTGCCTTTCCCATCACCTGAGATACTTTGCGCTGCAGCTCCGGCAAGTTGTATTCTGCCAGCCCCGGCGGCAGGTTTAAAATGCGTGCCACTATTACTAATATTTCCTTCAACAGAAATTGTCCGGCCGTTATCACGAAGAATGGTGCCGCTTTCAATGTCAACATTACCTTTAACAATCAGTGTTGGAGTTCCTGAAAGACTGAGGTCTGATGTATTTTTCAGATCAAGGTTATTCAATCCACCGGTAATAGTACCGGAGAATTCAAAGAACTGTGGCCCGCTACCATTAAAACCGGTGGTATTGGTTCCGGGAATATATGTGGCTCCCGCTTCAATCAAGAGATCACCACCTGCCGTGACATCCACATTTGAAATGCCGGTGCTGAATACAGCAGCATTCTGAAGTTCCAGGTTACGTATAACCTGCAGCGGCAGGGCTGGTACAGGCTCATTAATACCATCCCTTCCGGGGTGTGCCCTTATCCGCGCCTCGTATTCTGATGGGATTTCCTTAATTATGTTAAGATCATAAAAAGCTCCTCTGCTGGTAAGAAAAGCATTTCTGCCTTCAGGGATATGAATGTTGATAGTGCCGCCGGTAACTTCAATATTCTCAGGTGCTGTGGAAAGAACGAAGCTGAATTCCCTGCCCTGATCTGAGGTAGCTGTGGTGGGAGTGGATCTCAGGATATTAAGTTCACCTCCCGACATATAAAAGGATGTTGTTGCATATCCCAGGTGAAAACTGGCTGAAAAACCGTCGAACGTTTCTATATCGCGACGTATCGTAACGGTACCCCCTGTCTGAATATAGGCGCCACGATGATTTGCTGCCTGAGCAGATGTTCTTATAATGGTGCTGTTCACAGTTCCTCCCTCAACGATCATCTGGCCTGTTGTTCTCAGTCCGATGCCCTGCCATGCGTTGTCAATAAGTTCCCCGGAGGTGATACGGAGTTTACCGTATACCGACATGATTGATTTTGCGTTTACACTGGGTGGTGTGAAATGAGTGGTGTACACTGTTGCCCCGTCAATCCATAGAGTTGCATCTTCATCAATAGCATAGTTCCTTCCATTGAATCCTCCGGTTCCCCATTGTGTATAGTTAACACTTGACGCAAGAGCGGGAATGATAATATTTTGCCCCAGCCGTACAGTTCCTGCTTCCAGGCCAAGGGCATTGTTATTGGTAATATTGGGAGGTGTCCCCGGGTCGTTTGTCTGAAGATTATTAGGGCCGTAGAGTTTGAAAAAATCCTCATTTGTGGCGTCGATATGTAGTATATATGTGTCGTCGATTCCCTTGTTTATGCCAATGCGATAAAAGACAGCACTGGCGTTGATATAAAGATGCTGGTCGGCCGTAGTATTATTAAAGATCACATTGGCTCTTGCCCCGCCGCTGGTCAGATAATCAGGGGCATTTCTGTCGGTGAACCTGACCTCACCATCGATAGTAAAATCTCCCTGAATGCGAAAAGTATGACTATAAACTCCAGCACCAATCCGGATACGACCGTTTTCATGAACAATAACAGAGCCGGACACATTAACGGTTCGTGCAGCACCACCGGTATCATTGTTGATCTGGAAGCTTCCGCTTTGTATGATCAGGTTTCCGTTTATGGTCATATTGCCCTGGGCCCGCGCAACCCTGACGGTATTATCAAAATTCAGGATCAGATTATTATATACCAGTGGGGATAAGTTGAAATCTGCAGCCACATTATAGTATTCGACAGTTCCGCCATCAGAAGATGTAAAAACGGTGAAATTGCCTGCCGGAAGGCTGGTTGCCTGAAGACGAAGCAGTCCCTTTCCGCTGACTGTTCCAAAATTATGTCCTGTTGTGGCATTCAGATTAAGACTTCCTCCTTCATTGATCTGAACAGAAGTAACTTGTTTGGTATTTGAGAGAATATTAACGGTCCTTCCGTTAAGAATTACGATATTGTCAGTCGTACCCGGGATTGCGGGATTTTCATGAAGTGAACCGGATGGATCCGTTGTCCATGTGCCGGGAGAGTCCCAGCTTCCGGATTGATATGAATAATAGGTTGCCTGACCGTTTAGCGATACTGAAGTCATTGTCAGCCATATCATTAAGGCGAATTTCAGGAGAGAGGAGGAGCTTAAATATTTAAGATTACATGTAAGCATTTTGCTGTTTAGATTATTGGGGGAGATATAGACATTATATTTCATTATATTAATAGCTAAGGTTTCGTACTCAAAAAATTGTAACTACTCAGGTAGTTAAAATTCATGAAAGATTAAAAAAATGTTGCATCCAATAATTTAGCCTGATGTCGATTTAATACAAAACTATACGGGCTGAAAGCCCAACTTATTTCAGCCCAATGGCAACGCCTTGGGTCGGGATTGAAATGCGATTTTGCGCCCTGAAAGGGCAACTTAAATTGGATAGTTTGATATATTATTTTAGCAGACTTCATTTTTCGTAATTGGTTTAAATAAATTCTATTACCTTAAACTAATCTGCCCTTACAGGGCGCATTGAATCACGACGATCATACCCAAGGCGCTGCCATTGGGCTGAATTAACCTGCCCTTTTCAGGGCGTTCTTTACATTTTAAAAGAAGTTCGAATCTCTAATTACCAGTTCTTAATTATTTATAATATTCTATTAATGAGCATTTAATAATTCTTAAAACATAAGTCAATGCCTTTGCCTATGGGAGCCCACTTGCAACTTTGTGTTCAATTTTAATTTAACGAATTGTTGAAGTGAATAAAATTATAATAAAATATTGTATAGAAAAAATGCAAGTTCATTAAACTATTGCTTCATTACCTTTTTCTTTTAAGTAAATACGATATGAAAGATAAATAGTTCCTGTCTGGCATTTCATTTTGATTAGTGACACTATTTCCATGATAAAGGTTGCAGAAGAGGATTATGAAAACATGGCCTGTTCCGGGTTTAATCATGGAAGAACCCAGCTGGATATAGCCTTCGAGGTAAGTAACTATCCTCAATCGGCACCATTACTATATTAATTATTTCCAAGGATTTCCCTGAGCGATATTTTCTGAAAAACAAGGTCAGCCTGGCTTCCCTCGTAGAGAATACCAATATGTTCTTCATCAACAGAGGTCATACACGAGTACCCTCTGCCTCTGAGTTCATCCAGTAAAAGCCAGTATTCTTCCGGCCATGTCATTCCGTCATCAAAACTCACTTTGATCGTCATCCGGTGTCTCATTACCGGAGAGTGAGGGTTTGAAAAAAGAAGGATGTTTTTCTTTTCCCCGTTTTCAGTGTATTCATGTTTATGTAGACAAGCCATACAGGTAGGTTCAACGAGCGTATTGCGGGAAGTCGGATGTTCAGTCCATGATAACCCGAGGTCATGAGTGACAGAAACAGCCCGGCCGTTATTTGCTGTGGTATCGCCACGGTTACTGTTATGTCTCATATTAAGCATTAAGGAGCCATCGGATAATTCAACGGCATTACATTCGGTTGTATTATAGTATGCCGGGTTTGTGGTAACCCATGTATTTCCTCTATCCCTGCTCCATGTTATAACTGAAAAGGGTATGCCGGTGTGGTCCCTTCCCTGAGTGGGAATAACAAGCGTTCCATCGGAAAGGGTAATTCCCTGACCTGGAGCGGGCGCCCAAAGCCACCAGTACTTTTTCTTGCCCATTTTTGTAATATTAAGAGGTTCCGACCAGAATTTTCCGTCGTCATCACTGACAGTGATTAAATATTGCGAAGTTTCCTTCACTTCAAATCCCGGTTGCGAGCCTTTCCTTCTCCACTGATGTTCCCATGCATCAGATACGTTGGTTATCCATTTTCCGTTTTCATCCAGCGCATAATGTGGTTTTTTATTACTTGGCCTGAC
>CAYVTV010000247.1:0-5817 GCA_964454295.1 uncultured Bacteroidaceae bacterium
ATTGAGGCGGAACAGATAAAGCTGATTTAGGAAAAATTATTATGAACAAAACGATATAGTATTAACCAAAAATTTGTAACCCTAATTTAGGACGCTACATTCGACTTTTAACCGGGAGCTGATACATTTCTTTTTATATATTTGTTTTTCTGAATATCATATGGTAGAGACATTATTGTTCATGCAGCAGGTATATGGCTGCGGGTGTTCCTTCCCATGGCCGGATTAGCATGAGCGGAAGCAGCAACGGGATTATAAAAGAATATAAATTAAAATGTTACAGACATGAAAAATGGCATGGTATTACGATATGCAATTGCCGGAGTTATTTTTTCTCTGGTAATTATAAATCACGGAATCCTTTCCGGATCGGAGCGCGGAATGTCTATACAGGAGAGGCATGAAAAGAATAGCGGGACAATATATAAAGAGGCGGGTGCGGATCAGATTTATGACATTAGTAAATGTGATTTCCATTTTGCTGAAGCCGGAGCAGGAATAAGAGATACGGCGCCTTCTGTGTACCAGGCCTGGGTAACGCTGACCGTCTCCGAAAGCAAACGGCTTATTGCCAAGGGTCTGCTCAGGTATCCACCATTTAAGGAACGACTGGAAAAGGGGCAGGTCATAATTACCAAAGGTACTACCAATACTTATATTGTTGAAGAACTGCTAAATGAAACCTTAAGGCCGGGAGAATTTGTAATTGGTCATATCCTTCCTGCGCGGGGAGATCTCAAGCTTGACCGCAGCAATCCCCGCCGGGAGCTGGTAATGAAAGACGGGATGGTCAGGGACATTTCTTTAACAGAAGCATTGGAAGATATGAATGAAGGAGACATCATACTTAAGGGAGCCAATATTATCAACTACCGGAATAAGCAGGCCGGAGTGATGGTTGGGAGTCCCACAGGAGGCACCACAGGCGCCATAACACCGGTGATCAAAGATCGGAATCTCCGGTTGATCATACCTGTCGGGTTAGAAAAAGAATCCGGTCAGGATATAGAGATGCTCAGCCGGCACAGCATAATTCCCCATGAGGCTATAGGAGATAGAATGCCCCGGATATGGAGTATTGAAGGAGAGCTTTTTACGGAGTTGGAGGCAATTAAGCAGTTTGCTGATGTTGAGGTTGTTCATATGGCATCAGGGGGGATAGGTGGTGCGGAGGGTGCAGTGACGATCTGTATCAGGGGGTTGAAGGGAGAGGTAGAGAAGGCGGTGGAGGCAGTTGAGGCGGTACAGGGGGAGGCGGGGTTTTTGAGGTGAAGGGAAGTGGATGAGTGGTTACGTGGGTGAGTGGATGAGTGGTTACGTGGTTGAGTGGGTGAGTGGATTAGTTGAGTAATTGAGTAATTGAGTAATTGAGTAATTGAGTAAAAATGCAAGGCGTGCGACACACTGTAGAGAGACGCGTTTGAACGCGTCTCCCCGTGGCCGGGGTATTTAATATAATAGCCAGGGGTTTTTGTTGTAGAGACAGGGATCAAGGGAAAACACGCAGGGTTGCCCCAACGTCATCAAATCTTAGAAAGAGGGCAAACACATAGGTTTGCCCCAACGTCATTAAATCAGTATTAAGGGATATATAGATTTTCAAATTCGCAATTTTTGCATTATCTTTGCGGGGAGAATACCAGGGGCTGTTTTGGTATTGACAGCGGGTAAAACTGGTATGTAAGCATGCCGGGCTTTGGGTGTTAGCCCGTAAATCTGAATGCTCAATCTATAATCGGCAATACTAATTTTGCTCTCGCTGCTTAAAAGCGCTTAGCGTTTCAGGCTTAATCCCGGCACAAGGTGTCGGGACGGGATGTCTCGCCGTTGTTTACTCCCGGTTGGCAACGGCATACGGGGCACAGTCTAAACAGGGATAGCCGTTGTGAGGTTCCGGTTCACCGGTGAAATTAAGGAACTAAGGTTCGGGTTTGTAGTCTTTCGCCAGCCCGTTCACGAAAATCAAAGGGAGACTAAGCATGTAGAAAACGTATGGGTTTCTCGTTTGGACCGGGGTTCGAGTCCCCGCAGCTCCACTAAGGACTCTAACCTTATCAGTTAGGGTCTTTTTTTTACCCGTTTAACTCACTGCATTTCAATACCTTCCCCAGACGCTAAAGCAAGGTCACCCGCCAGTCGAATATCCTCAGACGGGTAAAAAAAGTAGAAAATTCTTAACCCCTGTCCTGTTTTACCCCAAATGGGTTGAGAATTTTCTAATTGAATCTCGCAAAGCCATGCTGTGACTGACTTTCAGAATGTCTAACTTTTAATGATTTTTACCATGAAAAGCAACATCAAAGTCACGTTTTGGCTCAACAAGTCCAAAAAGAATTCGCAAAACCTTGTACCCGTCTATCTGAGGGTATGGTATGATTATGCCCATTTTTCTAAGGCTACGGGCATTTCGGTTCGAGTCCCTGATTGGGATAAGAAACTTATGAGGGTTCGTGGAAACTCCCTTGAAGTTCATACCATCAACACCCAACTGGAAGGATTGAAGATTAAGGCGCATCAGGTTGCAAACCAACTCGCCATATTGGGAAAACCCTTTAATGCACACACCATCCGTGATATGATGGCTGGCAACGAAGCCAGCCAAATCACCCTGATGCGGGTCTGCAATGAACAATTGAAGGAGATGGAAAAATTAAGGGGAAAGGATTACGCACAGACAACTATCATTAAATACCGTAACACCACCCTTCGGCTGAAACAGTTCGTCAAGTACAAGTTTAAGCGTAATGATGTGTACCTGTATGAACTGAACTATCATTTCATCAGCGAGTTTGAAGCATTCCTTAAACACAAATTCAATAACAGCACAACCACCTGCTATAAGCATTACCAGAGGTTTTCAAGAATGATTCGAAACGCAATGCACAAAGGCTATCTGGAGAAATATCCTTTTGACAACTATAAAATCAGGCAACCCAAGAAGAAGATACTGTACCTGACCCAAGATGAAATCAACCGAATTGAGAACAGGGATTTCAAGGTGGATAGGTTGAATGTCATTCGAGATATTTTCCTGTTCTGCATCTATACTGGACTCGCATACGCTGAGGTCGAAGCATTAACACCTGATTCAATCACAATGGGAATTGACGGTGAACCTTGGCTGAATATAAACCGAAAGAAAACAAAAAAAGACTATCAAGTTCCTTTATTCCCTCAAGCGATTGCCATCCTTGATAAATATAATGACCATCCAAGATGTGTAAAGAAAGGCAGATGCCTTCCAGTTCCCAGCAATGTAAAATATAATGCCTACTTGAAGGAGATTGGAGATATGGCGAAAATCCCCAAGGATAAACCGCTCGTGAGCCATTTGGCACGAAAAACTTTTGCATCGACCATTGCGCTGGGTAATGGAATGTCGATTGGAGTGGTGAGTAAGATTCTGGGGCATGCATCTGTGCAGATAACACTTGATGCTTATGCCGATGTAATAGATTCACTTATGTTGCAAAACGTACATGATTTGAAAAAGAAACTTTCCAAGAAGTCTGGCGACAGTATGATTGATGGTTCGAGAGAGAATATTGATGCCCGATTGGGATTAACTGATGAATTGACTACTGAAGATGATGAATTGACTACTGAAGATGATGAGGGTAAATGAAATTGAAACCGAAGAATGATGTATCTTTAAATCATAAATTAGTGTAGTAAATTTCTAATTATGAGCAACAAAGTATTTGCAATTATCGGAAAATTAAAAAGAGAACCTGAAAAACATATTTTTCTTGGAACGGGGTTCTTTATTGATTGTGATGGTTTTTTTGTCACGGCTGGTCACGTGTTCCGAAAGAATAGAACCACAATAAGTCAGTTTTATATATGCTTTCCAAAAGAAGAGGGACTTGTAGAATTATCTGAAATAACAGACTTTCGTTTTTTTTCAAGGAGGATTTTTGGTGAGCAAGAAAGACTTCATAACGTTGAAAGGCTAAGATATAAATATCAATGTGGTCATGAATATTTTGATGTTGGGGTTGGTAAAGTAGATATTGGAAAAACAGATTTCTATGAGTTCAAGATTAAACGACCTTTCAAATGGGATAAATTGGAAATGCCATGCTTTAATAGAGATGAGGTAGAATGTCTCGATAAAGAATTCTTGCTCATTAGAGGAAAGGTAAACAGCAGATATATTGAAACCAATGTTTTCCCACTTGAAATAAAAGAGAGGTTAAGATTAGCACGAATTCCATATCTTTCAGAAGAGATGGAGTTTAAGAATATTGATTTATATAATAATTGTATTGAAGTCTATGGTGACGCAAAGATAGGTAATAGCGGAGCACCCGTTGTAAATGTAAAAGGAATGGTTATCGGAATATATATTACAGGTACTTCTTTTGATGACATCGGAGCAGTTCATTTAGCTCGATACGTAAGAAAGAAATCTAAGGTTCTAAAAAAGAAGATAATTAACCAACAGTAAGAAACACGTGATGAAGAGCATAATTCTTGGTAACGGAATAAACATCCAATTTGGTGGTCTTGATTATTCTAATAGAAGCATAATAAACAGAGCGTTATTAAAAGTTGAATCAAAGGATTTTCATTCCGATGTATATCCAAGTGATGTCCGAGACTGGCTAAATGCTCTTTATCAGATTCTTCCTGAAATTCTTTACGGGAATTATGACTTATATGCAGTACTGGGTGATGAGAAAGAAGAGTTGGTGAAGTTCAAACTAAGATATACGGCAAGTACAACAATTAATGATATTGGATTTGAAGACTTTTTCCTAATGAATGAACTTTTTTGTCGAAAGAATAAAATCACTAATCCAGAGCGATTTTATGCTCAAGAGTTTATACGTAGATTATTTTTAGACTCGATTTATAACAATGGGGAAATCAATAATATATATCAGAAATTTCCACAGAAATTCGTGAAATTCTTAAACGGATTTGATAATATTTTTACCACTAACTACGACAAGAATATTGAACTTGCAACAGGTAGAGAAGTTCTGTATTTGCATGGAGCATTTCATGTCTTAGCAGCAGAATATGACCCTAATAGTTTTAGGAATCAATTATCTGATAGACCAGTTGAAAAAACTCCCGTTGTTAAAGACTTTGAACATGTTTTCTCAACTGCGCTTACAGGGAGTTCAGGTGCATTTAAAAAGTTTGCGAGTGACAGTCAGGAAAAGGCTAATTCAGCGATTGCAAAGTTTGCTGAAGGATATATGAATAGACCTGATTTGAGACCACAGATTGATGAATGGAAAGATTCAGATAATGCTTATGTGAGAAATTTGTATGAGGGGATAAAACTGAAAATATCAAATCCTAATCTCAAATTCTCAATTGATTATGCGGTAAGTAGATTAAACTCAATCATTGGTGATGTTATTATATTGGGACTATCTCCTTATAATGACACGCACATCTTTTCATTTCTTCTGGAAAACCAACAAGTTAAGACAATCGAGTACTATTATTATGAAAAAACAGAGGTAGATGAAATTATATCAAGATTTGAGGACAAAATATTGGATTTAAGAGATGTTATAGAGTTTTGGAAAGCCTATACTATAATATAGACTTTTGGGCATTGATAATTCTCATGTATTGTCGGGGTATTGTTTTTCTTGGTTAAGGTTGTAGTCTACTTTTTTTACCCGTCTGAGGATATTCGACTGGCGGGTGACCTTGCTTTAGCGTCTGGGGAAGGTATTGAAATGCAGTGAGTTAAACGGGTAAAAAAAAGACCCTAACTGATAAGGTTAGAGTCCTTTGTGGAGCGTATCAGACTATAACCTTGATGCTCTTAGACTCAGTTTTTCAACGACT
>CAYVTV010000248.1:0-5794 GCA_964454295.1 uncultured Bacteroidaceae bacterium
GAAACCCTTATAAAGCAGAAAGAAGTTATGCTCTCCCAGAAGATGGAGGAAGTTCAACGAAAAAGTAATGAGATGGATAGTGTCAGGGAAAACCTGAACAACCAGTTTGAACTCGTTGAAAAAAGAAAGGAGGAACTGGATAAATTCCACAAGCAGCAGGTGGAACAACTTGAAGCTATTTCAGGCCTTTCAGCTGAAGAGGCTAAATTACAACTAATAGGATCGCTTAAGGAAGAAGCCCGTCATGAAGCCATATCCCTGATCAATGAAATTATGGATGAGGCGAAAATGACCGCCAACCGTGAAGCAAAAAAGGTTGTCCTTGAAACCATCCAGCGAGTAGCTACAGAAACTGCCGTTGAAAATTCAATAACCGTTTTCAATATCGATAACGATGAAATCAAGGGCAGGATAATTGGTCGTGAAGGGCGCAATATCAGGGCACTCGAAGCTGCCACAGGAGTGGAGATCATCGTTGACGACACACCTGAAGCTATTGTACTTTCAGCATTCGACCCTGTAAGAAGGGAAATTGCCCGCCTTTCCCTTCATCAACTGGTATCTGATGGAAGGATCCATCCTGCACGTATCGAAGAAATAGTTGAAAAAACCAAAAAACAGGTTGAAGAGGAGATCATTGAAGTGGGTAAACGAACCACTATCGATATGGGAGTACACGGACTGCATCCGGAACTGGTAAGACTTATCGGCAAAATGAAATACCGGTCCTCCTACGGGCAGAACCTCTTACAACACTCGCGGGAAGTTGCCAATCTCTCCGCCATTATGGCAAGTGAACTTGGACTGAACGCCAAAATAGCCCGAAGAGCCGGACTGCTTCATGATATCGGAAAGGTGCCTGATGATGAGCCGGAACTCCCTCATGCCGTACTGGGCATGAAAATAGCGGAGAGGTTTAAGGAAAAACCGGAGATATGCAATGCTATCGGAGCTCATCATGAAGAAGTTGAGATGACCACACTCCTCGCTCCCATTGTGCAGGTCTGCGATGCCATATCCGGAGCCCGGCCGGGTGCCAGAAGAGAAATTGTTGAAGCGTATATCAAACGGTTAAAGGAACTCGAGTCGCTCGCATTATCCTACCCTGGAGTCTTAAAAACATACGCCATACAGGCCGGCAGAGAATTGCGTGTCATTGTGGGAGCTGAAAAGGTCTCCGACAAAGAGGTTGAATCCCTCTCCTACGATATCGCTAAGAAAATACAGGATGAGATGACATACCCCGGCCAGGTGAAAATTACCGTCATAAGGGAAACCAGGGCTGTAAGCTACGCAAAATAATTATGAATATCATTGTTACCGGCGCAGCAGGATTTATTGGATTTCATCTGGCAAACCTGCTTATTGAATCAGGCTATCATGTGTTGGGCGTGGATAATATCAACGACTACTATGATACCGGGCTGAAAATTGATCGCCTGGAGTATTCCGGTATAAAAGGAACAGAAATAGAGTACGGGAAAAAAATAACCGGCAGCAAGAATTCCCTGTATAGTTTCATAAAATGCAAGCTCGAAGATAAACAGGGAATTTTCAGGATATTTAATGATTTTAATCCCGATATCGTTGTAAACCTCGCTGCCCAGGCAGGTGTCAGGTACAGTCTGACGCATCCTGACACCTATATTTCGGCTAATATCCAGGGGTTCTTAAATGTGCTGGAAGCCTGCAGGGCATATCCTGTTAAACATTTATTATTTGCGTCTTCATCAAGCGTCTACGGACTTAACACCGGGATGCCTTATTCAGTACACCATCATACCGACCATCCGGTAAGTTTATATGCTGCAAGTAAAAAATCAAATGAACTGATGGCTCATGTTTACAGTCACCTGTATCATATACCGTCAACAGGTATCAGGTTTTTTACAGTCTACGGCCCCTGGGGAAGACCCGACATGGCACTTTTCATCTTTACCAGAGCCATATTAAACGGGGAAACAATAAGCGTGTTCAATAACGGGAACATGGAAAGAGACTTTACCTATATTGACGATATAGTTAAGGGAATACATAAAATGATATACCACCCCCCTGCCCCATTTCCTGAATTTAATACCTTGCTTCCTGATCCCTCTGTTTCTGCAGCTCCATACAGAATATACAACATAGGGAATAACAGACCGGTTAAACTGATGGATTTTATTAAAGCTATCGAAAATGCCACCGGGAAGAAAGCCAGGATTGAATTGATGCCTCTGCAACCGGGAGATGTGCAAAGAACATGGGCTGACGTGAATAAATTAATTGAAGATTTTGATTATGAACCATTTACCCCTATTCAGACAGGAGTTGAGAGATTTGTGTCGTGGTACCGGAAGTATTACAGAGTTTGATTAATCGCTTTTTTTGTTAATAATATTCAACAATTCATTAACCTGCTCTATTTTTTCAGGATATCCCATCTTTTCATAAGAGAATACCAGATTCCGGATAAGTCTTTCTATGGAGGTAATATTTGAGCATGGCACATAATACTCCTTTTGAGGCTCCAGCTTCTGTTCATACAGGAAAAAATCAATTTCCCTGCGGTTTAGAACTGCCCCCTTATTGTATGGATTAATATAAAAAAGTATACCATTTGGATCCTCTTTGAAATCATCATCCTTATATGCCAGGATATAATTAAGAGGTAAATTCACTCCATACACCGGCATTCCCAGACTTTGAGCAACAATCACATATAACAGAGACAAGCTGATAGGATTACCTTTCCTTGTTTCCAGAACCTGGTTAATATATGAATTACCCGGAGAATAAAAATTGGAAGTGTTCCCTGCAAACTTATGCAGGGCAAAAAATATATGATTCATTACCCGCACTTTTTCAAGTGCAGTCAGTCCGTCATGCAGTTCAATCCATACCTCTTTTCTGATCTTTTCGATCTGAGCTTCAATTTCAGAGTAATATAAGTCAGGATATTGGTATTTGGCAACCAGGTAAGCTCCATACAACAAACTTTCTCCGCCGGAAAATTTCCAGTCGCTTAGTTCCTTCTTAAGGTCGGTAAATTGAATATTGTGAATGATCCCTTCAATACGGGCCTGTAAATCCTGGTTTATGGTATTCTCCCATGCTTTCTCCAGTCCGGGGATAACTTCCCTGCCCATGTTCTGCAACTTCAGGGTAACCATACCAGAGACATCCTCATCAGGGTCCTCCAGTAATTTTATCATGGCATGCAATTCTTTATCCATCTTATTGAAAAAGACTCTCGGGTTTAAACTAAATCAGGCTGAAAAAAAGTATTTTTGTAACTACAAATTTACAATTATTTTTACGAATACATTTACGCATTTCAGTCCATAATATAATTAACCAAAGTTCACATATGATCAACAGAAAACAATTGTTCAATAAGTGCGAAATATGAATTATTTTTAATAAAAAGAATCAAATTATGATACAACGAATTCAGAGTTTATTTCTCCTGCTGGCTGCAGTGATCATGCTCCCTTTATACAGTCAGCCTCTGGCCAGGCTTCAAATATCAGACACTATCTTCCTTCACTTGTTCCACAACCGCGTAGAAGCTTTTAATCAGGACACGTTCACAGATGTAAGCACCTGGCCTGTAACCACACTTCTGACTGCTATGATCCTGATCTCCCTGTTCACTTTCTTTTCCTACAAAAAACGAATCCGTCAGATCAGACTATGTGTTTTTAATATAATTCTCCATTTCGGTTTTATCGGCCTGGTTTATTTTTATACAAAGTACACACTTAACCTGAACAATGGCGTTCAGAGTGTTTTCCTATGGCCTGTGATATTCCCGTTTCTGTCTGTATTGCTGAATTACCTGGCCTTAAAGAGGATACAAAAGGATGAGCTTTTAATCCGATCGATGGATCGACTTAGGAGGTAAGGATGGGATACTTAATTTGCCAGTCCCGGCCGCTTGTGCCCGGGGTTAACGATATAACAAAATACATTGTCAATTGAAATTTAATTATATGGCACACTCATTAAAATAAGAAAATATAAATCCTTTAATAAAGATTATATGAACAACACCAGAAGAAGTTTCATTAAAAAAACTGCAGTCTCCGGTCTTGGACTTAGTACCTTACCCTATTTTGCATATTCCAAACGAGTGGAAGCAAACAGCAGGGTTGTCCTGGCATTGATCGGCTGCAAAGGCATGGGATTCAGTAATCTGAAGGCTTTTTTAAATCAACCGGATGTTGAATGTGCTGCATTGTGCGATGTTGACAGTAATGTTCTGAATCAACGGGCTTTGGAGGTTGAAAAAATGACAGGAAAGAAGCCTGAGATGTTTAAAGACTTCCGCAAACTACTGGAAAGAAAAGACATAGATGCGGTAATAATAGCCACACCCGACCACTGGCATTGTTTACAGATGGTATATGCATGTCAGGCGGGCAAGGATGTGTATTGTGAAAAACCGCTCGCCAACTCAATAGAAGAGAGTAATATCATGTTAAAAGCGGCCGGGAAATATAACCGTGTTGTCCAGGTGGGACAATGGCAACGCAGCGATCCGCACTGGCAGAATGCTGTTAAATACCTTCATGAGGGAAGTATGGGCAGGATAAGGTCGGTTAAAGCCTGGTCATATATAGGATGGAAAGGCTCCATACCTGTCATGCCTGATGAGCCGGTTCCTGCAGGTGTTGATTATGATATGTGGCTGGGACCTGCACCCAAAAAACCCTTTAACATAAACAGGTTCCATTTTACCTTCAGGTGGTACTGGGATTATGCAGGCGGACTGATGACCGACTGGGGAGTACACCTGCTGGATTATGCCTTATTCGGGATGAACCGGTATGTGCCCAAATCAATCATGTCAACCGGTGGCAAGTATGCATTCCCTGACGATGCGATGGAAACACCCGATACCATGATGGCTGTTTACGATTTCGGTGATTTCGGACTGTTATGGGATCATACAATCGGTATTTATGGAGCTAATTACGGAAGAGGGCACGGGGTGGCATTCACCGGGGAACATGGCACTCTGGTAGTTGACAGGCAGGGATGGGAAGTTATTCCCGAATCAAGAGGATTCGGGGTAAAAGAAGGATACGCAGGAGTTCCCCTTCAGAAAAGTACAGGAAAAGGGCTGGAAATGCATACTGCCAATTTCATCCACTGTATAAAAACAAGGGAAAAACCTAACTGTGACATAGAGATCGGTGCTCATATAGCCCGATTTGCACATCTTGGGAATATATCCTACCGGCTGGGACGCAAAGTATTCTGGGATGGGGAGAAACAGCAGTTTATAAATGACAGGGAAGCGGATACTTTGGCGAAGCCGGAATACAGGGCGCCATGGGTATTGCCGAAGATATAAAGGATGGGCTTCGCCTCAAACCCCAAAGAGTCAGACAACTAGAAATCCCGGATGGCACGTACGCTTATGGTATTCGCCTTATCATTGTAACCTGCAGTACCACCGTGGAAGTTAAAGGTGCACGCGCTTGGAGGATTGAACTCTGTGCTACTCCAATAGGTAGTAGTATAATCTAATTCATTCTATATAAAATTTGTCAGCATTCCATTTTGCCGGATTGTTAATAATGTATTCCGAAATACGTTGATACGATTTTTCGTCCCGGATTATATGTTCATAATAATTGCGTTGCCATAATTTTTCGTTAAATCCCAATAATCCCAATTGTTTTGTAACCGATGATTTATATCCACGAACAATAGCCCCAATGGTTTGCGATGGTGACCGTAGGGGCGTATCGCATACGCCCCTATCGCATACGCCCCTATCGCATACGCCCCTATCGCATAC
>CAYVTV010000249.1:0-5756 GCA_964454295.1 uncultured Bacteroidaceae bacterium
TCTATTATCAACCAAGCCAGACCTGTCCGGCTTTTTCTGCCGGACAGCGTCGAAGGAAGCAGCAATAAAACCAGTGTAATCAATTACTCAATTACTCAATTACTCAAATACTCAATTACTCAATTACTCGATTACTCAATTACTCTCGTCACCCATCACTCATTCCCCTTCTTCGCTGTGATCTTCACAGCTCCTTCAGGTGTCTGCGCCTCACCGGTCAATACATTTTTCGCATCAACCTGTGCTTTTACATTGATGTAATTATAGTCAACGTACAATCCGAACGTTAATACATCACCTTCTATGACGATATTCTTAAGCTCAATTTTGTAACCATCGGTAAATTTCACTTCACCCACCAGCTTATTGTTCTTTTCCTCAATGGTAATAGTTCCTTTCTGATAGCCATAGGGTGCTGATGGAGCTTCAAACTGCCATACTCCTGTCATCCTTTTATCTGTTGCACCGGCCTCATAAGAGATACCTGCCAGAAAAGCAAGGGTAAATAAAAAAGCAAATAATTTTTTCATGATATAAAATTTTAAATTTAACATGCCACAAAGATGAAGCGCCTTGAATTACCATGCAAAAAAATGGGATAAATGACAATAATCAGGGGCGAGTGAATTATGATCAGGATAAATGACCGTAAATCAGGGGTAAATATTTACGTGAAACAGTAAACAGGCGGTCGCTGCCTTTCAGCTTAATACTTATTTTTCCGGACTCCCTGTTAACCAGATCAATATTCTGACTGTTTATAAGGAAGGACCGGTGACATCGTATAAATCCTTTTTGAGAAAGTATCTCTTCCAGATTTTTCAGGGAATTTCGAAGTACCTTCCGCTGAGTTTTTCCGTCCGACAGATAATACACCGAAGTATAATTGTCAAGGGATTCAATATACAAAATGTCTGATTTCTGCATGGAAAAATTAATCTTTCCGGTTTCACTTCTGAAAGAAATAAGTCCTTTTGTTGTGTCTCTCGTAAGACGCAGGATTTCCTTTTCCTGCTTTTTGTAATAAATTATACCCAGCGAAAATGAGTAAGGTAAACATATTCCCAGGAAGGTATATTTCAGGGAGAAAATCAGATCGTTTATGAAGTTACCGATGATATTCCCGTATAGCAGAATATAAACCAGGCTGGTAAAAATAATTTCGCAGGAAAACCAGATCAGGAATGTATAAACTTTCATTTTCCTTATCCGGAGTGCATTTCTCACAGGGAACTGTGAAACGGATAACACTGCCGAAACAATCACTCCATAGCTTGATAAACGTAAAAACTTAATTATACCCGAGTCCGAATACCAGCGGTTAATATTAAAAGGAACAAAAAGATTGACAAAGATAACGCTGAATACCAGGCAGATCAAAACCAGCAACAGCCTGTCTTTTTTATCATCAAGCAGAGTAAAATCCTGAAACAGAAATCTGATCATGTTTGTATATGCTACAATCTTTCAAAAAAGTAAAAATAACTCAAGTTTCGCAGATAACAGAATCTTTATTACGGAACAAAATAATATATATTGAAATCTTTTCCTTTGTGTTACTTTGTGAAACCCTTCGTGTCCTTTGTGGTTAACCGTATAATGTATTTAACCACAAAGGACACGAAGGATAACACAAAGGGGAAGAATACTTTAAAATTATCACTAATTACATTAACTTTGCGCCGGTTAAAATATACTGAACATGGGAAAAATTCAGCTTGAAGCCATGGAATTTTATGCCTTCCATGGTCATTATACGGAGGAGCAGATAGTTGGGAATAAGTTTTTAGTTGACCTTACCATTGAAACAGACATGACCATGCCGGCCGATACTGATGACCTGGCGGATGCATTAAACTACCAGTCGGTTTATAAGCTGGTAAAGCAGGAAATGGGGAAAAAATCCAGACTCCTGGAAAATATTGCCAGGAGAATTATTGATGTTGTTTACGCTGAATTCAGTGGCATTCATAAGATCACTATTACAATACGGAAAATGAATCCTCCCATTGGGGGTAAGATGAAGTCAGTGGCTGTAACTTTAACCAGATGAGTTGTATTTATTTTCCTTTGTGTACCTTAGTGTGTACTTTGTGTACTTTGTGGTTAACCAGAAAATGTATTTAACCACAAAGGACACGAAGGATTTCACGAAGGTACACAAAGGGGAAGAGATTTTATTAAACTAAAGTTAAATGCTTAAATCCGGCTATAAAAAATATGAATACTAAACCTGAAGAGAATACTATACCTCGCGGCCCGAATTTCATTGAGGCTATTGTGGATGAAGATTTAAGAACCGGTAAAAACGGCAGAAAGGTACATACCCGTTTCCCTCCGGAACCTAATGGGTATCTTCATATTGGTCATGCCAAGGCTATTTGCGTGGATTTTGGCATTGCGCAGAAGTATGGCGGCAAGACTAATCTTCGTTTCGATGATACGAATCCTATTAAGGAAGAATTGGAATATGTGGAGTCTATTAAGAATGATATCCGGTGGCTTGGGTTTGACTGGGAGGACAGGGAGTTTTACGCTTCGGATTATTTTGATCAGTTATATGAGTGGGCTGTGGATATTATTAAAGCAGGGAATGCTTATGTTGATGACCAGTCTTCTGAAGCAATTGCTGAACAGAAAGGCACTCCCACTGTGGCGGGGAAGGAAAGCCCTTACCGGAACCGGTCGGTGGAGGAAAATATCGATCTTTTCAGAAGAATGCGGGAAGGGGAATTTCCTGAAGGGGCGAGAGTGCTACGTGCCAAAATAGATATGTCATCTCCGAACATGCACATGCGTGATCCGGTGATGTACAGGATCATTCATAAATCGCATCACAGAACAGGGGATAAATGGTGTATTTACCCTATGTACGACTGGGCGCACGGGCAGTCGGATTATATCGAAGGAATAACCCACTCCCTGTGCACGCTGGAGTTTGAAGTGCACCGGCCCTTATATGAATGGTATCTCGACCAGGTTTATAAAGAGGGAAAGGTAAGGCCGCGGCAAACTGAGTTTGCAAGACTGAACCTGAACTATACGGTTATGAGTAAGCGTAAGTTACTCGAGCTGGTAGAAAAGAAGCTGGTAGGCGGATGGGATGATCCCCGGATGCCGACACTTTCAGGTCTCAGGCGAAGAGGCTATACTCCTGCTTCGATCAGGAATTTTGCAGAAAAGGCAGGAGTTACAAAAACCGATGGTATCATTGACGTTTCCCTTCTTGAACATAGCGTAAGGGATGACCTGAATAAAACAGCTCCCCGTGTTATGGCCGTTATTGATCCCCTTAAGCTGGTGATCACAAATTACCCGGAAGGACAAACAGAAGAACTGGAAACCATCAATAATCCGGAAGATGAAAGCATGGGAAGCAGGACCATCCCGTTCAGCCGTGAGATACTGATAGAAAAGGATGATTTCATGGAAAACCCACCCAAAAAATTCTTCAGACTTTTTCCGGGAGGGGAGGTCAGGCTCAAATCTGCATATATTATTAAGTGTGAAGAAGTGGTCAAAGACCCCGTAACAGGTGAAATAAAGGAATTACGATGTACATACGATCCTGAAACACGCAGTGGCGGGCCACAATCGAACCGTAAGGTGAAAGGAACCCTTCACTGGGTTTCGCTGCCCCATGCCATTAAAGCTGAAGTAAGGCTTTACGACAGGCTGTTCAGTGATCCTGAGCCTGACGGGCATAAGGACAGGGATTTCAAGGAATTTCTTAATCCGGATTCACTGAAGATACTTGAGAATTGTTATGTTGAACCCGGACTGAAGCACGCCAAACCCTTTGATCATTTCCAGTTTCAAAGGATAGGGTATTTCTGTCTTGATCCGTTAAGTTCACAGGATAAGCTTGTCTTTAACAGGACGGTGGCGTTGAGGGAGAAGTGGGTGAGTGGGTAAGTGGTTACGTGGTTGAGTGGTTACGTAGGGACTCGTCCCGTGATATACCCACGTAACCACGGGCAAAGACATAGCTATGTCCCTACTATACCCCCACATTGCCCCTACTGAACCGCCACCACTTCCTTCACCGCAGGAACTTCCTTTTTAACCGCCTGCTCAACTCCCGCTTTAAGGGTCATCATACTGTAGGGGCATCCGTGACACGCTCCGGAGAGCTTTACCTTCACAATATTATCATCTGTGATTTCAACAAGGCTTATATCTCCTCCGTCGGATTGAAGGTACGGTCTGATCTTTTCCAGTGCCTTTTGCACTTTTTTTGTTAAATCCATATTATGTATTATTATTCTTGTTTACTGCATCACAACCTTCGTTATTAGTGATCTCTACTTTCTTTGTAGGCTTCATTTCCTTATTACGTTTATCTGTCTCTTTGATGACTCTTGCTGCCAGTTCTTCAAATGCTTTTCCTGCTATTGAGTTTTCATCCAGTACCGAAGGGCGTCCGGAATCGCCGTCATCACAAATGGATTGAATCACAGGGATCTGACCAAGGAATTCGATATTCATTTTTTCAGCCAGTTTTTTACAGCCATCCTTCCCGAAAATATAGTATTTGTTTTCCGGCAGTTCGGCCGGGGTAAACCACGACATGTTTTCTACGAGTCCGATAACAGGAACATTGATCTTGTCCCCGCGGAACATGGCAATACCTTTCACAGCATCAGCAAGGGCTACCTGCTGGGGTGTGCTGACGATAATAGCTCCCGTTACGGGAACTTCCTGTACCAGAGTAAGGTGAACATCTCCTGTTCCGGGAGGCATATCAATAAAGAGGTAGTCAAGTTCTCCCCAGTCGGCCTGATGTAATAACTGTTTCAGTGCGTTGGTGGCCATAGGGCCTCTCCATACCAATGCATCTTCAGGTTTTACAAAGAAACCTATGGAAAGAAGCTTTACTCCATGCTTTTGTATGGGGACGATATATTCGGTATTTCCGTCAATACGTATCTGCGGACGCGCACCATATAGATCAAACATTCGCGGAATAGACGGACCGTAAACATCAGCGTCAATTAGTCCGACAGAAGCCCCGGTTTTTGCTGCGGACACGGCAAGGTTCACAGCAACAGTGGATTTTCCCACACCACCCTTGCCGGATGCAATAGCAATAATATTTTTAACTCCCGATAACCCTGCCTTCTGTTCTTTTTCAGGGGAAGGAGAATGACTTTCCTCAACCGACACCTCTGCCTCTTCACCCAGATATACCCGGATTGATTTTATACAAGCTGACTGAATAGATTTTTTAAACGGATCGTTAGGTTTTTTATATGCCAGAGATAAAGTTATTTTGTTATTCACAACTGCAACATTGCTTACTATCCCTGTCTCAATCAAATTCTTACCTGTTTCAGGATGCTTCACAAGCTTCAACGCTTCAAGCACCTGTTCTTTTGTATAATTCATTTTCTGATAATTTATTAATATGTTTCTAAAATTGGTTGAGGGTTTTAAGGCTGCCGTAGTTACACAGAGAGGCACTGCGCCTATGCTGAAGCTACGCGAAAGCGAGGCGCGGTTTTCTTGCAAAGACGCACAGCCGTGCGTCTCAATGCATTCCCCCTTCGATTACTCGATTACTCAATTACTCAATTACTCAATTCTCAATTACTGATTACTCAATTACTCAATTACTCAATTACTCGATTACTCGATTACTCGATTACTCACATCACCTGTCACACTCAACCACGTAACCACTCAACCACTTGATCCCCCGATCCCGTGATCCCGTGATCCCGTGATCCCTTCTTCTTCCTCCCCGCAAAGTTATT
>CAYVTV010000250.1:0-5697 GCA_964454295.1 uncultured Bacteroidaceae bacterium
GACAGACCAGGTTTCTGTTTCAGGACGTTTAACTGTCTTATAGCACAACGCGTTATCATTTATATCACTGATCTTGTTCTATTTAATTGAACGGAGCTTTCTGTTCCATCAAGCTTTCAATAAATTTTTCCGGTGTGATGGGTGTTACGCCAAAGATGAACCTGGTTCCATTCACAAAAGGGTCCTTAAGTTCAAAATTCTCAATCGAAATTCCTCCCGGAATCGGGGTGGTACTGGCCCAATATACAAAACGGCCGTTTACCAGACCTTCAAGATAGGGTGAAGGTTCTTCACATACCCAGTACTGGGTTGCAAAATCTCCTTCATACTTCCAGTGATTTGCGGTATTAGGATGATATTCCGCCGATTGTAAATCCTTTTCATTTGGTGTCGCAATAAAATAAGCTCTTCCTTTCTGATCCCGGATCATATCCCTTAGCGGAATCCTTTCATGAGGGACAAAATCATTATCCCTGCAATCTGGCCAAATATTCAGTGAAGTGATTTGTATATTATTATTCAGATATAAGGTTCTCAATCGTGCACGGTTGCCCATTGTAGCCGTGATGATACAAAAATCCAATTGTTTTGAATCAGGGCAGGCATAGGTGGCTATTTCAAATTCATGCGGCCTGTCCTCAAAAAAACGTAACCGAAGATATACCCTGGCTCCATTCACAAAAGGTTCGACAAAAATAAAAACAGTAAGTATCTGAGAACCATTTTCTTCACTGATAATACCTCTGGCAGGATATATTGCATTTCCAGGTATTGTACATAAAGAATCGTTCGAGCTCCAGAACCTTTTTCCCCTCATATTATCAAGTTCACTGATTTCAAGTTAAGAAAATCCTCTTCTGGTAGAACCTGCAGGTATGGGTTCAACAGCTATGTAGTTGATTACACTTAGCGTACCAAGTCCAAGATAGGGTGTGAAAATCTTAAATAAACCTCCGGGACCCTGAATGGATGAAATCCCCACACTAATTCCCTTAGCATGACCCCATACGGGCAATGCGGGTTTATCGCCTGCAGGTTGTATCCACTTCATGCCAGTGTCCGGCAGAGCAAGATCACCAGTCTAATTGATATTCCTTTAAAAATGTGGAATTTGATTTGTTATATGATACAGGTTTGCAATTATGGCAAACAGCCTGAAGTAAAATAATTATGGCAGGAAGTAAAAATGGTTTTTTCATTAGATTGAATTGTTGAGTCTACTCTGAAAAGTCGGAGTAAACTCAAAGTTAAATCCCTTAATAAAACTACTTCTCTCCATCCTTCCAACAAAATATAAACTTCCCCAATCTGTCCCAAATTTGTTGGGTTACATAATTTCTATACTATTCCCATTTTACCATATCGTTCCTTCGAATTGCATAATCAGGCAATGGATTCTTTTCAGAAAATACTTTCATTTTTTCATAGCTTTCCAACGTGATATCCGATTCATCAATTTCGCCATTTTCCTTTTCTATGGCCTTTAAATCAAGCCCCAAATGCCTGGCAAGGAATGGATAAACTGCTTTCCGCTTTGAAAAACCATAATCATGCCCTTCATTCTCAAAATGAACACTCTCAATATTTTCAGTCTTATCATAGAAGCGGTATATCTCTTTAATATAAGGAAATTCAAGTTGAGGGCAGTTTTTAGTCCAGTCTTTACCATCTGAAACAATTAGCATTGGGCGAGGGGCTGCCAATGCAGCTATTTCTGCATTGTTTGTTTCAAAATCACTATGTTTGTGTATAGGCATCCCGCTCTCACAAACACAACCACCGTTAAAATGTGCTGAAATCATCACTACTGGCACTGAAACAGCAATCCTGTCGTCGACAGCGGTTAAAAGAAATGATTGAGTTCCGCCACCTGAAGCCCCTGTCACTGCAATACGTGTTGGATCAATTTCATCCACTAAAAGTATAAAATCAACACATCTTATGCTATTCCATAACTGTAGTTTCAATGTATTCTTATATCTATGGATCCAGCCAATCTCTCTCATTTCTCCATAACCAACCATGTCGTAAGCAAATACAACTGCCCCCATCCTGGCTAAACTTGCACAACGCTTTTGCATATCTTCCCGAAAACGACCGTAATTTTCAGGATTGTCCCAGTCGCCAAAATGTCCATGGGGACATAGAATACCTGGAAACGGTTTATTTCCTTTTACCGGTTTATACAGAGTGCCTGTTACATAGACCCCCTGGAGACTCTCAAATGCTATGTTTTCAACCGAATATCCATTATAATAACGTTTTTCAGTATGAATAATGTTTAACGTGCATTTTGCAGGAAAGGGCTTTAATTCTGTCGCCCTAAGAATTGCAACCCGAACTATTTCTGCCCTTTGCTCCCATTCCTGTAAATTATTGTAGTTTGCTTTTAACCTTGTTAATTGTTGTCTTCCTTCTTCTTCACTTTTCTCATAATGTTCTTTGGGTAGATAGGTTTCGGGTAGTTCTTTATTCTTGTGTTTACACATTATTGCAGTAAATAAAAAGGGCATCAGAATCAGAAAGGTTGTAATACAGAATACTTTACACTGAGAATTTTTCATTTTGATAAAATATTTTATAGATAATAATATCAACGTTATCTATTTCTAACAATATTTTAAAAATATATCTCATATTTTTTGTTATGGTATAAAATAGATATTTCTCCTAAAGATAAATAATTCAGCGTAATATCCATAATTTGTTCAATCTTTGTTGTGGTATAAGTGGCATCCCCCTCCCCCCAGCGGTATTTATCAGATAATCTATTTTTCCAAACTTTTCCATAATCTTTAGGTAATATAATTTGTATCTTACTACGATTTTTTTACTCATAGATACAAAACATTTTATTACATATACAATATGTTTAGCTTAACAACTAAGGTCAATAAATTCTGCAAAATATGCCAAAATAATTCTAAAACTTTATTATATTTATTTTTTGTTTAGCAAAGTATTAATTTTTAACTACTTTCAAATAAAACACTTTATTTACTTTAAGTAACAGTTCCATTTATGCAAATACTTAAAAATTTATTTCAGGTTAGCGGTGATTTAAATGGAGTGACCTTTGATTTGATTGGAGCTTTATGGAATGACGGGAATTCATACATTCTGAAGAAGGAAGATGGTTTGATTATGTTTGATTGTGGATGTGGAGATACGATGGAACAAATCTTCAAAAATATGAGGTACTGGGATTTAGATCCAAATGATATCAGGTATTGTTTGCTCACACATCCACACCTTGATCATGCTGGGGGCGCACATTTTCTTAAAAAGAGAGGAGTAAAAATAATAGCGATTGCCGAAACCGCCGATGCAGTATCTAAAGGAGACGAACGTTGTGCAGGTTATCTATATCATAAAAGGTTTACGCCATTTGAGGTTGACCGTATTCTTTCTGATGGGGAAACGCTAAATTTGATGGGTGTTAAAATTGAAGTCGGTCATTTCCCTGGACATTCTATGGGTTGCACTGCTTACTTCTTTAAACACGAAAATAAACGTATTGTTGTAAGTGGCGACATCATTGGCACATTATTGGCCGGCTACTTCGGGTGGGGTGGTTCCTACGATTTTGATAAAGAAATATATACTGAATCTCTTCGTCGCTTTGCGAAAGAGGATATGGATATTATGCTTCCCGGACACGGACTTATTTACTTTCATAAACCTCAATGGCGTATAGAGGACGCGTATAATCAGGCTCTAATCCTGTGGAGATAGGTTGTTGTATTGGATTACTTTAATAACTTCTCCATCCGACTGATACTTTGTATCATAGCCCGAATGGTATGGTAGTTAATTTTCCATGAATGCCCCATATGTCTCCATATTGGTTCACCCCTTCGCGTAAGCAACGGATACCACTCTCCAACACCTTTGTTTATTAACTTGTCAAATACAAACCGGTGTACATTTTTATAAGCCTCCCAGTATTTTTCATCACCCAGCAAGATAGTTGCATCAAGCAGTCCTATTAATACTTCAGCCTGTTGCCAGAATTCTTTTTCCCGATCGTAAACACCCCCTGAATGCGGTCCTTCCACGAAAACACCGCCAAATTCATGGTCGACTCCGTAATCGACGGTATGATTATAAATGGTCCGGAATAAATCTATGTAATTTTTCGGATCATCATGCAGTATTTCAATTGCATGATTCAGCAGCCATGCAAACTCGGCATTGTGGCCATAGCAGGTATTGTCGGTTGCATTGCCTTTTTGTCCTTCTTCAGAAAACCGATCCCAGCCCCAGATGATGTTGAATTTGATTTGTGGCGCAATAGTCCAGTCCTTATAAAACTGCGGAATCCCTGTTTTATAAACGGGATGGATAATGCGGTGTAACAGCAGTTCAATTATTTCGAGCAACTTTCGCCGGTGTACATCCTTCCTGGTATATTCGTAAAGTGTAGTGAAACCTTCCATAAGGTGCATGTGCACATCAAGTGTTTTCCGGTCTCCACCTTGTGAACCAGGACCGCAAAGTGTCCAGTTACGATGGAACATTTCCCAATAGCCCCCATACATTGAGTCTACACAATATTTCTGAAGCAGGTCAAATACTTTCTCAGCATATTCGATTCCCCGAATATCACCGGTTGCCAGGGTGTATTCGCTTAGCGAATATATAGCGAAACTGTGCCCGTATATTATTTTCTGGTCTGTTTTTACATTTCCTTTGCGGTCCATCATCCAGAAAAAACCACCATATTTCTCATCCCACATTTTATTAAGCAAAAAATCCGCTCCGTGTTTGGCTATTTCAGCAAGCCTGCCATTTCCGTATCCCGTGCGATGAGCAGACGAAAAGGTGTAAAGGCAGCGTGTCTGAGCAATCAGGGACTTTTCATCCTCACCGGTGTCTTTGCCTTGTTCGTCGAAATGGGTAATATAACCGCCATTTTGTTTATCCACCACTCGGGAAATCCAGAAAGGCAAAAGTTCGTTTAACAAATGATCTTCTGCTTCTTTTTTGAGTTGAATAGGTTCTTTTTTATTCATAATACATTTGTAAACCGTTTTGTAAAATTATCAGCTTGCACTCAACTTTTGGTAGAGCGACAACAAAAAATCCCGGTTATCTGCAGTAAGGTAATGCATTTCACCCCCCATACGGTGAAATGTTTTACAGTAACGCAGGTAATAAGCCGGATTGTCCAAAGGCGGTTCGTCGTTTTTATCCCAGTTCCAGTCTGATTTCGCCAAATCCACCACTATAATGTAGTGGTTATCTATATGGCTGTTTCGCTGAATTTCCAGGTTCTGAGCCATCGACAGTGACTTCTCAAAAATCATAGGTGACATCACTGCCGAGCCCACCGACATATAAACTCCATTTTCGAGGTTACTTACACTTTTTGCATAGTACAGAAAATCGATTTCTGCCGTACGGCCAATGGAAGCTCCGTGGTTCATAGGGTGAGTGTAAATAATATCGTGCCCGAACATTGGATGGCCTGTGAAAGGTATCTTCAGGGAAAAGGCATTTCCCTGTACCGAATATTGTTTGAAGGGGTGTGGAATTTCCATAAAGCCGTGAGATATATTAAAATGATTTATCACTCCTGCAAGGTCGATTGCAGCAGCTGCTTTACCCGGTTCGGTTTCTTTTTTTTGCCGTAAAAAATCATACAAAAAATATAGCTCGGGAATATTCAACCCTTCAGAATCAATCATTTCACCC
>CAYVTV010000251.1:0-5692 GCA_964454295.1 uncultured Bacteroidaceae bacterium
TATTTACTTTGAAAATAGAATTTATGAAACTGACACAGTTAAGTGAACACTCCCTAATCTATTACTCAATTACTCAATTACTCGATTACTCGATTACTCAATTACTCAATTACTCAATTACTCAATTACTCGATTACTCACGTCACCTGTCACAAATTATAAAAAAAGGTTGACTCTCTCACACTCTTCCTCCCCTGATCCCCTGATCCCCTGATCCCTCTCCCTGTCACCCGTCACCCGTCACCCGTCACCCGTCACCTATATCCCCAGCCACATCAATATAACAGATAGCCTCTATTGATTTTCTCATTTAAATAGCTTTATTTTGGTTAATTATGCAGAGAATCGTATGTTCATACTTTTAGTTTTTATATCCAACCCGCCTTTCCTTTCAAAACTTTAACTTTCATACACTATGAAAAAACTATTCCTCTTCGCTGCTGTCCAGATAGCGATCATTGCCGTCCCACACCTTACTGCTCAGACTAAGCTGGCTTTAAATGACCAATCGGGACTGATAACCCCTGAAGTGGAAACGTTTTTGAAAGAACGGTTGGAAGCCGATGGGATTGAACTCACTACTATGGTAGATTACCGGAAAAAATGCGATTACTGGTTTGCCGGTACTTCTGTCCTGAACAATGAACTGATACTGACGGTAAACGACTGCCATGATAAACCTGCCGGCATCAGAAACATTGGTACCAGGGTTATGACAGCCGCTGACAATGAGAAGGCACTTCTGCTGTATTTTGCTATTTCGGAAATTGTTAAAGAGCCGGGTAAGTTTTTACCCGTTACTGAAAAGCCCGCTCCTGAGCCGGCATATTCAACCCGGACATCAGCACCGGTTTTAGAACAAGTAGATCCCGGTATACATAAAACACGCTATTTCTTTTCTCCTTCATCTTTTAGCCTGGAAGAGGGGGAACTCTATTATAACACGCTGTATTTTTTTACTCATGATCTTCAGTATGGTGTAAGTGAAGATTTTTCAATAGGGATGGGTACAACCATTGGTATGTGGCCTTTCTATCTGACCCCGAAATTATCAATTCCTGTAAATGATATTTCTTCATTCGCACTGGGCGATTTGCTGATGATAGGTACCTGGGGAACAAAGTTTTTTGGTAATCTTCTGTATGCAACCTATACAGTGGGAGGAGAAAGAAAAAATATGACTGTAGGAGGAGGATATCTGTATACCGGTGACGGGGAAATTACTTCCACAACACACACCCCTGTACTTAACCTCTCAGGATTGGCCGAATTCTCAGATCATATTTATTTTATATCAGAAAATTATATTACACAGGTAGCACTGAAAGAAACTGCATATCATAAAACTGATTACAGGTCGGAGATATATAGCCGAAATATGTTTGCCATATTCGGCATGTCAGGTTTCCGGTTTATTAACCGCCGGAAGGATGTAATAAGCTGGCAATTGGGATTAGCTTATTTGTATTCCTCTTTTGGACCTGTTCCGGATAAATATAATCCTATCTTCTGGGAAACATATACAAGCTCCTTTGGAGGTTTTATGGCTTTTCCAATAATCGGGTATACGCGTAAGTTTGGAATGAAATATTAATCACACAATGAAAATAATAGCAACAGCCGCTCTTTTAACAACAGCGGCTATAATTTCAACTGCTCAGCAGCCGGAACTTGTTGTGCCTGTCGGACACATGGGTAATGTCAACACTATGACTTTTAGTCCGGATAACCGGTTTCTCGCAACAGCTTCCGAAGACCGCACCGCTAAAGTCTGGGATGTGCGCAGTGGAAAGTTATTGCATGATCTCCAGGGACATACAGATAATGTCTTCCGTGCATTTTTCAATACTGAGGGCACGCAGGTTGTTACCATCTCAAGGGATAATACTGTTAAAACATGGGATATTGAGACAGGAGCCATTCTCGAATCAGTATTTTCACCGGTTTTGTTGCGTGAAAGGATGGCATTCAGCAATGATGGCACCATGTTGTTATCCCAAAATGACCTGAGTGATTCGGAAACCGCAATTCTCAGCCTGTGGCGCAGAAAAGATGACGACTGGCAGCTGGTTCATAATTTCAGTGGAGCGTATGGCATGGGACGGCCATTCAGCCCCGATGGGTTAAGGATCATGTATGTCACCAATGAAGGCACTGTTACTGTTGCCGGCACCCAAAACGGGACTATTCTCCAAACATTTGAAAAAGTCCCCGACCTGCAGTACCAGGGAGAATTCAGTCCCGATGGGCGGTTCATTGCCATCTCTTCAGATGCCGGCTTAAAGATATTTGATACCCTTAGCGGTAAGTTAGCCGGAGCTTTTAGCAGTTCCACAGAATTGTTTACTTTTAATAATGCAGGTAATGTTATTGCATTGTTAACATTAGAGGGTGAGATAAGGATTATCCGGGTGCCTGACGGGAAGGTGCTTTACTCCATACCCTCTTCCAGCCTGGGTGCACCAGCCATCAATGCATTGATCTTCAGTCCGGATGATAACCTGTTGCTCATACCAACATACGATGCAAGTATCAAACTTTGGGATATAAGAAATAACCTGGTAAAGGATGTCATTCCGGGAAGCTATCCTGCCGCTTTCAGCCATGACGGAAATTTTATTGCTGCTGCAGCAAATGCCGGTTTGGGATTATGGTCAGAATCGCTCGACCAGATACCACGTATATATGAAGCCGGAACAGGTCATCTCAGGCATGAACTGAAAGGTCATTCAAAATATATATCCACCGCGAAATTCAGTCCCGACGGGAACATGGTGCTGACGGATTCATGGGACAGGTCTGCCCGTTTGTGGGATATCAGGAACGGGAGATTGTCTGCCACCCTCACAGGGCACAGTATTCTTATTCACTCTGTTGAATTCAGTCCTGACGGAAAATATATATTAACCGGTTCAAAGAATGAAACGGCAAATTTATGGGATGCACGGACCGGAAGCTTGTTGTTTTCCATCATTGGCGACACGGCGGTTGACAGGGTAAGGTATGATACGGAATTCTATGCGAAATTCAGTCCGGATAACAGGTTTATTTTATGTTATACCCGCTACGCCAATTTTGTCAGAATATATAGTATGCCTGAGGGGGAATTATTATATCATTTAGACTTCCCTGCCCCGGTACTTCTTGCTGTTTTCAGTCATGGCAGTAACGCCCTGGCGGTTGCAACAAGTGAGGGGACGGCAGGAATATGGAATCTGAATACAGGTAACCAGATAAGCCGTATTGGTGAGGCGAATTTCCTTCCCCCGCGATATGGAGAAGGTACTCTTAAAGCCCCCGTATTAAGTTCGGACGGTAATATCTTAATTTTATTCAACTCACCTGGAGAACCTGAAGTACGGGATGCGTTAACAGGCCACATTCTATATGTGCTTGAATCCGGTCTCACTTTCCCCGCTGATCCGTTTAGTCCCGACAGCCGGTACCTTATTACGATGAATTCTGATGAGACAGATTTTTATTCAGGACCCGGGTATACTACTGAAGTCAGGAACGCCAAAACAGGAGAGGTTATCTTTTCTTTAAAGGGGGAAAGTTGTCCGGAGAATGCATTTAGTCAGGATAACAGCAAGATCATTACCTTTTCCGGAAAAGGGGAGATAAATATATGGAACACTCAGACCGGAAAACTTATTATACGTATACCGGCTGATAACGGGGATTTTGGTTCCGTTCCCTCATTGATCAGATTCACTCCCGCCGGAGATAAGATTATTACCGCCAATTTTGACGGGGTGATTAAGGTTATAGATTTGAAGAAAGGAAAAACCCTGAAAGCCTTTAAACTGGAAGAACCCTTCTTCCCTGACCAGCATTTTAGCAGTGACGGCAGATATTTTATGAATATTACACCAAACGGGAACATGCAACTGTGGGATTTTCAGGTAATGAAGGAAGTGCGGGATTTTGAATGGAAATTCAATAATGCATTGCCATTTGGTTCCGGAAATATGTTTGCATTCCCGGAGGATAAGGCGAATGATCCCTTATCAGTTGAGACATTCCTGTTCAGTCCTGACGGAAAGTATGTATTGCTGAGCGCTTCGGATGGCACTACCACAATCATTGAGAGTCTTAGCGGGAAGGTGTTAAAAAGTTTTGAACCGCAAAATAAACCTGAAGAATTTGACTTTTACCTTTCAGATAAGGTTTTCACAGGTCCCTTCAGCCCTGACGGCAGAACAATCCTGGGACATTACGATGGCCGCGACAAGATATGGGATATGGAGAAAGGGGATTGGCTTCCATTGGCTGAAAATACAGACAGGCTCGCTGACTATACTCCTGATGGAAGAAGTGTATTTGAGATCAGGGAAAATGGATTGAAGATCATTGATGTCCAGACAGGTGAGGAGAAATCCTTTATTGAATTCCCTGTTTTTGAAGGAGCACAGTATACTTTTAGTTCCGACGGGAGAGTATTGCTTGCAAGTCTGAATGGTAAATGCAGTTTTTGGGATACGGAGAAAGGAGAGATTCTGCTTACTTTAGGGGAAAGTGAAGATATTTCGGATATTCCACCGGTGCCCGCGATTGATCATGAATCAGGGTTTAGTTCATTAATATTCAGTCCGGATGACCAATACATAGTAACCCATTCTTCTTTTGATATCAAACTGTGGAATACTGCTGACGGCGGGTTGTTATATAATATCCCGCTTGAAATGGAAACCGGCGGGATTGCTTCCGAACCATTTTCACCCGATGGAAAGAACCTGGCGGTTGAAATGAGTACAATACGTTTTGACGAAAGATACAGGCTTCAGGGTGGTGATGGTTACCGGGTGGTTTCCAATACCGCATTGATTGAAGTAAGCTCGGGAGTGACCACACGCAATTTTGAGGGCACAACCTTGCCGGCTAATGGGGTTATTTCCCCGCCTTTTAGTCCGGATGGAAGAAGTATATTGACCCTTTCTGAAGAAAACGCATTTACCCTGTGGGACGTTCAATCAGGTGCACTCCGTCACAGTCCGGGATGGAATGATCCCGGCAGAATGGCGGGTTCTGCCTTCTTCAGCAGGGACGGGAATTATCTTCTCACCACCTCCTTCAGGGCAAACGACCTGGGATACATAACGAAATATGAGCCTCTGGATTTATGGAATACATCATCAGGAAAGCTTGTCCGCAACATTGATATCAGTTCGACCCGCCCCTCCGATATTGATTGGGAAAGGGCGGCAATAGTGAGTCATATTAATTCAAAGATAAGCCTGCACAGCATAGTGACAGGTGAAGAACGGGTTTCTTTCCTGGGGGTTGATGATAATGATTATGTATTTATCCTGCCTTCAGGGTATTACATGGGTTCGCCCAGGGGGGTTAAGAGTTTGTCATGGCGAATAGGAAGTAAACTGTATGATTTTGACCAGTGGGATCTGCAGTACAACCGTCCGGATAAGGTTCTGGAACAATTGGGAAATACGGATCCATCACTGGTACAGATGTACAGGAAGGCTTATCTTAAACGTCTGAATAAAGCAGGGTTTACTGAGGAAATGTTCAGCTCCGGCTGGCATACGCCTGTTTCAGAGATACTTAATATTGAAGATTTTGCAGTATCTATTACTGAGCCATTAAAGAAACTGGTGGTCAGCCTGTCGGATTCCCTGTATAAACTTGACCGTTTTAATGTGTGGGTCAACGATGTGCCCGTAGCGGGAAGGAA
>CAYVTV010000252.1:0-5649 GCA_964454295.1 uncultured Bacteroidaceae bacterium
TTGCCGATTCCAAATATAACGAGCGCAGGGGTGAATGCGAAACGGCTGTCGAAAAACTCAGCAAAGCAGGAAAGATTGAAAACCTGAGTCAGCTTGACTATCCTTCTTTTATAAAGATCATTGACATTATAGGCGATGACACGGTTGCCAGGAGAGCAAAACATGTGATTTCAGAAAACCAAAGAGCCATGGATGCAGTTAATGCACTTAAAGCCAATGATCTGATAACTTTTGGCAGACTAATGAATGAATCACACGACTCTCTTCGCGATGATTATGAAGTTACGGGAATAGAGCTGGATACTTTGGTGGAAGAAGCAAGAAAGATTCCCGGTGTACCAGGATCAAGAATGACCGGAGCCGGCTTCGGCGGATGCACGGTTAGCCTTGTCAGTGAAAATGCAATTAATGACTTTATTGATAATGTCGGGAAAAATTACTACAAACGTACCGGATTAACTGCTGATTTTTATATTGCAGGTGTTGGAGCAGGAGTGCATAAAGTGGAATAGCCGCCTGTTTTAAACTACATCCTGTACCCTGGTGGTTTTTTATCTCAACCAATACCTTTATCCTCTTTAAGTATAAAAAGGATTTTATTTTCTCTATCACCGGCTTTTTGCACCAGCAATTCACCTTCTTCAAGGAATTTTCTTACAGCTTTTTTATCATCAAATCCTGAAATGTTGATATTCACATTCAGCCAGGCTCCAAGAATGGCCGATCTTAAAGCCAATGCTCCTACTCCTGCATCCGACACACTTCCGGGATTGCCCTTTTCAACCATAGCATCAATAATATCAAACCCTTTGTATGCAGTCTGCATAACTTTAAAAGGAACCTCGATCGCATTTATTGTTGCCTCATATATAGCCTTATCCCTGGTTTCTTTTTCTTCTTCCGTAGTTTTTGGCATGGTAAGGGCTTCCATAACTTTATTAAATGCACGGGTATCTTCCTCAGCAAGTTGTAATAGCTCATCCTGTATATCCTTACCTCTTTCCGCCCATTCACTGAATTCTTCCCACATATCATCCCATCCTCGTTTATGAGCTGATAAGTTTGCCACCATTGTGCCCAAAGCGGCGCCAAATGCCCCCATGCACGCACTGATCGTCCCTCCGCCAGGCGCAGGTGATTCGGAAGCTGTTTCATTTATGAAGCCGGTTACTGACAGAGATGTGAGTCCGGGACCACTCCCTGTCATTCCCCTTAATAAGTATTCAATGATCTTTTCTTCCGGCTTAAAAGGATACAGGTCACTAAGTCCGAGTGATTTTACAGCGATCTTTATCAGCTCTTTATCAGAAACTCCGGCAGATCTTCTTTGTTTCTTAAGGAAATATTTTCCAGCCTCCAGCATCGACCGCAGCGGTATCAACCCTACCAGTTCTGACCCGGTAACCCTTATCCCCCTTGCTTCCGCCTTCCTGCATACTTCATCAAAAGCTGTATGAACGGAAGTAACTGCAATATCCGTCAGATTCATGGATATCTGGGCAACGCCGTATTCTTCAATGTACCATCCTATCGCTTTAACTGATTTAAGTGTGCCTGGAACATAAACAGGCTTTCCTTGTTCATCTTTTATAATTTTCCCTGTAAGTTTATTCCCTTCCCGTTTAACGCGCCCCTTTTCCCGTACGTCGAAAGCGATAGCGTTGGCCCGACGCACACTGGTGGTGTTAAGATTAATGTTGTATGCTATAAGAAAATCCCGCGCCCCAACCGCAATAGCTCCCGATCTCCTGTTGAAAACGGCAGGACCGTAATCAGGCTTCCACTCATGATCAGAGAACCGGGATTCAAGTCCTTCATATTCTCCGCTTCTGACATAAGCCAGGTTTTTTCTTTTTTCATTAAAAGCTGCATGCTCATAACAATATACAGGTATCCCCAGTTTTTCACCTATTCTCTTTCCCAGCGTCCTTGCATACTCCACTGTTTCTTCCATGGTAATGCCACTGACAGGTACCAGGGGTAACACATCAGCAGCGCCAAAACGCGGATGTTCACCCTTGTGCCGCGACATATCGATCAATTCAGATGCTTTTTTTACGGCCATGAATGCTGCTTCCACAACCGCGTCAGGATCACCGGCAAAAGTAACCACCGTCCGGTTTGTCGCTTTACCTGCATCTACATCCAGTAACTTTACCAGATCAACCGATTCAATAACATCTGTTATTTGTTTTATCAGCGCCGGGTCACGGCCTTCGGAAAAATTCGGGACACATTCTAGAATTCTCATGGTCAGTTGTATAAAGGAGATATCTTTTATACAAATATAAATAATTTATTTTTTTTATTTTTAACCCTGACAGGGTTCCAAACCCTGTCAGGGTTAAAAATAAAAAAATATTAAATCGCCTTCCCCCCCCGTTCCCCCGTTCTGATCCTTATACATTCTTCCAATGACAGAATGAATATCTTCCCATCCCCAACCTCACCCTCTTCTCCGGTTCTTGCCGCCTGAATAATTGCATCAACGGTAATATCCGCAAAACTGTCATTCACGGCAATCTCAAGTTTGATCTTGGGAATAAGGTTGGGAACAACCATCTGTCCCCTGTGCATTTCTTCCAGTTTCTGCTGTCCGTGCCCTGAAACACGACTTACAGTAATCCTGGTAATCTCAGCATCAATCAGAGCTTCTCTGACCTTATCAAGCTGAGCTTCACGAATAATTGCAATAATAAGTTTCATTAGTATATATTTAAAAGAATGAATACTAAATTGTTATAACTAAATGTACACACTGCAAGCGATCCTCCAAATCCCTGTCACAGACGCACAGCCGTTGCGTTTCTACCACTTAACCACTCAACCACTCAATCACTTAATCACTTGATAACTAATTCGGATTCAGCATTCCATATCCCCTCTCGCCGTGATATGTTCTGTCCAGTCCTGACATTTCCTCTGTTTCTTTGGATCTGAAAGGCATAATTTTATCAATGGCAAAAACAATAATAAGCGTGAGTGCAGCTGCATAAACAATGGCAATACCCACAGCAAGAGCCTGAACTCCAAACTGATTCCAGACTGTCCAGTTTGCCCCGTAGGATTCAGCAGCTTCCTGCATCCATGAAGGCCGTATAAAGAAAGTTAGAAACAAAGCTCCTACTATACCACCTATTCCGTGAACTCCGAATGCGTCAAGACTGTCATCATAGCCCAGCCTGTTTTTCATACTGATCGCCAGATAACAGAGAGAGGATGCAAGTGCTCCCAGTATTAATGCTCCGTATGGCTGAACAACACCTGCCGCAGGTGTCACGGCTACCAGTCCGGCAAGTATCCCGCTCGCAAACCCCAATGCTGTTGCCTTACCATGGTGCAATCCTTCAATGATCATCCACATCAGTGCGCCTGAAGCTGCAGCCACCTGTGTTGCTGTTAACGCCTGTGCCGTACTGAGTCCGCTGGAAATACTGCTTCCGGCATTAAAGCCAAACCAGCCTACCCACAGCAATCCTGCACCCAGCATGGTTATAACCAGGTTATTGGGACGTACGATCTGGTAAGGGAAACCCCTTCTGGCACCAAGATAAAGGGCAGCAACCAACCCGCTTACTCCGGCCGAGATGTGCACTACCGTACCACCGGCAAAATCTATGGCTCCGTTCGCTCCCAGGTTGAACAGGAATCCGTCCTCTGCCCAAACCCAGTGACAAAGAGGATTGTACACCACTATCCCCCACAGGGCAATAAAAACACAATATGCCTTAAAAGAAACGCGCTCGGCAAAAGCTCCCGCAATAAGCGCAGGAGTGATAATGGCAAATTTTCCCTGGAACATGGAAAATACATACTCCGGCACGCCCGCTTCCATAATACTCTCATCAATGCCGCGTAAAAAAAGATAATCCGGGTTCCATCCAAACCACCCCCCTAATACATTACTCCCAAAACTCATGCTGTAACCCACTGCCACCCATGTCACAGACATAATACCCATAGCGGCAAAACTGTGCATAATCGTTCCCAGCACGTTCTTTGAACGCACCAGTCCGCCATAAAACATAGCCAGACCCGGTATCATCAACAGAACAAGAGCCGTGGAAGTAAGCATCCAGGCAGTCACCCCCGAATCCACCCCATTTCCGTCAGAAGCTAATAATCCTCCCGGTAAAATAAATAATGCCGGCAGAATCAATGCATAACATTTTGTAATCTTTGCTTTCATCTTTGTAACAATTTAAATTAATTTAGAGTTTTTTGGTTACAAATATATATATTTTAGGGGTATAAAAAAATATTTTATTATTTTTTTAATTCTACCCCCTATTTCTTTAGGGGGGATATATTTTTTTTTATGATATTTAATTATATACCCCCCCTTAAATAAAAAATAACCCTGACAGGGTTTAGAACCCTGTCAGGGTTATTTTTTATTTATTAAACTTCTTCGCCTCTTAGGAAAGCCTTCCAGACCAGATCAGATCCGAAGGAGTATGGAATAAATTCAAGAGAAGGTATTTTTTCAGTAATGTAAAAGTTAGACGGTTTCCCGGGAGTTATTGTTCCCGCTTCCCGTTCCACTCCCATGGCGTATGCCCCGTTTATCGTAGCGGCATTTATTACCTCAGCAGGAAGCATCTTCATCTTTAAACAGGCTAATGAAAGAATGAATTGCATGTTCCCCGAGGGAGAAGAACCCGGGTTATAGTCGGATGCAAGGGCAACGGGAAGGCCGGCATCTATCATTTTACGGGCAGGAGCATAATCAATTCCCAGGAAAAAAGAGGTGCCCGGTAATAATGTTGGCATGGTTTCACTTTTTTTCAGGATATTAATCTCATCTTCTCCTGTAAATTCAAGATGATCCACGGAAAGGGCGGCATGTTTAACTCCAACGTCTATTCCCCCGGTAAAACCCAGCTCATTGGCATGAATTTTAGGTTTTAATCCGGCTTTTACCCCTGCCATAAGTATCCTGTCGGTTTCTTCCGGGGTAAAAAAACCTTTGTCACAAAACACATCAATGTAGTCTGCCAGATCCTCTTCAGCAACCCTGGGTATCATTTCATTGATCAGAAGGTCTGTATATTTATCCCTGCAATTGCGGTAAGCTTCAGGTATTGCATGAGCACCGAGGAATGTGGATTTTACCAGCAAAGGGAAATCATTTCTTATCCTCCTGATAACCCGGAGCATCTTTAGCTCATCTTCAGTATTCAATCCGTAACCGCTTTTAATTTCCACGGCACCGGTACCCATTTTCATGATCTCAAGTACCCTGGGAACAGATTGTTCATATAATTGTTCTTCAGAAGTATTATGTAAAAGCGTTGTAGAGTTTAGAATGCCCCCTCCTTTTTGTGCTATCTCCTCATAGCTGAAACCCCTTATCTTCAGTACAAATTCAGCTTCCCTGCTTCCCGCATATACCAGGTGGGTGTGCGAATCGCAGAAAGAAGGCAGAACTATCCGTCCGGCAGCATCTACTACTTCATCAGCATCTAAAAAACAGGATGCAGGAATATTTCCCATGTTCCCAAATCCTTTTATAATGCCATCCACTGAATAAAGATACGCATCAGAAACTGTATCGATCGTATTCATCTCACTGCCGGACTTATACTTCAGAGTTTCCTGGCATGTCTGCACCAGTTGTTTTATGTTAATAACAAGAAGGTTCACCAG
>CAYVTV010000253.1:0-5629 GCA_964454295.1 uncultured Bacteroidaceae bacterium
CGAATACAGTTTCCAATATGTTATTTGGACTTTTCCAGTATTCTGTTGCAGAAAACCTGGAAATTTCAAGGGTCATTGTGGTAGGTATTCAGAATGTCGGAGCTGCGTTGGGAAATATGATCTGTGTGCATAATGTGATTGCAGCGTGTGCCACGGTGGGATTGATCGGAGTAGAGGGAGTGCTTATCAAACGTAACCTTATTCCAATGTCTTTTGCAGCTTTTATTGTTGGGATAATAGGATTGATACTGGTTTATTTTGTGGCTCCGGGGATGTTCTAATGTTTTATAAATTAAGATAGTATACCGCCCTTTGTGTTCCTTTGTGTTACCCTTCGTGTCCTTTGTGGTTAAATACGCATATTAATGAACCACAAAGGACACGAAGGGTATCACGAAGGACATGAAGGAATAACAAATAATATCAAAAGCTATATCATTAAAAATTAAATTTTATACGCATGAAAGTAGGATTTATAGGTTTAGGGATCATGGGTAAGCCCATGTGTAAGAATCTCATTAAAAGCAATTATGAATTGGTGGTCATGGATAAACGTGTTGAAGTGACGAAAGAATTCAGTGCATTGGGAGCGCAGATTGTATCTTCCCCGAAAGAAGTTGCAGAACAGGTTGAAGTAGTGATCACGATGTTGCCTGATTCTCCTGATGTACAGGAGGTGGTTCTTGGAACTGATGGCATTATTGAGGGAGCGTCATCCGGCATGACGGTTATTGACATGAGTTCAATAAAACCGTTGGTGAGCCGTGAGATATACTCGGTTTTAGAGAAAAAAGGCGTGGATATGCTGGATGCTCCGGTAAGCGGAGGTGAGCCGAAAGCAATAGACGGTACTCTTTCGGTAATGGTAGGCGGCAAAGCGGAAACCTTTAACAGGTATTATGATTTAATAAAATCGATGGCCGGATCAGTGGTTCATGTAGGAGATATTGGTGCAGGGAATGTTGCCAAGTTGTGTAACCAGATTATTGTGGCAATAAATATTTCAGCGATGTCGGAAGCATTGGTTCTGGCACAGAAAGCCGGAGTAAGCCCTGATCTTGTTTACAATGCGATACGGGGGGGACTGGCAGGGAGCACAGTTTTGGATGCCAAGGCACCGTTGGTGATGGACAGGAAGTTCGCACCGGGATTCAGGATAGAATTGCATGTTAAAGACCTGAATAATGTTCTGGAGACATCTCACAGTCTGGGTATACCTTTACCCTTATCGGCTGCGGTAATGGAAATGATGCAGGGACTTAAGGCAGATGGACTGGCTAAGGAGGATCATTGCAGCCTGGTGAAGTATTATGAGAAGATGGCGAATGTTACGGTTAGTCGGTAATTTTTAAACTCAATATAAATTGGAAAACAGAAAAACAGCCATAGAAATTTTTTTAACCGGTGTAGAGAGCGTAAAGCCTGACAACCTGATCAATCGTTTTGTTTCCATGGAAAAAAATATTCTTAGGTTAGAGAATATGACTTATGATCTTTCGGCTACCGGGAATATCTATATTGTTGGAATGGGGAAAGCAAGTGCCATCATGGCAAGGGCAATAGAATCTGTTTTAGGAAAAAGGATTACGGCGGGTCATGTTATTACCAAGTACGGTCATTCTGCTCCCCTTAAATATACAGGTGTAACGGAAGCCGGTCACCCAGTGCCGGATGAGAATGGTATCAGGGGAACGGAACAGATACTGTCGATTGTAAACAAGGCAGGAAAGGACGATCTGGTAATATGTTTAATCTCAGGAGGAGGTTCCGCACTTCAGGTTGATGTCCCACAGGGATGTACTCTTGAAGATTTAAAGCGGCTTAACAGCATCTTATTAAAATCCGGAGCAGATATTACTGAATTAAATTGTATCCGTAAACACATCTCTAAGGTTAAGGGCGGGCAACTGGCTAAATCGGCATATCCGGCGAAAATAGTAAGTCTGATACTTTCAGATGTCATTGGCGATCCGCTGGAGGCCATCGCCTCCGGGCCAACAGCTCCCGATCCCACAACCTTTGCTGATGCTATCTCTATACTCAGAAAGTATAATGTTGAGAATGAGATTCCTGAGAAAATTTACAGGGTGCTTCAGGAGGGTTTTTATAATAAACGACCCGAAACACTTAAAGTATCAGACAAGGTATTCAGGAATACGAGTAATTTTATAATAGGGAATAATTCCCTGGCGCTAAAGACTGCAAAGGAAAAGGCTGAATTTTTCGGATATGAGACAAAAATAATTTCAAATAAGATAGATGGGGACATAAGTGATGTGGCAGATTATATTGTTGAAAAGACTATGGATATAAATAAGAGTAGTCCTGATAGAAATTGCTGTTTATTGTTTTCCGGTGAGCCAACGGTTAAGGTAAGTGGTACCGGGTCAGGAGGAAGGAATCAGCACCTGGCGCTGCTTTCTGCAAAATTGCTGGGAGGAATGCAGGGGATCACGTTTTTATCAGGAGGTACTGACGGGACTGATGGTCCTACAGATGCTGCCGGCGCTGTGATTGATCAATTCACATTACCAAATGCAAGAGACCTTGGATTAGATATTGAGAAATATCTTAACGATTTTGATTCGTATAATTTTTTTAAGAAGGAAGGCGGGCTGATAATCACCGGCCCGACACAAACCAATGTGATGGATTTGATGGTGGTGCTGATTAACCAGAGTTCGCTAAATTAAATTAAACGCAAAGACCAGAGGCGCAAAGTGTTGATTATCAACAGAAAGCATAATACTGGAATATTTTAACAAAACACTCATTATTAGCACTTTATAAAAATATTGCAGGCGGAATTATTACTTGATTTTAAATAAACTAATTAAAAAAGGAGGATGCGATATGCTTGAATCATGGAATAAATTTTTTCATATGGGCACCATTCACTTCATGTCTTTTCCTGAAGTTATGAAAGGTGAGGGTCCTATAATTGAGACACTGGAGACTATTTTGTCAAATGATTTTTTTACTGCCGTTGAGATAACTCATATCAGGGATGATAAAGTTCGGGAAGAGGTAAAGAACATGCTCAAGAGCAGTCATGTTGTTTCGGCCTATGGTGCCCAGCCCGTTATTCTGTCGAATAAACTGGATTTGAATTCATTAAACGAAGAAGTGAGGAAGAAAGCGGTGGGTGAAATAAAGAAATGCATTGATGAAGCTGCATATTTAGGGGTCAGAGGAGTTGCTGTATTATCAGGTCCTCATCCCGGAAAAGAGTTGGAGGGCAGAGCAACTGAGAAGTTACTTCACTCTTTGGAAGAGTTATGCGAATACAGTCAGCAGTACGGATTAATGTTTGAGTTGGAATCATTTGATTTTGATGTAGACAAGAGCTGCCTGGTGGGGCCGTCTGATATTGCCAATAGAGTTGCAGCTGCAGTACGGAAGAATTATTCGAATTTTGGATTACTTCTGGATCTTTCTCATTTTCCGTTACAATATGAAACAAGTAAAGCTGCTTTATCAGGTTGCCTTGAATACATCACCCATCTTCACATCGGCAATTGTGTTCTGAGAGATAAAACTCATCCTGCTTACGGTGATCTGCATCCGAGGTTTGGGATAGAAGGGGGTGAGAATGATGTGGAGCAGGTGAGGGAATTTTTTTCTGTTTTGTTTGAGACAGGGTGGTTAAATAAAAATAGTATAAAATCTTCAAATGACAAGCCGGTAATTAGTTTCGAGGTTAAACCCATGTCAGGGGAGAGGAGTAGTATTGTGTTGGCAAATTCCATAAGAGTATTTAAGGAAGCATGGGCTTTATTATAATTTCATGCATATGAAGAGACGAAATTTCTTAAAGAATACATCACTTTACAGTGCAGCGGGAATATTCATGCCAGGTTCTTTGAGATCAGGCTGGAATTTTGCTGATAGATCAGAGAGGATGCAGGGGTCTGAGGCTGCGATTGACGGGGAGTTATTATACAATGGTATCCGTCTCCCGGCTATCTGGCCGCCTGACTATATGGATAAGGACTCATACGAAAGAATGCCGGTACCTTATCTTGAAACTCCGCCGCAGGTTATCCCCATCGATATTGGCCGACAGCTGTTTGTTGATGATTTTCTAATTGAAAGCACCGATCTGACAAGAGAATTTCACAGGGCAAGGAAATATGTCAGCAATCCTGTTTTTAAACCGGAAACTGCATTGGAAAAGGGAGATAAAGGACGTCCGGTAGCTTGTCCTAAAGACGGAGGTGTTTGGTGGGATCCGGAAGAGAGAATCTTTAAAATGTGGTATGAGGCTGAGTGGCTGGAAAATATGGCATATGCAATCAGTGTTGACGGGATAAGGTGGAACAGACCAGATCTGGGGTCAGGCAATAACCTGTTGTTTAACAATCCCCGTCCTGATTCTACGACTGTCTTTATAGATCATGACACAGACAATCCCGCTGAGCGGTTTAAAATGTTTTTGCGCGGGCCCAATTCTGCAGGCGCTGATCATGGCTATTGTTTTGTCTCGGCGGACGGTATTCATTGGAGTGATCCTGTGCCGACAGGATACTGCGGTGACCGGAGCACTATGTTTTACAATCCATTCCGCAGGAAATGGATATACAGTATCCGTTCGTGGAGAGATCCTTTTGGGAGCGGTATTGGGCGTGCACGTTATTATCACGAACATTCCGACTTCCTCTCAGGGGCGAGGTGGACAAGGGATGATGCAGTTTTCTGGATGGGTGCGGACAGATTTGATTCTCCTGATCCTGTTATCGGAGAAAAGGCTCAGCTTTACAATTTGTCGGCCGTAGCTTATGAAAGTCTGATGCTTGGAATTCATCAGATTCATCTTGGACCTCCCAATAAAGATTGTGATAGACAAGGTATTCCAAAAATAACGGAATTGATGCTTTCATTCAGTCGTGACGGATTTCACTGGCACAGACCTGACAGGCGTCCGTTTATTCCGGCTGCCCGCCAGAGGGGTGAATGGGATCGCGGGTATGTGCAATCAGTCGGAGGTATTTGTGTTATCGTTGGAGACCAGCTATGGTTCTATTATACAGGATTCAGAGGTGATGAAAACAAACCGGGGGGTAAAATAGGGATGTATGCTCATGGCAGTACCGGAATGGCTGTTCTGCGCCGTGACGGATTTGCCTCTATGTCTGCAAAAGAAAGTGAAGGAATTTTGACTACACGACCGGTTTGTTTTTCAGGGAAATATATGTTTGTTAATGCCGATTGTTCCCGGGGTGAATTGAAAGTCGAATTACTGGACGAGAATAGCAGGCTTATACCTGAACTGTCTTTTGCTGATTGTATTCCGGTATCTGGCGACAGCACATTGCAATTAGTCAAATGGAAAGGAGTCAGTGATCTCTCAAAATGGGCAGGAAAAAAGATTCGATTCCGGTTTCAGCTGAAGAATGGCAAATTATATGCATTCTGGGTTAGTCCTGATGTTTCCGGTGCAAGTTATGGATATGTTGCTGCCGGGGGGCCGGGCTTCAAAGGATCAAAAGACAACCTTGGAGCCGGTGCGTATCAAAGTGCAGCTTCAATTTATATTTAAGATTTCAGAAGCAAACGAGTAGTTTATTTAAAATTATCATTAGTGTCTACTAAAAAATAAATAACGTTCTTTGAAATCCTTGATAATTCA
>CAYVTV010000254.1:0-5614 GCA_964454295.1 uncultured Bacteroidaceae bacterium
GACCCAGGCGAACAATATGGCCGGGGAAATTAATTCTGAAATGGTGGGCGTGGCCGTGGATGTATACCACTTATGGTGGGATCCCACCCTTAAAGAAGAAATTTATCGATCTGCTGCAAATAACCACCTATTCGCATTTCATGTTTGCGACTGGAATGTTCCCACTACTGACTTTCTTAACGACAGGGGACTCATGGGAGATGGATGCATTAACATCCCGGAAATCCGCTCATGGATGGAAGATGCAGGATTTGCCGGCTTTAATGAAGTGGAAGTTTTTTCAAATAAATACTGGGCAATGGAGCAGAAAGAATATCTTGAAAAGATCAAATACGCATATATGAATTATACATAAATTACACAGAGTTACACAGAGAAAAAAATTATTCTCTGTGGCTCTCTGTGAAACCTCTGTGGCTCTCTGTGAAACCGAAAAAACAATCACTTATGAAAATACATCACACAGGCATCATCATGAACGGCGTTACCGGCCGTATGGGTACCAACCAGCATTTAATGAGATCTGTACTCGAAATCATTAAACAGGGGGGAGTTAAAATCAGTGACTCTGAATATATTATGCCTGATCCGATCCTGGTCGGAAGAAACGAAAATAAACTTAAAACCCTGTCTGAATTATCAGGTATAAAGAAATATACAACCGATCTCAAAAGTGTTATTAATGACCCTCAATACCTTGTTTATTTCGATGCCCAGACAACCGGCCGGCGTGCAGAAGCAGTGAAAATGGCTGCTGCAGCAGGTAAACATATTTATTGTGAAAAGCCTGTAGCAGTAAATACAGAATCAGCCCTTGAATTATTCAGGATATGCGAAGAAGCCGGGGTGAAACATGGTGTTGTCCAGGATAAATTATGGGTCCCCGGCCTGATAAAACTTAAACGCCTGATCGAAAGTGGTTTCTTCGGTAAAATACTCTCAATAAGGGGAGAATTCGGTTACTGGGTATTTGAAGGATTTACAATTCCCGCCCAGAGACCAAGCTGGAATTACAGGAAAGAAGATGACGGAGGCATCATTATTGACATGCTGTGTCACTGGAGATACGTACTCGATAACCTTTTTGGAAAAGTGAAAGGAGTTTTTTGCATGGGAGCAACTCATATACCTGAAAGAGTTGATGAACAGGGGAAAACATATACCTGCACCGCTGAAGATGCAGTTTATGCCACTTTTGAACTGGAAGGTGGTATTATCGCACATTTCAACTCGTCATGGGTAACCAGGGTGCGAAGAGACGACCTTCTCACTATTCATGTTGACGGAACAAAAGGATCTGCTGTCGCCGGACTCAGGGAATGCTGGACACAGCATTACGGTAACACCCCAAAACCCGTGTGGAACCCGGATATTCCACAACCAATCAATTTTTATGATGGGTGGTCGAAAGTGCCGGAACAGGAATCATATCAGAATGCTTTTAAAGTACAGTGGGAACTGTTCCTGAAACATGTCGTGAAAAATGATCCCTTCCCATGGGATCTCAAAGAAGGCGCCAAAGGAGTGCAACTTGCTGAGATAGGACTGGATAGCTGGAATAAACGCAGATGGATTGAAGTACCGGAGATATAGGAGGGATCACGGGATCACGGGATAAGTGGTTACGTGGATGAGTGGATACGTGGTTGAGTGGATACGTGGTTGAGTGGATACATGGTTGAGTGGATACGTGGTTGAGTGGATAACGTGGTACGTAGGGGCAAACCTATGTGTTTGCCCTTTTAAGGGATCACGATATCATGGTGACCCCCGGGGTGGAAATATAATAGCCATGGGGAAAAATGACGATATGAAAATCCGCCGATCAGGAACATGCTCTTTATATCATTCGGTTGATTGAGGCGGGACAGATAAAGCTGATTAAGAAATAATTATTATGAACAAAACGATATAGTATCAACCAAAAATCTGTAAAATTTTTTTAGAACGAAATAGTGGAAGGTTGATGAAATTTTTTGTTAATTGAATAATACTAATTAACCTGGTATGAGATAATACTTTAAAAATTAAGAGACATCCCCCTCGATCCCGTGATCCCGTGATAGCGTGATCCCTAAATAACCACTGTTATGATAAACATCAACCACACCCTAACACTTGCTGACCTTGCTAAAAAACTTCCCCGCTTCTGGGAACTTTCAGGTCAGAAGATTGTAATTATCGAAAAAGAATCCGATACTTCCAGAGGAGCACCTGTATTTACAGTAAAGGGCAAATATACCTCCCGCGGCTGGACGGAATGGACACAGGGTTTTCAGTTCGGAAGCGCCCTCCTTCAGTTCGATGCCACCGGAGATACCTGGTTCCTTGATTACGGAAGAAAAAACACTGTTGAAAAGATGGCCCCCCATCTCAGCCATACAGGTGTTCACGATCATGGATTCAATAATATAAGCACATACGGAAACCTCCTTCGTTTAATGGCAGAAGGAAAAATTCCATACAACCGATATGAGGAGGAATTCTATAAACTGGCGCTGAAAGTGTCAGGTGCCGTTCAGGCCAGCCGGTGGACCAATATTAAAAATGGCGGCTTTGTCTATTCCTTCAACGGCCCCCATTCCCTGTTCGTAGATACCATACGCTCCTGCAGAATACTGATGATCTCACATTCACTGAAGCATTACCTGCCCGGAGAAAATGACGTAAAAATTTCTTTGCTGCAGCGGGCATGTGAACACCTTATATCTACTGCAAAATACTCTGTGTTCTATGGAAAGGGAAGAGATACGTGGGATGTAAGGGGAAGAACAGCCCATGAGTGTATCTTTAATACCAACGATGGGAACTACCGCTGTCCCAACTCCCAGCAGGGTTATTCAGGATTCACAACCTGGACCAGAGGCCTGGCATGGGCTATGCTGGGATTTGCCGAAGAACTTGAATTTGTTGAAACACTCAGGGATGACGAATTCAATGATTTACACTTCAATAAAGATTATCTGATTAAACATATGCTGGAAGCGGCTAAAGCAACCTGCGACTTTTATATCGGAAACACTCCTATCGACGGCATACCATACTGGGACACGGGAGCACCCGGATTAACTGAAATAGAGAATTACCCGGATAAAAAAGCCGACCCTTTTAATAATGCCGAACCTGTTGACAGTTCAGCTGCTGCTATCGGAGCACAGGGACTCCTGCGCCTGGGTCATTATCTGAACACAAAAGAGAAAAATAACTCCGGATCAGAATATTTTCAGGCAGGCCTGACTGTCCTCCATACCCTCCTCGATGAACCTTATCTGAGCACAGAAAGCAACCATCATGGATTAATCCTGCATTCAGTTTACCACCACCCCAATGGATGGGATTATATTCCTGAAGGCTCCACGATTCCTCACGGAGAATCATCCATGTGGGGCGATTACCATGCCCGCGAACTGGCATTATATGTCGGACGGCTTTCCGGCAATACCTCATACTATACTTTCTTTAACTGCTTAAAATATCCTGAAAAATGATACATGATAAAGTCGCACTGATCACCGGCGGCGCACGGGGAATAGGACTTGGTATCTCTGCTGAACTCGCGAAAGCAGGTTTTAACCTCGCTCTCTGCGGACGAAAAAAACTAAGCGAGGTTGAACCAATAGTACAAAAATTAAAGCTGTACAGTGTGGATGTTCAGTACTGGCCATGCGATGTGGCTTCTGCAGATGACAGAAATAATCTTTTACAGGAAGTGAAAAACCATTTTGGAAAAATCAATGTCCTGGTAAATAACGCAGGAGTGGCCCCGAAATCCAGAAAAGATATGCTGGAAATATCTGAGGAAGATTTCACATGGCTTATGGATATTAACCTGAAAGGCCCCTGGTTCCTTTCCCGGGCAGTGGCGAAATGGATGATTGATCTTAAAAATAAAGATAGTACATTTGAAGCCTGTATTATTAACATTTCATCAGTCTCCGCCACTATGGCTTCTATAAACCGTGGAGAATATTGCATATCAAAAGCAGGCATTCATATGATGACAAAACTTTTTGCGTCCCGCCTGGGTGAATATAATATTCCCGTTTATGAAATCCGGCCGGGGATCATTGCCTCAGATATGACTTCGGCAGTTACTGAAAAATACGATAAACTTTTTTCACAGGGTATTGCCGTACAGAACCGCTGGGGACTGCCCGAAGATGTTGGAAAAGCAGCGGCTGCCCTGGCAAAAAATTATTTTCCCTATTCGACAGGGCAGATAATTATGGTTGATGGAGGACTGACAATCAGCAGATTATAGTTTACCATAGTTTCGCATAAGTTCAACATGTCCTGTAATGAAGCCCATAGTAAAACATTTTTATTGTTATCGGACCCACCCCCGGGAGAAATTTTAATTATTTAAAATCTTCTAAATATGCTAACACAAGGCACAAATGACAAATCGGAAAAAATTGTAACCACAGCAAAACCTGAAGCAGAAGAAAAGAATTCGTCCCCAAGAAAAAAATATATAGGCATGGGAGGCGGATTATTCGTTTTTATCCTTATGATAATCAGTTCTCCTCCGGAAGGTTTAAGCAATGAAGGCTGGTATACCGCAGCCATTGCATTGCTTATGGCCATCTGGTGGACTACGGAGGTAATCCCCATACCCGTCACCGCCATGCTTCCACTGATACTTTTCCCTGTATTCAAAATTTCAAATATCAGTGTCACAGCTACCCCTTATGCTAATCCAATGATCTTTCTTTTTATGGGCGGTTTTATCCTGGCCATCGCAATGCAGGAATGGAACCTCCACAGGAGAGTAGCCCTTAATATTATTCAATTTATCGGAACAAAACCAAGAAGTATCATCCTCGGATTTATTGTATCAACAGCATTTGTCAGTATGTGGGTCAGTAACACTGCTGCAACCATGATGATGCTCCCCATTGCTCTGTCCGTCATTGAACTTACAAAAAATATGGGTGATGACAGCGTGAATAACCATACCTACGACAGTTTTGCGATCTCTTTAATGCTGGCAATAGCTTTTGCAGCTAATGTCGGCGGACTGGGTACTGTAATCGGAACACCCACCAATGCCCTTTTCATAGGCTTTGTTTCGGAATCGTATGGTATCGAAATTTCTTTCATGAAGTGGATGCTCATCGGGATTCCTGTAGTATTACTTGGATTACCGCTTATCTTTTACGCTTTAACATATATTGCTTTCCCCGTGCGCTTCAAATCACTCCCGGGGGGGAAGGAATATATCAACAGCGAAGTGAAGACCCTTGGAAAATTCCGCCGGGGAGAAATCATGGTGGGAATTATTTTTGGTTTTACAGCTTTGCTCTGGATGTCCAGCCCTATTATTCAAAAATGGCTGCCGGGAATTTCAGATGCCGGAATCGCAATCTTCGGCGCCCTGCTTATCTTTCTTTTCCCAGTAAACTTCAAAACCGGTCAATTTCTACTATCATGGAAAGCTGCAGCCAAATTACCCTGGGGAATACTTATCCTGTTTGGCGGCGGACTTACCCTTGCCGGAGCTATACAGCGTACAGGGCTTGCAGAATGGTTAGGAGGTTATTTTACCGAACTGAATGTGTTACCTTTTGTTATTGTTATATTCATCGTAACTGCTGTAGTTATCCTGTTTACA
>CAYVTV010000255.1:0-5589 GCA_964454295.1 uncultured Bacteroidaceae bacterium
CTCCGGTCTAAGTACAGCTGACGGAACAGGAGCAGCACCAATGAGATTGCTTACCTATGCTGACAGGCTCTATCTCGAAGCCGAATTAGTTTCAGTTGGTAAAAGAACCGGTGACGCACGTGCATTGTTAGTAAGTGCTATTAATGCCTCATTTGAACAGGTAGACGAAGTCGTGGATATGTGTAAAGGAACCCAGACTGTTACGGCAGTTCCAGGTACCGGAGCTTATGTTACTTCTGTTATGAGTGAATATGATGCAGGATCAGCTGCAAAGAAACTGGAGATTATTATGACCCAGAAGTGGATATCAAGCTTTGGCACTTCACATGATCAGTATACTGATTACAGAAGAACAGGTTATCCTGTAATGTTTGATCCTTCAAATGCTTCACATGCTCCCGGAGGCTTTGTAACTGGTGGTCCGGATGGCAGTGGCCCTGTCCCTGTTCAGAGGACAAGAGATTATCCGTTATCGTGGCCTTATTATTCTGTTGAACTGACTTTAAATAATAATGCACCGGCACAGAAGAATATTACAACAAGTCGGATATTCTGGGATGTAGTAAAATAATAAACTTTTAATCTGAAAATATTATGAAATATGTCTTTTATATATTAATGATTTTGTCAGTCAGTCTTTTCTTTACAGGATGTGAAGGAGATGAAAATGGCAAAATGCCTGATGACATCATGGATGCTAATACAGGCTTGTTGATTATAGATACTGACGGTACAGATCCATTTATTAATGTGTCAGATCCTGCAGGATACCAGGTTCAGGCTACTGTTGACCTGCTTTTTGAAGGTACATTTAATAAAATTGATGTGATTGTCGTATATAATGGCGACTATACAAAACAATATGTCGTTAAATCAGTTACTTCCGTCCCTTCGGATATAACCATTACCGGCCAGGATATTGTTGATGCTGTTGCAGAATTAAATAGTGCCGGTGATATTCAGGAAGATGATGTTTTCAACCTGTTCACCAGTATTGAACTCTCTGATGGCACGTACCTTCCTGGATTTACTGTTACAGGTGCAAATGCGATTACCCCCAGTGTGAGAAGCCAGATAGATATCCTAAAAGGAGGTGTCGCTAATTTGGTTATTCTCGTACCTTGTGAATTTGTGCTGGATGATTTCATAGGTATTATGGATTATACGGAATTCTGGACTCCCGACCTGGAAGCATGGCAGGTTGAGGTATACCAGGACCCGGATTATACCGGACCATATGTCGGTCTCGTAATTGATGGTATTTTCATGTATACGGGAACCTGGAAACTGAAAGTTGAACTTTCAACCTATGATTATAGTGTTGCGGGACTACCCGCGTCACAGTTAATGGCTCCATCAATTTTTGGTTACCAGCAACCTACCTGGTCTAAAATTTCCGGTACGGTAAATACCTGTACAGGAGTTATGGTAGTGAATGTTGGCAGCTTTTGTGTATCTGTAGGTTGTTTTACCGGGATGCCTATTGTTATGACATTAAAGAAGGCTCCGCCCACTAAAAAGGCAGCCATTGATATTACGGATTATGGTTTTAATATGAGACCATTTCTTCGTATTCCCGAATAATAATCCTGTACAATAAGCTTATAAAAAAGGGTGTCTGTTCAGACACCCTTTTTTATTTGTCGTTCAATAAGAGCTGATTTCTGTTCGGCGGATTTTCATTTCGTCATTTTTCCAGGGGTTGCCACCCATGGCTATTTGATTTAAATTCCCCGGAATTTGTATATGAGACAGCCCCTTATTTCATTAATACCCGGGCTAAGGCTCGTCCCCTTCGTCCCCTTCGTCCCGTGATCCCTATATTATCATTCCCGCCCCCACCGTATTATGAGTCCCCTCATCTATAAGTATCACACTTCCCGTTTGCCTGTTTATGCGGTAAGAATCATACAGGAGCAGTTTTGTGGTACGTAGTTTGATACGGCCTATCTCATTCAGGCCAATGCTTTTATCTTCATGATTTTTTACCAGGTTGTTTATATTCATCTTATAAACAACCTCTTTTATAACACATTTTACATCGTTGGTGGTATGTCTGAGCGTGTATTTCGTATTCAGAGCCAGGGGTTTTTCATTCAGCCAGCTAACAATGATTTCAATATCCTGACCCATCTCAGGTTCACGGTTATTCAGGGTGATCATATCACCACGGCTTATATCTATATCATCGGCAAGTTGCAGAGTGACCGACATCGGGGCAAATGCTGAATCCAGCTCTCCTTTCATGGTATCTATTGATGCAATGGTTGAAGTGAGTCCGGCCGGAAAAACTTTAACCAGATCACCCTTTTTAAAGATACCGCTGGCTATACGCCCGGCATATCCCCGGTAATCATGATATTCATCTGTTTGCGGCCGGATGACATACTGTACCGGGAATCTGCCGTCAACCAGATTCAGATCACTCGATATATGAATGGTTTCAAGAAGATAGAGCAGGGTAGGGCCCTGGTACCAGTCCATATTCTTTGATCTCTTCACAACATTATCACCATTCAATGCACTGATAGGAATAAACCTGACATCCTGCACATCAAGCTTCATCGCAATTTCATCAAACCGTGCTTTGATACTCTCAAAAACATCCTCACTGTATCCGACCAGATCCATCTTGTTAACACAGATGACGATATGTGGTATCCTGAGTAAAGAAGCAATATAAGCATGCCTGATAGTCTGTTCCAGCACCCCGTTGCGGGCATCAATGAGAATGATGGCGAGATTTGCCGTTGATGCACCGGTGACCATATTCCGCGTATATTGAATATGACCCGGCGTGTCGGCAATTATAAACTTCCTTTTCGGTGTGGCAAAATAACGATAGGCCACATCTATGGTTATACCCTGCTCGCGTTCTGCCCTGAGTCCGTCGGTTAACAGCGACAGGTTAACATGTTCTTCACCGCGCCTCTCACTGGCCAGTTTAACCGCTTCCAGCTGGTCCTCAAAGATTGACTTACTGTCATACAACAGCCTCCCTATCAGGGTGCTTTTCCCGTCATCAACACTACCGGCAGTTGTAAACCTGAGCAGTTGCATATCCAGGTACCCGGGGGTTGGACTTTCTTTTTCTTTTATCATGTGGGTTTATGTGTATTTATGTTACCCTTCGTGTCCCTTTGTGTGTACTTTGTGTCCTTTGTGGTTAACTTATAATTCGTATTTAACCACGAAGGTACACGAAGGATGGCACAAAGGGACACGAAGGAATGCAATTTAAAAATATCCCTCCTTCTTCCTGTCCTCCATGGCTGCTTCCGACCTCTTGTCATCATACCTTCCGCCGCGTTCGGTAACTCTGGTTGCTGCAACTTCATTTATAATGTCCTCGAGGGTATTAGCAGTAGAGAGTGTCAGTCCGGTGCATGTTATATCACCAATAGTCCGGCACCTGACGTCCAGCACTTCGGGTTTCTCGTTTTCCTTTAACTGCATGAACGGGGCAGTGGCCAGGTAAACGCCGTCCCTGAAAAAAACCTCTCTTTTATGAGTGAAGTAAAGATCAGGGATTTCAACGTCATCGAGATAAATATATTGCCATACATCCATTTCTGTCCAGTTGCTCAGTGGAAATACCCTGAAGTGTTCTCCCATGTGTTTTTTGCCGTTGAAAATATTCCAGAGTTCGGGCCGCTGGTTTTTCGGGTCCCATTGTCCGAATTCATCCCTGTGTGAAAAGAACCGTTCTTTTGCCCGTGCCTTCTCCTCATCTCTCCTTCCTCCCCCCAACGCTGCATCGAATTTAAATTCTTCAATGGCATCCAGTAAGGTAACGGTCTGTAAAACATTACGGCTTGCATTGACGCCCTTTTCCTCCGCCACCCTGCCAGAATCAATCGTATCCTGAACAAGGCGTGCAATACACCTGCCGCCTGTTTTTTCCATCAGCTGATCCCTGAATGCAAGAGTTTCCGGGAAATTATGGCCTGTATCTATATGGAGACAGGGAAAAGGAACCTTCAAAGGCCAGAAAGCTTTTCGTGCCAGGTAATACATCACTATTGAGTCTTTTCCGCCGGAAAACAACAGGGCAGGTTTCTCAAACTGGGCTGCAACTTCCCTTATTACATAAATTGATTCCGACTCAAGTTCTCGTAAATGGGTGAGTGTATGTTTATCCATAGTGTTTCTCTGATTTACCAACCGGGTTAAAACCGGGGGCAAAGATAATAAAAATGGAGAAATAGTCTTTGTAAGTGAGTATGTGAATGAATGAATAAACCTTCGTGTACCTTTGTGATACCCTTCGTGTCCTTTGCGGTTAAAAATAATAGAACCACAAAGGTACACGAAGGATTACACTAAGGTACACAAAGGTTTATATAATATCAATTAATTCTCCCTCTTCTCGAAGTCTTCTTCCTTCTTTTCCCGTATTCTTCGGAAAATGATTATTAACAGTAAGATCACGAAAATAACAGTGATCAGACCGAAATATCCTGAATAATCGTACATGATCACTTAATTTTTACTGCAGTTCCGTAAGCAAGGATCTCTGATGTAGCCGACATTACCATTGAAGTGGTAAACCTGATATTCACAATGGCATCGGCTCCAAGTTTTTCAGCGTCTTTTATCATCCTCCCCATGGCTTCTTCCCTTGAGTCGGCCATAAGTTTGGTATATTCCTTTATTTCGCCGCCTACTATGTTTTTCAGCGCAGCAAAGATATCTCTTCCGATATTACGTGCTCTGATTGTGCTGCCACGGGAAATACCCAGGACCTCAACGATCTCTTTTCCCGGAATGGTGTCTGTTGTTGTTAGTATCATAAAATACAGTTTTATATTAGTCCAAAATTCTTCTTATCACTGATAATGCATGTGAATAGGTTCCGGTTTCCCTGCAATATATTCCTTTCTCATCAAATGTATCCTGCCTGACCCTTCCCGATGCATGAATAATGTTATTATTTCCGATATATACTCCTGTGTGGATAATTTCCCCCTTCTCGTCATGAAAGAACAGCAAATCTCCCGGGAGGATTTCACCGGCGGAAGTAACAACCTTTCCGCATTGTGCCTGTTGTTTTGCATCCCTTGGGAGAGGGATGCCCGATTGTTTATAAATATTCTGGACAAATCCGGAGCAATCAGTCCCAAAAGAACTTCTTCCTCCCCAGAGATAGGGAATATTAATAAATTTTTTTGCACTGGCCATCAGGTTTTCTTTCTTCGATCTTACAGGGATATGGTAAAAGGAATCGGGAATTCTGTATGTCATACCGTACACATGAACAGTGTTATCATCTGATGGAGTTAACGTGCTCCCTGCTCCCAGATACAACCTTGAAATCCCATCCCTGGCAATGAATACACTGAGTATATCACGGGTAATATACATTTTGCCTGACCGGATTTTATGAATGTCACTTTCCGTTACAGCAACAAGCTTATTTACATTGCACCATCCCTCATAGTCATCAAAGAGATTTCTAATCAGCACGTAATCGCCGTTCTTCTCCTGTTCGAGAATCTCTGCCTGTTCTCCGAACAGTATCTGGCTGACCATCTCACTCTTTTCTGAAGGTTCTGCCCGCAAAGGAATAAATGTAAGATGACAAATACC
>CAYVTV010000256.1:0-5580 GCA_964454295.1 uncultured Bacteroidaceae bacterium
AAATTTACGAAAGTTTTTAACCAAACTTTACGTCAACCTATATTATGAAAAGACAAGTGATTGTTTATTGGACTGTAAATGAGCTAATTACCCCGGAGAAATTGAATAAGGGGTTGTCTCATTAATTGAAATATTATCAACCACCAAGGACAACACAAAGGACACAAAGTGTTGCAAATCAGAGATATATACTTCGTGTCCTTTGTGCGTACTTTCCGCGAGCGCTGACTGCGTGTTGCCGTAGCTTTAGTGCCGCGTCTTCGGCAAGCCTCCGGCGGCCGAAGGAAGGTACAAGCTACTCTGCGGAGGCGCTGAGTCCTTTGTGGTTAAAAACATTTATGAGACAGCCCCTGATTTCTTTCAAACATCTGAATATGAAAAAAATCAAATTACTTTAAAAATGAAAACATTTCCAACGAAGATCCTCATTATCTTTCTCTCAGCTATTCTGATCACTAGCAATCCACTCACTGCCCAGGATGAATACAATGCCTTGTATATCAGGGGAAATTACTGGCTGCGATTCACTGATGCGGAGAACTCCCTCTACCGGTATATTTCACAACAGGCTACCGATATCCTTGCGGAAAGGGCAGGGAAAACAGCACAACTTCATTCACTGTCCGACTGGCAGGATAGGCAGGAATTGCTTAAAAAAACGTTTTCAGATGTATTCGGCCCTTTTCCGGACAAAACCCCGCTAAATGCCAGGACTCTGAGAACCATTGATAAAGGCACTTATAAGATTGAACATATAGTTTTTGAATCCCGCCCGGAATTTTTTGTTACTTCCTCTTTGTTCATTCCCAAAAAACGCAAGGGAAAATCACCGGTTATAATATATTGCAGCGGTCATGCAGCCGAAGCCTACCGAAGTGCAGCCTATCAGCATGCCATTCTGAACCTTACAAATAAAGGTTTCATTGTTTTTGCATTTGATCCGGTTGGACAGGGTGAAAGGATTGAATATTATGACCCTGAAACAGGGAAATCCAAAGTCGGAGGCCCGACCAGTGAGCATTCCTATGCGGGGGCGCAAGCCTGCATCACCGGACATTCCCAGGCAGGATACATGGTATGGGACGGGATAAGGGTTGTTGATTACCTCCTTACCAGGAAAGAAGTTGATCCTGAAAGAATAGGGATTACGGGAAGATCAGGCGGAGGTACCCAGTCTGCATATATTTCCGCGATTGATGACCGTATATATGCGGCTGCCCCGGAATGTTATATCACTAATTTAACCAGGGTTTTTGAAATGATTGGTCCGCAAGATGGTGAACAAAATTTATATCACGGTATTGTCCGCGGCCTTGATCATCCTGATTTATTGACAGTCAGGGTGCCAAAACCTGCGCTGATGATCACTACTACAAATGATTTCTTCAGTATACAGGGAGCGCGGGAAACTGCCATAGAAGTCGCCTCAGTATATAAGGCATATAATAAACCGGAGAATTTCAGCATGGTTGAAGATATTGAAGGACATGCTTCCACAAAGAAAAACAGGGAAGCGATGTATTCTTTTTTTCAGAAGCACCTGAATAATCCCGGTAATCCTTACGATGAAGAGGTAGAACTCCTTACGGAGGAAGAAATGCGTGTTACCTCAACCGGACAGGTATCCACTTCCCTGAAAAGCGAAACGGTGTTTAGCCTGAATAAAAAGGAAGCTGAAAATTTAAGCGATAAACTTCAGTCATTCAGAGATACCGGAAGGGATTATACTTCAACAATAATAGCTTCTGCTGAAAAGCTATCAGGTTACCGGCATCCGGAAAATATCTCCAAACCCGTATTTACCGGGAATATACAAAGGGAAGGATATTTAATTGAAAAGTACTTCATATATGGTGAAGGAAATTACCCTGTTCCCTATCTGTTAATGATCCCTGAGACACCAAATAATAAAGCTGTTATTTATCTTCATCCTGAAGGGAAAGGAGTTGAAGCATCAGAAGGCGGGGAGCTGGAATGGCTGGTAAAAAGAGGATATACAGTACTGGCGGCAGATTTGATTGGCATTGGTGAAACAGGGCCGGGGATTTACCGCGGCGATGCGTATATTCGCGGTACTTCTTTCAATATATGGTTCGGTTCTATGCTGACTGGCAGAAGTATAGCAGGAATAAGGGCCGGTGATGTAAACCGGCTGGTGCAGACAATGGAAAACACAATTAAGCCGGATAAGATTTATGGTATTGCACGGGGTGACATGGCACCGGTATTGTTGCACGCCTCTGCCTTCCATCAGCGTTTTTCGGGGATTTCACTTATTGAACCCTACTCCTCTTATCAGTCCATTGTTTATAACAGGTATTACAATCCTGCAATTATCCACAGTGCCGTTCCGGGGTCGATGCAGGCTTATGACCTGCCGGACCTGGCTGCAGTGCTGGCACCGGTTAAACTATTAATGATTAATGTTACGGATGCAACAGGGACGAAAATTGATGATTTAAGCTTACTAAAAGATTTTTCTGTAACAAAAAAAGCTTATTCATTGAAAAATGCCAGCGACAAACTGAACATTTTATCTGTTGAAAATATTAATGAATTAAGAGAATTGATCAATCAATTGCTTCAATAAAGTAAGTTTCGTATTATTTAGGTGAAAGGATCCCATCACCGTGATAATTCAACCAGTAAATATTTTTACATATGGCTGATCATGATACATTAAAATGTAATTCATAAAAAGTCTTGATATTCTTCCGTTACCATCACCAAACGGATGGATGTTTACCAGGTTATAATGTAAATCTACTGAGAGTTTTAGAATTTCATTTTCGTCGTGTGTCACATTCATTCGGGTATGTACATTTCCTTGCCTCATCAGCAAAAGCTTCTATCAGTCTCAGATCGGCTTCAAAGAAATGGTCGGAAGGAGCCAGGATGAATCCTCCATTTTTACCTGCTGCCTCAAAACACCTTCTCACTTCCCTTCTTGTTTCCTCTTCGGTACACCCTGTAAAAAAATGGAACTGGTCAAATCCTCCTATCATGCATACCTTATCACCTAAACGTTGTTTTGCCTTTTCAAGTATAGTATCCCCTCCCATGCCAGCCGGAGTGAATGTTTCCATAGCATCAGGGTTCATGGCAGCAATATCCTCAAGGACAGGCATCATTCCCCCGCAGGTATGATACACTATTCTTTGTCCTGCTTCATGGGCAGTGCTTATCAGCGACGAATCATAAGGGGCCACAAACTCGTTAAATATCGCGGGAGAAATAACGGTTGTTGAGGCGTCACCTCCGCCGAGCTCAAGGATATCATATCTTGCACCTTTAAGTGATTCAATAAAGATCCGTTTCCTTTCCCGGAGTAGATTAAGAAATGTATGAACCCATCCGGGATCTGTCAGAGCTGAGATAATGAGGTTTTCTATTCCGTACATACATGACGCATCCTGCCAGCAGCCAGGTTGACCAAATACATCAAAACATGGAATGTGCCCCCTGATCAGACCCCTCTCACCAAAATCATCTGCTGCCTTATTAATAGCATCAATATCACATTTGGGGGCAGGCATATATTTTGCAATGATGTCAATATCTGTCTTTTCCTTGATGACATGTTCACAAAGCCATGTGCTATGGTCATCTGACCGGAGTACCATTGACAGTGTCCTCTCAGGTGTAATTATATTAAATCTTCTGGTTGGATATCTTTGGCCAGGTAAGTTTTCAGTTGAAAATCTCCAGTTATCAGTACATATCCTGCGGGCTTCAAGAAATCCTGTTTCCGTTTGTATCGGATCAAAAAATTCACCCCGGGATGGATCGTAAGTATGAGCAATTATCCATTTGACAGGATCCAGTCCGAAATGATCGAAAAAATCCTGGTCAGATATCCCTCCCATATATGTATTGAGGAATGAAGGCATTACGTGGTGAGTTGTAACAGGGAGCCTGTCTGTAATTTTCCTTTGCAATGCATTGAGAAACCTTTGTTTTGCGTTCATTATGATTTTATTGTTATCGGATTAACAGTGAACATGGTCAATCTGAATGTTCAATTCAAGTGTTCTCTTCTGTTATTTGTCATATCAGGTCACATGACTTTATATTCTTTTTACAAAAATAACTTACTAAAGTTACGCACATGCTCAACATGTCCTAAAATGAAAGAAATTGTTAATATTTTTGTAATTACCTGGGGTTGTCTCATAAATGTTTTTAACCACGAAGGACTCAAAGTACGCACAAAGGACGCGAAGTATATATCTCTGTTTTTCAACACTTTGCGTTCTTTGTGTTATCCTTTGTGCCCTTTGTGGTGGAACATATTAGGACTTATGAGACAGCCCCCGATAAAAATAATTTTCTTTAATTTTAACTAGACTAAACAAGTGCGAAACTTTAATAAAAAATTCAATCTAAAAAATATTCAGATAAAGAAATGAATCTCGTAATTCATACAGATAAAACCGCTCTGACCGGTGAACCATCAGCATTTTCCAGCGGCAGCGGAAAACAGGAAAAAATCCCTGAAGATTCAGTCAAAGCATCAGGAAAAACAAGATTCTCAATGATAATGAGATTGTTTTCAAATATCCTGATATGGTTCGGGTAATCCTTACTCTCAGCAGTATCCGCTGAAATGGTGTCAAAACCTATCCCCCTGAGGGAAAACGCCAGCAGCCGGTCTGTTGTATCATGTGCCAGTGTCGGAAATCCTTTGAAATATTCCGGCTTCCCCCAGTATTTACTCCAGCCGGTTCTAAACAACACAAAATCCATTGATGCAATCTCATGTTCAAATGGCAGCAGCAAGTTCATTCCTATGAGGGACAAATTTCCGGGAACTGATATGATCAAAGCTTTCCCTGTAAAATGACAAACAGGGTACTGATCAAGTGTTTTTCCATTTTCAAGCATATGAGCTGGGGCATCCATATGTGTTCCTGTATGCGAATCAAAGCTGAGGTGTGTTCCCCTGAAACCTTTCTTTTTAATGGTGGCGGAAGGGATAAAGGAGGGCCGGGCTGTGCCGGGATAAACAGGGATCTGTTTGTTCAGGGGGTGGGAAAGATCAAAGATTTTCATTTCATCTTTATATTAAATATGAAATACTCCTTTGTGTTCCTTTGTGGTTAGCTATATAAGTGTTTAACCACAAAGGACACTAAGGGATTCACAAAGGTACTCAAAGGTAAATTATTCCACTGCTTCAATAAAAACCAGGAATGACATACAGGTTTTTGAAAACGGGAGTGTCAGGCCTGATTCTCTCAGGGTATCACCTGATAGTACAAGAACTTCATCTGTATCAACAAGTTCAATGCGGTAGTTATGTCCGGACTTTAAACGGGTCAGAGAAACGGGAAGATTAAAAGCATCTTTTGCATCCCAGCGCAGAAAAAGCAGTCCTGCTTTCGAACCATCTGCAGTGTAGAAAATAATTCCTGCTGCCGGTGATCCTTCCTCAGGGCGTAAGATATCATACAAACAATCGTATTTGAGTTCACTTAGCCTCCTGTATTGATCTGCTTCCTTAATAATTACCGACCGCTGACGTTCACCGATACGTGGAAGGTCGGCTACCACACCCCAGGTTCCTGCCATTGCACTGCG
>CAYVTV010000257.1:0-5568 GCA_964454295.1 uncultured Bacteroidaceae bacterium
AATAAACATCCTTCTGCGTTTTTTCTCATACACTTTCTTTACGGTTTCCTCATCCCCGATCAGTTCCACATCCGGGCCTGATTTAAAATAGTCAATAACCTGAAATAAAAATTTTTGTTTCTTCATGCTAAAATATTTTGGTTAAGTGTTTTATATCAAAGTGGACTGATTGTTTATCTTCCGGGAGGTATAAGTTAATGAATTCCGCATCTTTTTCAGGAGGCAGTGGCACAGGTGAAGTTACGCGGCAAACCTTGTTCTGCTGATAACCTTCGCCAAAGCTATTGCAGCGGCGAAAGCCGCGCGTAAACAATGCCTCTGCGGACGGAGAGCGACACAAACTATCCGGCTGAGAATTCGTTTCCTTCGGGGTTCAGACAGCCATGTTCTGCCAAAAAGTATACAATACCACGTTTTTATCAAACTTTTTTCTTTCAAAGTGGTACAAAGTTCCCCTCCTGTTAAATAAACAGATAAAAGAAATCCGGATTATTAAGATGATCCGGATTTCTTCATTATTACAACTATAGTGGAATACTTTACTCAGTATATCATCCTTACATATTATTAATACCCTGGGTTTTGTGTCATTGTATTTGTAGCACGATCTATTTCTGCCTGGGGTATCGGACGCAGCGCGTGGAAGTCCTTGATATTTCCTGCTGCTCCTGCGTTATACAGTTTCACACGTTCCACTAATTTACCTGTTCTCTGAAGATCATACCATGTTTTGTATTCTCCTGCAAGTTCACGATGACGTTCATTCAGAATTTCATCAATATTAAGTTGTGCAGGAGTGATTAATGGCATAGTTTGACCAGGTTTTTCAGCTCTTTTTCTGACAACATTGAAATAATCTGCTGCTGTCTGCAGGTTAGCTGCTCCTCCCAAATACATATAAGCTTCGGCTGCTATCAGGTATGTTTCTCCGAGGCGCATTACAGGTTCAGTCCTCCAACGCCAATCAGTATCATCAGTAATTGCAGCAAGTGATTGTTCCGGTGTATCATTACCCTTTTGGCGGAATTTTAATGCCAGACTCGGCCATAATTCAGTACCCCATTCTTTCGTTCTGTACATTCTGTATCTGCCGCCAGTAAATGCAGCTTTTTCGGCATCCGTCATATTGTCATGTGATATTGAAGTTGGGAAGTATACTGACGTATCTCCTATTGCGCGTCCTGCGGGAAGGGTTTTCGGATTATTATAATACCACACCGTTCTATAGCCGGTGGTCCAACGTTCGTCATTCCACTGATTGGGAACGTCCGTTCTGGCTGGATCCCAGTTAAACAATTCATGTACATTCCAGGGTGTTGGCCTGTGCCTGGATGTTTCATTTCCAATCATGTATGTTGCCTGCATACCGGGCAAGCTACGCACCCTGGCAGAAAAACGCCTTGATTTCTGATCCCTTTCATCATCTCCTGTTACAGGATTAACAGTTGATGTTGGGGTTATCAATATCCCAAAGATTGTTTCTGCGTTATAACCCTTTCCTGAGTGAGGCTGGTAAGGATCCCAAAGGGTATAATAACTGCTTATCAGCTGGTAATCACCCGAATTGATTACTTCAACTGCCCATTTTGCCGCTTCAACGTAATCTTTTATATAAAGGTTTACCCATGCCAGCAGATGCTTGGCGGCACCTGAGGTAGCCCTGCCTACCTGGCTTTGAACCGGAGGAAGATTAGCAGCTGCGAACTCCAGGTCTTCTATTACTGCTGCCCATACATCTGCTACAGGAGCACGGTTAACTTCCGTCTGCACTCCGAATGTTTCCTCGAGTCGCAGGGGGACATCTCCGTGTGTTTCTGCCAGGTGATCATAATATAAAGCACGCAGGAAGCGGGCTTCGGCTACTAATGTTTTTTTTCTTGCCTCTGACAGACCCTCCACGTCATCAGCACGTCCTATCACAGAATTTGCAAGGTTTATACCCTTGTAAAAAGATATCCATATGGGATACCAGTTTCTTTCGGTGGCACTTGAATTCATACCATCATCATAATAATCAGCCCATGGACGTGCACCCGAACCAAATGTCCACAAATCAGTTCCATGGTCCCAGCAATTGTTCCAATCCACATATTTAGTAGAGAGATAATAATACATCGACTCTGCCAGATCTTCAAACCCTTCCGGTGTTGCGTAATATGTCTCTGCAGTGACACCGGATCGAAGCGTTTCGTCCAGATCAGCGCATCCTGCCAGAAAAACGACAGTTAATATCATTATTAATTTTGCTAATTTTTTCATCTTCTTCATTTTAAATAATAATTAAAATCGTTTACATTACATATATGTGCAAATATTTAAAATGTCAAATTAACTCCAAGCAGGAATGTTGTATAATTTGGCATATCAAAATTTCTCGCTGCTTCCGGGTCATATCCACCAAATGAAGTGAATGTGAAGGGATTTTGCACTGAAGTATAAACTCTTGCACGATTCATATGCAATTTAGAGATCACATTCCCGGGTAAATTATATCCCAGCGTAATGTTCCGTACACGTACAAAGGAAGTATTAAAATATGCCTGTATATCATTCCTTACCTGGCCACTGATATGCGGTTTCTGAAATTCATTGGATTGCCTGTCAGGCATCCAGTATTTAACATTCCGCATATTATCCTGATAAGCATGTGCCTCAAGAGACAAGAGATCCAGGTATCCCCCTGAACCATAAGTACTTTGATGCTGCGTACCCTGTACTGTATAAATAAAGAACGATAAGTCAATGTTTTTGTATTGCAGGCGGTTTGTCATTCCTCCTATCCAGGATGGATCCTGGCTTCCGAGAATTGCCATGTCGTCAGCATTAATAGCTCCATCATCATTTAAATCCTTTTCCCTTATATTTCCTGGTACCTTTCCATAAACAGCTGCTGCAGCAGCTTCCTCTGTTTGCCATATACCATCAAAAACCCAGTAATAGTTCACATTAATCGGTTCACCTATAAACCAACGGTTCCCAACATCATCGTCCTTCCCTCCGTAGAGGCTCACAATTTCATTGCGGTTAGCTGCAAAATTAAGTTCGGTACTCCAGGTGAAGTCTCTGGTTTGAATATTTATCGTTGAAAGTTCAACCTCAATACCTTTGTTCCTGGTTTCCCCTACGTTTTCCAGAACACTGGTATATCCTGTTGAAAAGGGCAAATTCCGGTTCATTAGTAAGTCGTATGTAAAGTTGTCATACACATCGACACTTCCTGAAAGACGATTTTTCCAAAGACCAAAGCTGACACCCAGGTTCTTTGAAAGGGTACGTTCCCATTTCAAATCCGGGTTGGGTATTGAACCATGTTCAAAATACTGGATATCCATTCCACTAAATGAATATAAATTTCCAATAGTAAGTAACCCCTGTGTCTGATAGGGAGCAATTCCGGTATTCCCTGTTACACCGATACTAAACCGGAGCTTCAGCATGGATATAACATCTATGTTTTCCATGAAAGACTCGCTTCCAAGATGCCAGGCTAATGCCATAGAAGGGAACAAAGTATATTTATGTCCTTCTGCCATCCGGGAAGAACCATCCACACGTCCGGTAAATGTCAATAAGTAGCGATCATCGAATATATAATTTGTTCTCAACATGTAAGATTCCAATGCCCACTCAGAGAGAGCTGTATTATAACTTTCCAGAATATTAACGCTGCTCATATTATAAAATAACTGGTGTTCATAAGGTAAGCCACTTCCTTTCAATGAAATTGATGTAGACTTATTCTTTTGAATACCATACATCGCTGTCACATTCACCCGGTGCTTTTCAAAGAAAGTATCATCATAGGTAAGGATGGATTCATACAGGGTGTTTGCCGTTTTACTTTCTGCTTTTGACACGTCAGAAACAAAGTCCCTACGATAGGTTCCCCTGCTATAGAATTGAAAATCAGGAGAGAATGTGGTACGCAAGGTCAGATGTTCAGGGATAAAGGTGATTTCCCCATATAGTGTTCCGAGAATCCGGGTTTGTATTCTTTCATCCAGGTTATTTTCACGTTGCATATCAAAGAGGGGATTCCTGTCATTGAGTTCATCCAGCATGCGTATTTCTCCATTTTCGTCGTAAGGCAAAGCCATCGGGGAATTCTTGAGTACATTAGTAAAAGCCACGGAGTGGTGAGTTTTGCTGTCGCTTAAGAATGCATTCAGTCCAACACGTAACCATGGTGCCAGGTCCTGGTCCACGTTAAAGCGGCTTGAAAGTCTTTTGTAATCATTGTTGGCCACTGTTGCCTGATGATCATCCAGGGAGGCTGAAATAGAATACTTGGTTGTTTCAGTTCCTCCGCGTACACTTATATTATGTTTCTGTTGAAATCCCTGGTCAAAAACAAGGTCCTGCCAATCGGTGGTCCGGTTTTGGGCTATAGCTTCCAGTTGCCAGGGAGCAAAGATACCTTCGTCATTTATGTATTGATTTTCCAGTGTATATGCATCTCTTCTGAATTGCGCATAGGTTGGGGTATCCATCAGGTCTAACCGCTTAAAAGTATATTGCGGACCTGCATACCCGTTATATTCAACTACTGGTTTACCTACCATTCCGCGCCTGGTAGTGATGAGAATCACTCCATTTGCTGCTCTTGATCCATAGATGGCAGAAGAAGATGCATCTTTAAGTATTTCGACAGACTCAACATCACTTGGATTTATATCCATTAGTCCTGATTCCACCGGAACGCCATCAATAATTATGAGTGGCGCATTACTTCCAGCCAGGGAGCGTTGGCCCCTTATTAAAATACTTGAAGTCTGACCAGGACGAAAGCCACCTGCAGTGATCTGTACTCCCGCTGATTGGCCTTGCAGCACATTATCAATGGAATACACTGCCTGTCCAACAATATTTTCCCTGCCTACAGAGGAAATTGAACCTGTCAGGTCACTTTTTTTCATACTACCATATCCCACCACAATAACTTCGTCTAAACCGACCATTTCCTCCTCCATGACAATATTAAAAATAGTTCTCCCATCAATGGCAACTTCCTGAGTTTTCATACCCATGAAAGAAAACACAAGAACCTGTGCATCAGCAGGCAGGGTAATTTCGAAATTACCATTAAGGTCGGTGATAGCTCCAACTAAAGTGCCCTTTACCTGTATGGAAACACCGGGCAAAGAAACGCCATCAGCATCAGTAACATTTCCTGTCACTATACGATTTTGCATTCCCTGTGGAAGAATGACTATCAGATTATTATCCAGCTTTCGATAAGTTATACCTGTAGATGCCAGCACCTGTGTCATAAATTCATCAATTCCAGTACCTCTAACATTTATTGATACTACGGTGTTTGCAATATCAGCATCCCTGTAAACAAACTTGTAGGAGGTTTCCTGTTCTACATTGTTAAAGAGCTGTTTAAGAGTTACATTTTCCAGTTTCAGATCGAAACGGTTGTTTTGAGAAAATACTGTTGCATAAATCTGACTAAGACTTAATACAATTAGTAATGTAGTTAGTTTCATGATAAGAAGAACCTTTTTGAAGTAAAAAGAACGTTTCCATTTACCGTTGGTTAATGTTTTTTTCATACTTTTGAAG
>CAYVTV010000258.1:0-5564 GCA_964454295.1 uncultured Bacteroidaceae bacterium
CTATTTAAGAAAAAATAAGGCAGGGGAAATACTTATCGGGAAGCATGTGCTCACTGATTTGTGGGGGAAGGAGAAGGGAGATTTTATTGTAAATTAATTTATGTTCAGGGATTTTTATCCGCGTTTTTTTTGTATTATTGACAGGTCAATGGTTTAGTGTTATCCTTAGTATACCTTCGTGGTTGATGATATTTCAATTACTGAGACAGTCTCGTTTATAAGTTAAACTAAAACTAAAAATTTATTTATAATGAAATTCGTAATATCAAGCACCGAGCTTTTATCGCATCTGCAATCAATAAGCAGGGTTATAAGCGCAAAGAATACATTGCCCATACTCGATAATTTTCTCTTTTCCCTTGAGGAGAAACAGTTGGAGATAACTGCATCTGATCTTGAGTCGACATTTGTAACAAGGATTGAGCTGGAGAATACCAGCAAGTCAGGGAAAATAGCCATTCCGGCAAAACTGCTGTCAGACACCCTGAAAGAATTTCCTGAACAGCCACTGGCTTTTGAGATTAATACAGATACTCTGAGTGTGGTGATTAACTCGGAAAACGGACAGTTTACTCTTGCCGGACAGAACGGAGATGAATATCCCTTAATGCCGGTCATTAAGGAAGAGAAAAAAATTAGCGCTGATGTTGATGGAGAGTTGCTTTTCAGCGGCATTAACAAAACACTTTTCGCCACTGCTGATGATGAACTGCGCCCTGTGATGAACGGTGTGTTCGTTGAGTTTTCCCCCGATGATATTACCTTTGTAGCCTCAGATGCTCATAAACTGGTGCGTTATAAAAGATCCGACGGAAAAGCCGAATCCTTAGCCTCTTTCATACTTCCTAAAAAACCTGCTTCACTGTTAAAAAATATTCTTTCCAGGGAGAGCAATATGGTTAAAATTGAGCTGGATGAAAAGAATGCCTCCTTTACGTTATCTGATTACAAACTGGTATGTCGCCTGGTGGAAGGTAACTACCCAAGTTATAATTCGGTAATTCCTGTGGAGAATCCCAATAAGCTAACAATAAACCGGCAGGACCTTTATAACAGTTTAAGAAGGGTCTCTGTTTTTTCCAATCAGGCAAGTAACCTGGTTAAACTTCAGATAAAAGGTAACCAGCTGACTGTATCGGCACAGGATATTGACTTTTCCATCTCAGCATACGAAAGGTTAAATGCCCAGTTTGAAGGGGATGACCTTGAGATTGGTTTCAAATCGCTCTTTCTTATTGAAATTCTTGCTAATATTTCCTCCAGGGAAGTGATCATCGAGATGTCGGATCCTTCGAGGGCGGGATTGATTTTGCCCGCCGAAACAGAAAATGAGAATGAGGATATTCTCATGCTTCTAATGCCAATGATGATAAACGCGTAGAAAGGGACATTGATGGAGTTAAACCTTAAAAATCCTTTGATTTTTTTCGATCTTGAGACTACGGGAATTGACATTTCCAAAGACCGTATTGTGGAATTATCCTATCTGAAGATCGATTTACAGGGTAATGAGAAAAGTAAAACCATGCTTATTAATCCGGAGATGCCTATTCCGCTCGAGTCCACTGAGATACATGGTATTACAGATGAAAAGATAAAGGATGCTCCCACATTTGCATCCATTGCTAAAAATCTGTCAAATGAGATAGAAGGGTGTGATCTGGCCGGGTACAATTCAAATAAATTTGACATTCCCCTGCTGGCGGAGGAATTCCTGCGTGCCGGAGTAGATATCGACCTGAAAAGAAAGAAGTTCATTGATGTTCAGGTGATATTTCATAAAATGGAACAACGCACACTGGCCGCTGCATATAAGTTTTACTGTGACAAGGATCTGGAAAATGCTCATAGCGCTGAAGCTGATACCCGTGCTACCTATGAAATTCTAAAAGCCCAGCTCGACCGTTATCCCGAACTGCAGAATGATATGGCAGCCCTTGCTGATTTCTCTGCTCATACCAGAAATGCAGATTTTGCAGGGCGGATAGTATATGATGACAATGACAGGGAAGTGTTTAACTTCGGGAAATACAAGGGCCAGCTGGTGGAGGAGGTTTTTACAAAAGACCCTGCATATTATTCCTGGATGCAGAACAGCGACTTCCCGTTATATACAAAGAAAGTGCTGACGGCGATTAAGCTGAGGGCCTTCGGTAAATGAGAAGGTTGACTAAAACCTTAGTGTACCTTTGTGTGTACTTCGCGTCCTTTGTGGTTAAAAACATTTTGTAGTTAACTATAAAGGACACGAAGGATTTCACAAAGGTACACAAAGAGAAATATTTTTACATTAAGCTTTTTAGACAGCCTCATGTGTATCTCTCTAATATAACGACCAATGAAGATAATTTGTATCGGCATGAATTATAAAAAACATGCCAAAGAACTGGGAAATCCCATACCGGAAAAACCTGTTTATTTCATGAAACCTGACTCCGCGCTGGTAATCAGAAACAGACCTTTCTTTTATCCCGATTTTTCTGCGGACGTTCATCATGAAATTGAGATTGTCCTTAAAATTAACCGCCTCGGTAAATCTGTCTCTAAACAGTATGCCGGCCGCTATTTTTCTGAGATAGCTCTGGGTGTGGATTTTACTGCCAGGGACGTCCAGGCGGAATGCAGGAAAAAGGGTCTGCCCTGGGAGATATCCAAAGGCTTTGATTATTCAGCACCGGTAAGCCGGTTTGTTCCCGTGAATGAATCAGGCGACATTCATAACCTGGATTTTCGCCTGGATGTTAACGGTAATACGGTTCAGGCAGGGAATACCGGCGATATGATATTTACCTTTGAAGAAATCATAGCCTATGTGTCGAAGTTTATGACATTAAAAACCGGTGATCTGATTTTTACAGGTACTCCCGAGGGTGTGGGTCCCGTGAAACCGGGTGACCGGCTGGAGGGATATTTGGGGGAGAGGAAATTACTGGACTTCCCGGTGAAGTGAGAGGCCAGCTAAACGCAAACAGGCTGTTCAAAAAATCTTTGTGAATCTTCGTGAAATCCTTCGTGTCCTTCGTGGTTTGTACAATACGTTTTTAACCACAAAGGACACGAAGTACACACAAAGGGACACTAAGGACTACTTTAAAGGTAATCTCCTATTCCATATATCCTGTATCTTCTTATCCTTCATTATTTATTAACTAAAGTTTCGCACTTATTTTTAAAATGTTAAGAACGCCCTGAAAGGGCAGGATAATTCAGCCCAATGGCAACGCCTTGGGTAGGATTGCCTTGATTCAATGCGCCCTGTAAGGGCAGATTAATTAAGGGTAATAGAATTTATTCAAATCATCTACGAAAAATGAACTCTGCTAAAATAATCTATCAAACTATTCAATTTAAGTTGCCCCTATTCAGGGCGCAGAACCGCATTTCAATCCCGACCCAAGGCGTTGCCATTGGGCTGAAATAAGTTGGACTTTCAGTCTGTATACTTTTGTGTTAAATCGACATCTAGTTAAATTATTGAATGTTAGATTTTTTAATCTATCATAAGTTTTATACCACCGAAGTAGCTACAATTTTAGTAAGTGCGAAACTTTAATTATTAACAATACACATATTAATACCCCACAATAGGGGATTTTTTTATAATATTACACCCATTTTTAAGACTAATTACTTTATTTATTTTCAACACCGGAAATTTTAACTATTATGCCAAAGAGGGAAGATATTCATAAGATTCTGATTATAGGTTCAGGCCCCATCATCATCGGTCAGGCCTGTGAGTTTGATTATTCAGGAACACAAGCCTGTAAAGCGCTTCGCTCGCTTGGGTACAAGATCGTGCTGGTTAATTCCAATCCTGCCACCATCATGACCGATCCGGAAATGGCAGATTACACCTATATAGAACCTTTAAATGAGTATGCGCTGACAGAGATCATAAAGAAGGAAAGGCCGGATGCACTTCTTCCCAACCTGGGCGGACAAACCGGATTGAATCTTTCATCACAGCTTGCAAAAAAAGGAGTTTTGAAGGAATATAACGTGGAAGTTATAGGCGTGAATATTGATGCTATTGAAAGAGGAGAAGACCGCACTGCTTTTAAGGAAACCATGACTTCACTGGGTATAGACATGCCTCAAAGCCAGACTGTCAACACAGTGGAAGATGCAGAAAAAATTGCAGAGAAACTGGGTTACCCTGTGGTGATAAGGCCGGCATACACTATGGGAGGTACCGGCGGAGGACTTGTTTATAATATTGAAGAACTGAGGCTTATTGCTGCAAGAGGTCTGGCTGCCAGTATGGTTAACCAGATACTTGTGGAAGAGTCTGTTCTCGGCTGGGAGGAGCTTGAACTGGAGGTTGTGAGGGATGCCAAAAACCAGATGATCACAGTTTGTTTTATTGAAAATGTTGATGCAATCGGTGTACATACAGGCGACTCATTCTGTACTGCCCCCATGTTAACTATCAGTCCTGAACTTCAGGCCCGGTTACAGGATTATTCCTACCGTATTGTTGAGGCCATAGGAGTTATCGGGGGAACTAACGTGCAGTTTGCCCATGATCCCAAAACCGGCAGAGTTGTGGTTATTGAGATCAATCCCCGCACATCCCGTTCATCTGCCTTGGCTTCCAAAGCAACAGGATTTCCTATTGCCCTGGTGTCGTCCCTGCTGGCAGGAGGACTTACTCTCGATGAACTTCCTTACTGGCGTGAAGGTACGCTTGAGAAATACACCCCTTCAGGTGATTATGTGGTGGTGAAATTTGCCAAATGGGCTTTTGAAAAGTTCGACGGACTGGAAGACAAACTGGGCACTCAAATGCAGGCCGTAGGAGAGGTAATGAGTATAGGGAAGAATTATAAGGAAGCCCTGCAAAAAGCTATACGCTCCCTGGAAACCGGTCGCTATGGACTCGGCTTTGCCAAAGATTTCAATAAGAGATCACTCGAAGAACTGATGGGACTGATGAAGGATCCTTCCAGCGAACGGCAATTTATTATGTATGAAGCATTGAGGAAAGGCGCTGACATTCAGCAGCTATATGAGAAAACTTATATTAAACCCTGGTTCATCAGCCAGATGAAGGAACTGGTTGAACTGGAGGAGAAAATACTTGCTTTCAAGGGTAAACTTCTCCCCGATGAGCTACTGGTACAGGCAAAGAAAGACGGGTTTGCTGACAGATACCTGTCGCAATTGCTGGGAGTATCCGAAAAATCTATACGTGAAAAGCGGATTGCCATAGGGGTGACAGAGGCATGGGAACCAGTGCCTGTGAGTGGGGTTGAAAATGCAGCTTACTATTATTCTACCTATAATGCTCCCGATACGGTAAAGGTAAGCGACAGGAAGAAGATCATGGTACTGGGAGGAGGTCCGAACCGTATCGGACAGGGTATTGAGTTCGACTATTGTTGTGTGCATGCTGCCTTCGCGATAAGGGATGCAGGTTATGAATCCATCATGGTTAATTGCAATCCGGAAACGGTATCAACGGATTACGACACATCCGATAAATTATATTTTGAACCTCTTACTGTTGAGGATGTTCTCAGTATTTACGAAAAGGAAAAACCCGAAGGCGTGATTGTCCA
>CAYVTV010000259.1:0-5541 GCA_964454295.1 uncultured Bacteroidaceae bacterium
TTCATAGGATGCCCAGATAACATCGAGCCAATCGGTTCCCTGTTCCTCCCTATGCGTTTTCTGAATTACCTCGAATAGTCCGTTTCCGTCTGAATCTCTGTCGATCATGTATTGCAGCACTTTTTCGCACACCGGTTTAAACTGACGCAGCCACTCGATATCCCCTGTTATATCAAACTGCTCAGCTACATTTATCGCAAAGGCGGGCTGTGAATCAAGCATATATCCCCACATGCACTCATAAAAACCATTTTCACGGAAGGTATTGGGCATAGCATCTGAAGCATCGTGATGCCACCTGGGCAATACCCTCCCGTCAGGCAAGATGGCATTATCTCTCTGGTATTCAAGCGTTTCCGAATACCCTCTGATAAATTCAGGTGAATTCACAGCCAGTCCCATCAGGGCGAGCCATGGTTCCTGCAATACAGCCCATCCTGTTCTCCAGCCGTTTGATCCGTACAGGTATTTATCCACAACACCATATCTGCCAATTGTATTCAGCATTTCAATAAGCGATCCATCATTTATTCCATTTAAAACTCCCCTGTCATACTCACGATCATATGTAAAAACCTCCAGTTTATTATTAATACTGATATGTGATCTGCTTACCGTGTCGGGATTAAATACATTCTGACCCGTCTTAAGGAAACGGCGTAATCCAAATCTTGTAGATATTTTCTGTAAAGAGGATGACTGCACCACCAAATGCACCGCATTTTCCTTATGAGTGAATGTAGCAGCTCTGTGAGTATTTGGATCATCAGAGGGTGTAATTCTCAAACCGCTATTATCTGACCTGTTCCAGAATGTCAGGGCAGATGCACTGCTTCCATAAGTTTCACCCGGTTCACGCAGAAAAAAGTTCCAGGCGACACCTCCGTTATCCAGCATAGCGCCATCCCATGTTTCCATAGAATTAAACTGCCAGCAGGGGAAATAGTTTTCATCAATAATTCCTTCGGTGAGATACTCCCTGTTGATTTGCCATTGAATATCATTACTGTTTACAGTAAAAATCCATTCTTCCCCGACGGATATTGTTTGGTTTCCATATTTTATATCACTGATATTTACTGTGTTTTTGTCTATTGATATCCGGGGAGGCGTTGAGCTTTCCTTTGATGAAAGCATCTGATCATTCACACGGATCCCTGACAAAGCTATATTCCCATCGCTTAAAACCTCATTGCTGTTTACTGATACTTTATCAACGACACAGCCATTGTCGTAATTTAGTCGTATTACCAGATCTCCGTTATCTGTGGAAAGGACAATCGACTTTTTATCTTCATCGAGGATAACAGGGGAAGGCCCGGGGGAACAGGAGGTGAGGACTGCGAGTAACAGGTTCAGGGTAATTATAAGAAAAGCAGAGAAAGAGTTCATTAGGTTTAGATTTCTGAAATTAATACAGGAACATCAGTTTTAAAGTTAATAACTCAATACGCAAAGATGCAAAGAGAAACGAATAAATCTATGCATGTTTCACGTTTTTATGTTATAGCCTTATAATTTAGTTTGAATGAGCTTGAAATAATAATAAGCAGGGGATGAAATACATCCTGTTTCTTGTTGTGTAATTAAGAAATGCTGAATTAGATTTAAAATAAATGAAAATAATTAACTGGGCATAAGAGTAAACGGCAGGGCTGTCTCATTAATTGAAATATTTTGGTATTCGTTGGGGGTTAGTTGTAATGATGCGTTTTTTTACGAATTAATTCAACGGAGTGGTTTTCCGGGTTTCCTTCTTTTATTGCAACACTGAGAAAAAATCATAAATATTTTGTATAATGTTACCTGATTAGCTAACTTTGTAGAATGAATGAGAAAAAATTCAGAAACATATACTACTACAAGAATTACTATCTGAATTTCTTTAAAACTCTTGATTATGAAGTTAAACAGAAATTCAACTGGACATTAAAACTGATTTCACAAGTTGATAGAGTTCCTACAAAGTACTATAAGCACATTGAGGATTCAACCGGATTATTTGAGATTAGAGTTGAATTCGGAAGTAATATCTACAGAGTTTTCAGTTTTTTTAACAAGGGACAACTGGTGATTCTGATAAACGGATTTCAAAAAAGAGTCAAAGAACTCCGAAAAAAGAGATTGAAAAGGCAGAAAAATTAAAAAAGCAGTATTTCGATGACAAAGACGATAAAAAATAACCTGACATCTTTCGAAGACCATCTTGACCAGCAATATGGCAAGAGAGGGACACCTGAGAGAGAAAGATTTGAAGAAGGATTCGAGGCATTTAAGCTTGGGGTAATGATTCAAGAACTGAGAAAAGAGAGCGGATTGACTCAGGAGCAATTGGCTGAAAAGTGTGGAACAACAAAGACTTATATTTCACGGATTGAGAATAATGCTTCTGATATTAGATTATCAACATTAATGAGAATAATTCGTGAAGGTTTTGGCAGACAACTTAAATTGAGTATTTAAAAGACACATACTCCCAAGATTACAATTCTGCCATAAGCAGGATTGAAGAATTGTGGGGAGCAAAATAAGATAGTACTGAAGGTGATGAATTAGACTTATTAGTGACCTTAGTTGAATCATACGAGTGAAACATTATCCCATAGCACCGCCAGAATTTAAGATAAGGCTGGTAAGCGCAAGGCTGAGACCTCCCCTGGTTAGAGTATTTTTCTGATTTAATCAGAGCTTACACAAGTTAGCCGAAATCCTGAGGCAACCCTGTCACGTGGAGATGTGAAAATATTTCACGTATAAATTTGGTGATTACGTAGAGTTTATGTAATTTTACACGTAAAAATTATATGGATACAAAATTGACATTAAACCTAAATAAGGATGTAATAGAGCGAGCAAAAGATTATGCAAAATCGCATAAGGTTAGCTTATCAAGACTCATTGAGTCATATTTATCCTCTTTAACATCAAAAAAAAAACAAGTGAATGAGATAACTCCTTTAGTTGAAAGTTTAAGTGGAGTGATTCAACTTGATAAAGATTTTGATTATAAAGAGAGCTACACAGACTATTTAATTGAGAAATACAAATGAGTAGATTATTGTTAGACACCAATATTATTCTTGATTTATTAGCTAAGCGGGAACTGTTTTATAATTCAGCAGCAAGAATATTTTCTTTAGCAGATAAGAAGAAGGTAAAACTTTCCATAAGTTCATTGACTTTTGCGAATACGAATTACGTACTGATAAGATTAAAATCAGTAAAAGAAGCGAGAGAAATATTACGCAGATTTAGGGTTTTAGTACAAGTATTATCAGTGGATGAGAAGATTATTGATTTAGCACTTAATGATAATAGTTTTGTGGATTTTGAAGATGGTCTTCAGTATTATTCAGCAATTGAAAATAGTCAGGATATTATCATAACAAGGGATTTGAAAGATTTTAAAGGATCTAAAATTCCTGTGATGACCCCGGAAGAATTTCTAATATCGATAAAAAATCAGACCATTTAATCCACCACCACGAACCTCATCTGCCAGGGATCAACGTATGGAATTACAAATTTTTCATACGGACCATCTTCCCCGGATGACCGGATAACGGTTGCTTTGCAGTCCATATCATATATCCGTATTTTGTTGTTTTCGGTGTTTAGCATCAATACAACATTTTTTACCGGATCAAAGGAAGCGTTGGTAAAGGCCAGTGCAACAATTCCATCCTGAGGCTCACGTATCCACAGGTTGATCCGGTGAAATGAAGCTATATAACCAGGGAGCTTATCTTTGGAGAGCCATCTGAAAACGGATTTCATCTGCGAGCTTTTTGAAAGGTTCTCAAGGAAGGTCCATGGATAATAACCGGCCACGCAAATCCGTCCACCATAGTTATTCTCGAATATCCCCATGGTGATCTCCGAGACAATATTTCCCTGGTAATCTATCAGTCCGGCCAGTATTTGGGCTGCATCACTTGTTTTCTGCAATGTGTAAGCAGGTTCATTCCAGAACGACTGGCGGTTATCACGTTCCCTGCCTGCAAATTCACCGTTCAGGGGATGATCTGTGAATTTTTCTATCCTGTCCTTATATTCCGCCTGCACCGCTTCAAATCCGGTAAATTCACCAAATCCAAGTTGATTAAGCTGCTGTAATGCACCGGCATCCATATATACACTCCCTGACAGTATTTTTTTTATTTCATCGCGGGGGATGGTGAGAACATTATCCTGGTTAAGTACCGTTACCCTTGCCCCACCGTCAGCATAACATACCGGAAGCCCGATGTTGTATATCTCATACCCTGCCAGAGGAGGCCCTCCGCCAATCCAGTTTCCTTCTGAAAGTCTCCCTGCAGCAAACACATCCTTGTTCCAGTAATTAAAAATACCGGTGATTGAAGAACGACCCAGCGACTTCGCCATCAGATCAAAGAAAGGCCTTGCCTGAAGAAGCCTGGCCATGAGAGGTTCATATTCATCCAGGGGTTCGTTATACATGGAAAGCACATTGAATGCCGCTCCCGTACATCCTGCAGCCATATGTGATGCCGCCTCAAGCACAACAATGTTTTCTGCCTTTTTTAACCTCTGGTACGGGAAATTTTCAATCTCAGACTGAACAGAAATAACATATTCAGGTAAAAGAGAAACCTGCCGGCCAATATCGTGCGACTTTCCGATCAGATCATTGTTGTTGTTATCATTATAATAACCTCCACCCGGTCGCCACATTACGGTTGTATTATCATATCCCGCCAGTATATCCGCCCAATTGTCAAAATCGTACCCTTCAAAGAAACGGTCACCTGTCATAAATCCCAGCGGCATCGATGGATTGATCGTATGCACAGTTTCCTTTATCAACAGGAATAAACGGGATATTGTATTCCTGTTATGACTTAGCCATTCTTTTCTGATCTTTAGCTTCTCCTCTGTTTGCCCTTCGTTAAAAGCTTGTTTTAAACTTTCCCGTGTGTATCTTTTTCCTGTTTCATTCTCAAAAATTTTAAGGCAATTATCGCAAAAACAACCGTAACCTATGGGCATATGCCCAAGCCGCACATCATCGTCAATCCATATATAATCAGGATTTGCATGAGTGGTAATCCGGTATAGCTCCCTGATATATTCCCGCATATTTTCATCATTCGGACAAAATGATCCGTGACACACTTCACCATCAATATTGGTCATATACGTATAATCCCCTTTCAGGGAGTTGTCCAGATCTTCATTATGGTGACCTATGGTGGTGAGGATATTAATTCCTGTCCTGTAGCCACGTTTCCTGACAGCCTCCATACGATCTTTCAGTATTTCAATTCGATTACTGAACACATCAGGCGGGAGCGGGGCATGTGTGGCGGAAGTAAAGAATGTAATTTCATCGGTAACGCCTCTGTATTTGTCAAACAGATCCAGGAGTCCGGCAAAACGGTCTTCCGGCATCCAGAGGGGTACGCCTATGCGGAAAGAGATAAAGGACCGGTTAATCTCCGGGTTTGCAGGGGTCACTTTAGCTTTGTTATCTCCTGAGCAGGATGAGAACAGTACACTGAAAAACAGTAAAAGCGACGC
>CAYVTV010000260.1:0-5513 GCA_964454295.1 uncultured Bacteroidaceae bacterium
ATAAAACTCAATTACTCAATTACTCAATTACTCAATTACTCAATTACTCAATTAATCAGATCCTTGCAACTTTCCACCGCCTCATCCACCGCCTTAAGCATTGGCTCAACCGATATTTCCTTTCCTACCGCATTTTTCATCCACTGTTGTGGTGTAATGCTTCCGGCAATAAGCATCCTGTAAAGTTCCAATGCAATATTTTTATCACCTATATATTCCTCTGCCTGAAACTCAATGAGGTGTCCTAAAGGATATGCAGATAAGTAAAGCGGATAACTGATCATGTGTGAGTAAATCGCCAGAACCGGTTCGTCAGTTACGCCAAATACCTCTGAGAAATAGTTGTTCCATACTGTTTTGGCTGTTTCAATGACCTTCTTCTTTAGCTGTGCGGGTGTTGCATCCGGATTGGTATATAACCACTTCCATACTTCCATGTCAACAAGTGACACCCCCATGATCTCATAAACTCCCCAGAAAAGATCCAGGTTTTTCCAGTGTTGCAGATTCGGATCCTTTGATTTTAACCCCAGTAACTCCATATCCTTCGTCTGGAAAATAAAGGCTACTGCTTCGGTAAAACCGGTATTCGGAACTCTGCGCAGACTGTAATAATCAACATCATACAGAGTAATAGTCTGTTCTACATTATGTCCCAGTTCATGAATGGCAATATTATAACCCTTATAGTCCATACCATCCTTTCCTATCCTGGTACGCAAATGAGCCTTATCGCCCCTCATTGCCGCACCCCATGCATGTCCTGCTCCACGGGCTGCATCAACAGTAATGCGTGATGAAATTTCAATTGCTTTATTTACTGAAAACCCAAGTTTAACCAGAATCTCAGGTATGTCTTTTTCAAATGCATCTTTTGAAGGATATTTTTTGTTTACAATTTCGTCCAGCTTTTCAGGTGAGTATGTACTTCTGGGCTTAAAACCATCATACCATATATCGAAAGGCTGAAATTCCCTGCCTAACCTGGTTTTAATCATTTCTGCAACTTTCATGGTTTGTGGTGAAGAAACCAGACTTTTAAACAATTCTTCCATTTGCCGCTGCGAAATCTCCATCTCCTGGTCAAACTTGCGACTGATATAATCAGAATAATAAGGAGAGTATGGATCAATCTCCCGTAATGATTTATAGCTGTTAAGGAAATGGACATAACGCGTATCTGGTTCTGCACTGAAAGTTATTTCTTTTCCTCCGTCGAGTACCTTATTGTTGTATGGATCCCACTGATAAGCATCATTATTTATAACCTTTTCAGGAATACTCTGATCTATGATCCTCAGCATTACCTGGTAGATCATCTTTTGTTTTTCCAGACCTTCCGGCTGACTGTAATTTGATTTGATCTCATCTCTTAATCCCCAGTGTGTGATCAGTTTCATATTTTCAGGGAAATACGTTCTTCCTTCACTGTCTGTCAGGGATCCCATCATTATATTATATTCAGCGATGTAATTGTCTACTGTGGTGGAGATTTCAGAGACCTTTTGCAAAACTGCAGGAGGTACTCTTTGTGAAAATACATCTCCCATGCGGGCATAAGCCCATTCCAGGCGATTCCAGTCTTTGCCGTTTTCATTTTTTTCGGCAAGGGAATAAAACGGGAAGTTCAGCAGGGTAACAAAGGCGATCTTGTTTTTAAAGAGATCTTCATACAAATGGGCTGAAGGACTGTAGGATCCAAAGATCAGGTCAATTTCCGATAAAGGTCCTGTATCAAGATGTAATGGTTCTGTCAATGTGCGGTTCATCTTGTGAAAGTACCCGTATAAGATCTCAAAATTCCTTGAAAGTTTGTCAAAAAGAAGCTGTTGCTCTTCATCTGTAGCAGCAAAGTTCTTCATACAAAATTCGGCGAAATCTTCTTTACTCCCGTCTGCATTAGTCCAGAATTTTGCTGCCTGGGTAACACCTCTTTCTATACGGAATGTGTCGGCACAGGGGTATTTATCTGTTAATCCGCTGATGGTTTCCATTATTACTGTATCCTGAATGATTCCCATTGTCTCCTGTTTTAGTGTCTGACGATCACATGATAACATTATTGATATCATGAGTATTGTTAAAAAAAATGGAATAATTCGTTTCATAGTGTTGAAGGTTTATATTATTTATGAAAATTAGAACTCACAATTTACTTCTAAATTATGTACCTTCAAAATTTATGTTCGGGGTGAGATACTAAAATTCCTTAGTGTACCTTCGTGTGACCTTCGTGTCCATTTGTGGTAAAACCTGACAGACTGAACCATAAAGGGCACGAGGGTTTCACAAAGGGCACGAAGGATTAATAGTTTGAACGTAGATGTTCACTTCTTACCTCGACCTGATCTCTCTCCTCATAAATGACCTGTAAGAGATTGCAAAACAAAGAATGGTAGCTGCCAGGAGTCCTGTAAGCTGTGGCCATACAATAAGTAAGCTCTGGCCAAGGGGTATCGGACTTGGGATTGTTCCATGTACCTGCTCCATTGTCAGAGGCCCCAGACTGCGAACGGATGGCATGAGAAGCGTTGTGGTAGCCTCATCAAAAAGCTGACTGGGAACAATCCTCAGCAGATTCAGGATGAATTTCTGATAACTTATTATAATATGTGTGGGAGCAAACTCAGGAGGTGCCACAGCATTGGCTATAAGGTTAACAATCATGCTGTAGAAGATGCTGAAAAACAGCCAGACTGCAATACTGGCCAGGGCTGAAGTGGCCGCCTGTCGGAATTGTACCGAGAATAAGATAGATAAGTTTAGCCAAAATGCAACATAGAGTATGCTCAGAAAAATGAAGAAAACTATTCGCATAAATTCTTCCGCTGTGGGAGGTATTCCTATTTTTATCAGTCCGAGTCCCATTACCAGGAAACCAAGTGCAAAAAACATGACACTGATCACAATAAGTGCGGCAAGAAATTTTGCATTTATAAGGTAATCACGGTGAATGGGTTGGGACATAATACGACTTAATGTTCCTTTATTGTGTTCTGAATTAATGGCATCAAATCCCAGACTTATACCCAGTAATGGGCCAAGAAAGCTGATAAAGACAATAAATGACGGAAGGGTTCCGTCGGAAACAGTAAAAAGCTTCAGGAAGATAAAAGCCCCTTCCGGATCATTCGGCTTTATTGCACTGCTGATATTGGTCAGAGCAGTATAAAGGGAACCAAGACACGTTAACACGATGATGCCAAACAGGATATTAAATTTCCAGCTTTTCACATGGTCGGATATTTCCTTACTGACAATAATCCAGAAGGGATGCAGGATATCCTCATCACTTGTAAAAAGGCTTGAATTCTTATGTCGCCCTGAAAAATTAAGAAACTTCCGTTTCTTCTGCTTATTCCTTGTTATGCTTTCATTTAACGAATCATTCATGATTATTCCCTCCTTCAAAATAACGGTTATAAATATCATCTAGACCGTATTCTTTTTTAACCAGGTAATTCAATCCGTTACCTGATTCAACAATTTTCCTGGCAATGTCTGGTGTAACATCACGGGAACAACCTATATAAAGAATGTTATTCTCTGTTCTTACATTGATTACACCGGAAATGTCCTTTAGCATATCAGAGACCTTCGTGACAGTTGCGGAGTTATCAGTTTCATCTTTTGAGGAAAGAATTACTCCTGCCTCAATCATATACGGCTCATTGGAGAACAGCTTCTGAGAGAGAGTAGCGATGTCTCCTTCTGCAATAAGTTTACCGTTAATAAATAAGCCTACACGGTCACATATCTGTTGAACCTGATGCAGATGGTGAGAGGAAATCAGTACAGTCAGTCCTTCTTCCTTGCTTAGTTTCATTATTAATTCCAGGAATTCCTTCACCCCGGTAGGATCAATGCCTAATGTCGGTTCATCCAGTATGATCACTTCAGGGTTCTTTATTAATACATCCGCCAGCCCTAACCTCTGTCTCATCCCGCGTGAATATTTTCCGGCCTTTTTATTCATGGCATCAGTCAACCCCACCCGCACCATCAGCTTTCTTGATTTTTCAACCGCTGTTTTATTTGACATGTTGTTAAGCCGGGCAGTGAACACAAGATTCTCCAGGCCTGTTAGATCATCATAGAAACCCACATCTTCAGGCAAATAACCCACTCTTCTCTTTACCTCAATAGGATTGGTTGTTGAATTAATACCACATACCCTGACTGAACCGGAGGCAGGTTCCGTCAGCCCAAGCATCATCAGAATGGTGGTTGACTTACCTGCACCATTTGGTCCAAGCAATCCAAAGATCTCACCTTTCTTAATGGTAAGGTTAAGCTGATCAACTGCTGTAAACGATCCGTATTGTTTCGTCAGACCGACCAGTTCAATAATATTCCTGTCCACGGGTTACCTCCTTCCATATTTGCGGAACAGATAATACACACTCCCCAAAGCCAATATGATTATAAATACACCTATCCAACCGTAAAGCATAGGGGTTTTAACAGTTATTCTGAATGTTACTTTGGATGACACTTCCGGAGTTTTTGCTTCAAAGTTCGTTACATAATCACCTGATAAGGCTTTTTTGTCGGCTTTAACAGTGGCCGTGATCTGTTCCTCTCCCCCGGTAACAACTTTTTCCACTCTCTTGGGATCGAAAGTAACTTCCCAGTTAGCAGGCTGGGTAGGAATGAGCGCCACGTCTTTAAGGTCAGAGGATCCTGTGTTTTTCAGAATAAGTTCAATTTTTTTCTCTTCACCTGCTATAAGACTGGTGCTTAACAGTCCTCTCGGAGTGGTCAGTTCCATATTGAATGAACCGGTAATCTCTGCTTTCAGTTCTATTTCGGCAGAAGTATTGCTGGATGCAACAGTGAAGGGTATAGTATATGTTCCGGCCTCAATCCTGTCAGGTGGCTTTATTTCAATAGTCAGGTTTTCAGTCATGTTGGGTTCAACATTGACAGAGGTGACCTGTTTGTATTCGGATGATTTAAAAACAACATTCCATCCGCGCGGAGCTATGGCTCTTAATGCATATAACTGATTCTCTGCTGTACGGTTTCTTAACTGCGCATTGTAAGTAAAGGTGGAATTTGCATGACCTTCTATATTCGGCTGTTTGGAAGTCAGCTCAGTCTTAAAAGTTCCCTGTTCTGAGACAATGATATTCAACGGTAAAGTGAACAGATCTCCCGCTGAAATCGAAAAGCGATAACTCCCTTTGTTTACATTCAAAGGGGTTTCTACCTTAATGGTAAGGGTCTTCTTTTCATCCGGCAGAACAGATATCTGGCTCACAACCCATCCTCCGTTTTTTACCGTTGAAGTCCACGTTCTTGGTAAACCGGTTATCGCAATATCAACTGTTTTTACTTCTTTGGTGTTGTTAATAACATCAACGGAATAATCAACTGCTTCTCCGGGGGGGATGGAAATCTTTGTATTAGGGGTGTAAAGAAATAACTTTTCCGGTTTGCAATCTTCAGCCTGAAGATTTACCGAAAATGTCCCGAGGAACGGGATCAATATAAGACTTAACCATTTAGCA
>CAYVTV010000261.1:0-5484 GCA_964454295.1 uncultured Bacteroidaceae bacterium
TTAGCTGTTCCTTTATATTTTCCGGAATTTCATTTCTCTCCGGACGGGTAAGGAACTTGCCTGTCATCATATCTGCATCCCATTCCAGCCATGACATTACCGAGCGTCTGGAAGAAAGCATATCATTAATTACCTCGAGGGATTTAGACTTTTCCCTGACACTAACGATATCTCCAGGCTTAAGAGAGTATGAGGGAATATTGACAACTTCACCGTTAACAACAATATGACGGTGAGTAACAAGCTGGCGTGCTGCAGCACGGGAAGGTGCAATACCCAGACGGTACACTACATTATCCAGTCGTGACTCCAGCAGCTGAAGTAAAATTTCACCTTTTATACCCTTGCTTCTGGAAGCTTTATCAAAGAGGTTTCGGAATTGTCTTTCCAGTACCCCGTAGGTATATTTAGCTTTTTGTTTTTCCTGGAGCTGAAGACCATACTCGGAAGTTTTGCGTCTTCTCTTATTCTGACCATGCTGTCCGGGAGGATAATTCTTCTTCTCAAAATGTTTATCTGCTCCGAAAATTGGATCACCAAATTTCCTGGCAATCTTTGATCTGGGACCTTTATATCTCGCCATGTATTTTTATTTTCTTTTTAAATTATTATACCCTTCTTCTTTTTGGTGGACGACAACCGTTGTGAGGCATGGGAGTGACATCCACTATTTCGGTGACTTCAATGCCAGCAGTATGTATTGTCCTGATAGCTGACTCACGGCCGGTACCGGGTCCTTTAACATATACCTTAACCTTACGCAATCCCATGTCGAAAGCCGCTTTTGCCGCATCCTGGGCTGCCATTTGTGCAGCATAGGGTGTATTTTTCTTCGATCCCCTGAAGCCCATTTTACCTGCAGAAGCCCAGGAAATAACCTGCCCGGCATTATTAGTCATTGATATGATAATATTGTTGAACGACGCATGAACATGTGCCTGCCCTGCCGGTTCAACATTAACAACTTTCTTTTTTGACGTGCCTGTCTTTTTTGCCATCTTAATAAATCTTATTTAGTTGCTTTCTTTTTATTTGCCACAGTTTTCTTCCTTCCTTTACGTGTCCTGGCATTGTTCTTTGTACTCTGTCCCCTTACCGGTAACCCGATACGATGACGAATCCCGCGGTAACATCCAATGTCCATCAAACGTTTGATGTTCATCTGAACAGATGATCTCAGTTCCCCTTCTACTTTGCATTCCTCGTTAATAACTTTCCGGATCTCTGTTACCTGATCGTCAGTCCAGTCTTTCACTTTAATATCAAAGTCCACTCCTGCCTTACGCAATATCGTACGGGCAGAACTTCTGCCAACGCCGAAAATATAAGTGAGCCCAACCTCACCCCTTTTATTCTTTGGCAAATCAACGCCAACGATTCTAGCCATTTTATATACTTTTGTTAATAATCAATTTGTTCTAACCCTGACGTTGTTTAAACTTAGGATTCTTCTTATTAATAACATACAACCGTCCTTTTCTCCTGACGATTTTGCAGCTTGCACTGCGCTTTTTCACCGATGCTCTGATCTTCATAACTATTATTATTTATATCTAAATGATATTCTGCCTTTTGACAGATCATAAGGTGACATTTCAACCTTTACTCTGTCACCTGGTAAAAGTTTAATATAATGCATTCTCATTTTACCTGATATATGAGCAGTGATAATATGCCCATTTTCAAGTTCTACCCTGAACATTGCGTTTGACAATGCTTCGGTTATGACTCCATCTTGTTCAATAGACGGTTGTTTAGCCATACTTTTAGTTTTTATTTAATATCTCCTCAATGTAACTGAAAGATGACAGTATATCGGCTCTGCCGTCATCAACCGCAACTGCCAGTTCATAATGAGCTGATGGTAAATTATCGGCGGTACGTATAGTCCAGCCATCATTTTCCTGAAAGATTTGTCGTTTCCCCATATTTATCATTGGCTCGATGCAAAAAACCATACCCTTTTGCAACTTCACCCCTGTTCCTCTTTTACCATAATTGGGAACCTCGGGTTCTTCATGTAACTTCTTCCCGATCCCGTGCCCTACCAGTTCTCTCACCACACTGTATCCTGCATTCTCACAAAACGATTGCACTGCGAAACCAATATCCCCGATTCTTCCGCCGGGAACAACTTTTTCAATTCCACGGAAGAGTGATTGTTTTGTGACTTCCAGCAATTTTTTTATCCCCTCACCTATATCTCCAACCGGAAAACTGTAAGCACTATCACCATAGTACCCGTTTAAGATCACTCCGCAATCAACAGAAACGATATCTCCCTCCTGTAAAACATAGTCCGACGGAATACCGTGAACGATCTGAGAATTCACAGAAGTACAGAGTGTCTTCGGGTATCCCCTATATCCTAGAAACCCTGGTATTCCATTGTTATCCCGGATGTACTCTTCAGCCACGCGATCCAGGTTGTTGGTTGTAATCCCTGGCCTGACATACCCTGCCACTTCTGCAAGTGTTTTAGAAACCAGTATGTTACTGGATCTCAGTTTTTCAATTTCTTCCGCTGTTTTAATACTAATCATCAAAGAACGTAATAAGACAGATTACATGGCAATGCCGCCAGTTCTGCCTTTTATCCGGCCGGACTTCATCAGTCCGTCATAATGTCTCATTAACAGATAGCTTTCAATCTGCTGCAGTGTATCAAGTATCACTCCCACAAGAATTAAAAGTGAAGTCCCACCATAGAACTGTGCAAACTGGTTATTAACACCTGCGATCATTGCAAAAGCAGGCATTATTGCCACGAATGCCAGGAAGAATGAACCAGGCAGGGTAATACGTGACATGACAGTATCGAGAAATTCAACCGTTTTTCTTCCTGGTTTTATACCGGGAATAAAGCCACCGTTCTTTTTCATATCTTCCGCCATCTGCACAGGATTAATAGTAACCGCAGTGTAAAAATAGGTAAATAAAATGATCAGAACAGCAAATACCAGATTATACCAGAATCCCTGCATATTGGCGAAGGCAGCAGCAAACCCTGTGAGTGTTTCTGAATCGGCAAAACCTGCAACTGTTATAGGTATAAACATAAGCGCCTGTGCGAAAATTATGGGCATAACTCCGGCAGCATTAACTTTCAGCGGGATATACTGTCGTACACCTCCGTATTGTTTGTTACCTACGATACGTTTTGCGTATTGCACCGGTATTCGCCTTGTTCCCTGAACAAGCAGTATGGTCCCCATAAATACAAAGAACAGGAATACTATTTCCACAAGAAAAGCCACTAAGCCACCTCCCTGCTGGTCCAGCCTTGAACCAAACTCTGCTACAAGAGCAAACGGAAACCGGGCAATAATACCGATCATGATAATAAGTGATATTCCGTTCCCTATGCCCTTGTCGGTGATCCTTTCACCCAGCCACATGACAAACATGGTGCCGGCTGTAAGAATGACAATGGAAGAGAAATTTGAAAATCCGGGAGTGAATGCGTCGGGAGCCTGAGCCCTGAGGTTGGCCAGGTATCCTGGTCCCTGGAGTAATAATATTCCCAGAGTAAGATACCTTGTGATCTGATTCATTTTCCTCCTGCCACTCTCACCTTCCTTCTGAAGTTTCTGAAAATATGGAACAGCAATTCCCAGTAGCTGTATTACAATGGACGCTGATATATATGGCATGATTCCCAGGGCAAAAACAGAAGCATTTGAAAATGCCCCTCCGCTGAAAATATCAAGGAGCCCCATAATACCACCCTCAGTCTGAGTTTTCAATCCCTCAAGGGCTTCGGGATTTATACCTGGCAAAACTACCTGGGCCCCGAGACGGTATATTAAAAGCAATAAAAGCGTGTAAAGGATCCGGTCTTTCAGTTCCTCTATCTTAAAAATGTTCTTAATGGTTTCAAAAAATGCTTTCATTCTGTTTATACAGTTAAAACAGGTTAAAATAACCCGTTCGGGATTTATACAAGCTCAGCTGTTCCTTTGAGTGACTCAATAGTTTCTTTGGCTTTTTTTGAGAAGGCGTGTGCCCTGACATTTAATTTCAAGGTAAGAGTGCCATTCCCAAGAATCTTAACAAGCGTGTTCCTTGAAATGAGTCCTGCGTCAATAAGAGTATTTATGTCAATATCGGCAAGGTTTCTTTTATTCGCCAGTTCTTCCAGTGTACTGATATTTATTGCCTTATATTCCTTCCTGTTAATGTTGGTAAAGCCAAATTTCGGAACTCTTCTCTGCAGGGGCATCTGACCGCCTTCAAAACCTTTTTTCCTGGTATACCCCGATCTGGATTGTTGTCCTTTATGACCTTTGGTAGAAGTTCCGCCACGACCTGAACCCTGACCTCTGCCAAGCCTCTTTTTACCTTTTGTTGATCCTTTTGCAGGTTTTAAATTACTTAAATCCATTTTTACTGTTATATTTTTATCACAATATATATACTTAAATTTCTTCAATGGTTATAAGGTGTGCGACCTTTCTCACCATACCCCTGACCTGAGGGGTGGCTTCCTTTATGACCGGATTGTTCATCTTCCTTAATCCCAATGCATCGAGCGTTTTCTTTTGTCTGTCAGAACTTCCGATTCTGCTTCTTACCTGTACTATTTTTATTTTAGTCATCTTCAGGAGATTTTAACCATTAAATACTTTCTCAATATCAACAGCCCTGTGTTGAGCGACTGTGTATGCATCCCTCAGTTCAAGGAGAGCATTAAAAGTTGCTTTCACAAGATTATGCGGATTGGATGAGCCTTTTGATTTTGCAAGTACATCCCTGATACCAACACTTTCAAAAACAGCCCGCATGGCACCACCAGCTTTTACCCCTGTTCCACCCGATGCGGGTTTGATGAAAACCCTGGCCCCGCCATATTTTGCAGTTTGTTCGTGTGGAATGGTACCCTTTAAAACCGGCACTTTTATGAGATTCTTCTTTGCATCTTCAATTCCTTTTGCAATGGCAGTTGTAACCTCATTGGCTTTACCGAGTCCGTAACCTACGACTCCATTTTCATTTCCAACAACAACAATAGCTGAAAAACTAAAGGTACGCCCACCTTTGGTTACTTTTGTCACTCTCTGGATGCTTACAAGCCGGTCTTTTAATTCCAGATCCGTTGTTCTTACTTTCCTGATACTTGTTGACATATTATAATTTAAAATTTTAATCCTTTTTCCCTTGCCGCTTCTGCAAGATTCTTTACTCTGCCGTGATAAAGATAACCACCCCTGTCAAACACTACTTCATTTATGCCCTTTGCAAGAGCTTTCTCAGCAATAGAGTTACCAACCAGTTTTGCCTGTTCAGTTTTCTTTATACCTTCCTTTGCGGCTATTTCCTTTTCAAGTGATGATGCGGCTATCAATGTATTTCCTGCAACATCATCTATAATCTGAACGTAAATCTGGTTATTACTTCTGTATACCGACATTCTTGGTCTTTCTGCAGTACCTGTGATACGTTTACGAATCCGGTACCTTATTCTCTGTCTTCTTTCTTTTTTGG
>CAYVTV010000262.1:0-66 GCA_964454295.1 uncultured Bacteroidaceae bacterium
AGCGTCAAATTTAAATTATTATCTTAAATTTGACACAGTTCGTAGAACAGTCTCTTTATAAACTTT
>CAYVTV010000262.1:166-5464 GCA_964454295.1 uncultured Bacteroidaceae bacterium
CAACTTTATGAACTTTATAAACTTTCAACTTTATGAACTTTATAAACTTTCAACTTTATGAACTTTATAAACTTTCAACTACAACTAAAGTACTTCCCATGAAAAGCAAACTCCTTAAAAGATACATAATACTTTATTCCATTTTCTGTTTTATATCCCTCACTACCTGCACAAAAATTGAAAAAGAGATGCTCGTTATTACAGGGGATGTAAACAATATTTCATACACCACTGCTGAAGCAACAGGCATGATCGTTGATCTGGGAGAAGGTGATGGAGCAGACAGTTACGGTCATTGTTATGGTGTGAATCCTAACCTTACCACTACCGGTATGAAAACCACCCTTGGTGTCCCTGCAGGTACCGGTGGATTCACCAGCCAGCTTACAGGTCTGCTTCCTGCCACAACATATTACCTGAAAGCGTATTTAAGCAGCGGTCAAATAACAGTATATGGTAAAGAAATAAGCTTTTCAACCAATGCCACAACCTCTCCTGTGGTAACTACCTCGGCAGTTACTGATATTACTACAATTACAGCTTCATGCGGGGGAAATGTACTATCCGATGGCGGTGCAGATATTACAGAACGCGGGGTATGCTGGGACACCGGTGAGAACCCCACTATTTTGAACAGTAAAACAACCGATGGAACGGGTACAGGAGGTTTTTCAAGCAGCATTACCGGGCTTCAACCTGATTTTACCTATTATGTAAGGGCATATGCTACCAACAGTACGGGTACAAATTATGGTGATCAGTTGAATTTTACCACAGCACCTGCGACTGTTACTGATATTGATGGTAATGTGTATAATACAGTTACTATAGGAACACAGGTTTGGCTGGTGGAAAATCTGAGAGTTAAGCATTACAACAACAATGAAGTTATTGAAACTACAGTACCTGCCGGTCTGGATATAAGTTCTGAAACGACTCCTGCATATCTGTGGTCGTTCAGAGAAGCCCGGCTGGAATATAATAAAAATTGTCTGCAGCCATTTATTAATGGCGGTGTCGGAGATTATACCTTCTCACAGCTTGCTGACATGAGCATTATAACATTAGAACAGAAAACTGATCTGGAAACATATGCCGCCAAACTTTTAATAACCGACAGCAACACCAAAACAATAATTATATTGTCGGCTGAATGTGCAGCATTACCACCCAGTTATGATGAGGTAAATGGTCTTTTTTATACCTGGGATGCCGTAACCGACAGCCGCGGGGTTTGTCCGGCAGGCTGGCATGTGGCAACCGATGCGGACTGGACGAAACTTACCGGTTTTCTGGGTGGAAGCAGCATAGCAGGAGGGAAGCTGAAAGATTCAGACCCTTCTGGCTGGAGCAGTCCAAATACAGACGGATCCAACGAAACCGGCTTTACAGCACTTCCTTCCGGCTACCGAAGTCCTGATGGAACATTCCTCGGTATGAAAAATGAAGGGTACTGGTGGACGTCAACTGAACAAACTTCCTCTCTTGCATTATGCCGTAACCTGATGTATAATTCCGGTAATATTTTCGCCTATGGCTACGATAAGAAATATGCCTTTTCAGTTCGTTGCTTGAAGGATAATTAAGTGGAAAGTGGAAAGTTTATTAAGTTGAAAGTAAAGATACATCCTGATTTAAAAAATAAACGTAATAGTTTTGTTTTAAATCATATTCGAACATCAGGTAATAAAAAGGCTTTTACTTGAATATTCAGGATCGCATGTCAGGTTTAATTTCAATTTCCGCAATCCTGCTTCATCACCCGGGGTAGGAATATGGGTGAGATGTACCTCACAATCACGTAAAAATTTGAGTTTTTCCAATGCCATTTGCGCAGCAGGATTAGATAAAGCGCTTATCCCGAGCACAATCAAAGTTTCATCCAGGTCGAGACTAACCATTTTACCATCCAGAATATCTCTTTTTAAATAGGTTACTGAATCAATTATACTTTGTGGCAGGAGGTACATATTATCGGGGAGTCCGGCCATGTATTTGGTGGCATTTAGAATCAGGCTTGAAGATGCATGCATTAGTGGTGAGTTTTTACCTGTAATAATTGTGCCATCATGCAATTCAACAGAGGCACCGCAATAAATACCCGCATTGCCTTTCCCTGATTTTTCAGCACCTTTTGCAGCTTCCCTTGCAGGCACTACCACTTTTCTGTCTTCAACTTTTGCCCCTACTTTATTCATAATTTCGACAGCCCGATTAAGAGTGTCTTTATCTACCAGTCCCATAGCATATTCGACAGCGCATCTGAAGTACCTCCGGATAATCTCCTGGTGTGATGCTTCTATTATCAGCCGGTCATTCACAATACCCGCACTTGCACGGTTAACACCCATATCAGTTGGAGACTTATACATAGAGTCGCTGCCGGTTATTTTTTCAAGAATCCTTTTGAGCAAATGAAACGCTTCTATATCACGGTTATAATTCACCACATTCACATTATATGCTCTTAAATGATGTTCATCTATCATTAATTTATCCTTCAAATCAACCGTGGCAGCCTCATAGGCAATATTTACCTTATGATCGATAGGCAGGTCCCAGATAGGGAATGTTTCGAATTTTGCGTATCCGGCTTTCCCCCCGTTTTTATACTCATGGTAAAGATTGCACAGGCAGGTGGCCAGTTTCCCGCTGCCTGGTCCAGGTCCTGTAACAATTACAATCGGATTTGTGGTTTTAATATATTCGTTTGCCCCATACCCCTGATTGCTTACTATTTGTTCAATATCTGCAGGATATCCCTTTGTTGGATAATGTACGTATACCTTAATTCCCCTCAACTCAAGCTTATTCTTGAAAGCTTTGGCAGGAGACTGATTCTCATAACGGGTAATAACAACAGCGGTGATGGTGATCCCCCATTCCCTGAAATCATCGATGGTCTTTAATGCATCAACATCATAAGTAATTCCAAAATCAGCTCTGATTTTTTTTCTTTCAATATCCCCTGCATTAATACATAAAATTACATCAATTTTGTCTTTTAACAGTTGTAAAAGACGCATCTTAACATTCGGATCAAATCCGGGTAATACTCTCGCGGCATGATAATCATACAGAATTTTACCTCCAAATTCCAGGTACAGTTTATCGTTAACCCGGTTAACTCTTTCAAGAATAGAAGATGTCTGCTCCTGAAGGTATTTCTCATTATCAAATCCAATATGATTTGAAGCCTTCATGTTACTTTTTTAGTTTTTTTTTGGGATTAATTTCAAAACTACAATATTAGTAAACTTTTAGTTCACAATATCTCCGGTGAGATTATTATTAATAGCTATATCGCTTTTTCATAAAATAGCCTCTTCAAGAAATTCTTCAAATCTGAGTATCCGTTTGCTGTTTTCCTTATTGAACAGCAGATGTTCAAAATCTTTGGTTTTGATTTTTAGGTCAGTAATCTTAATTCGATTTTTAATTTCAGCCTTTAACTGAGATGCATTTTTAATGCCGGTTCTTTTTGCAAGGAAGTCATAATCAGGTTTCGTTTGACCTAATAAAAACATCAGGTCGTAGAAATCACGACCCTTTCTTCTTTCTAGTAGGGCTGTTGCTTTCATTGCACATAGTACAGAGTCAGAAGGCACCGGGAATGGAAAGTAATAACCACAACCCCTGATGTTTTTTATTTCCGGGGTATAGGCTACTCCCTGATCCTGAGCTTCAATTTTTATAAGGAACCTTTCATCCCTGTGTCTGGAAAGCCCAATATCAAAAAGGAACGTTGGGAAGTAAATGTTTTTTCTGAATGCCGTTAGTTTAGGACTATCTTTATCCTTAGATTCTACTTTATATCCGCTCCTTCTAAGGAATTGCATGACATCATCACTCATTTGAATGAACTCCTCCTTGTTTGTCTCCTTACAGTCAAAGTCCAGGTCTTCTGAGAATCTGTCTATGCCCTTTACCAGGCGAAGGTTGGTCCCGCCAATGAATATGAGTTTACGGATGTATTGTGTTGTGGACAGGTAATCGAGAATTGACAGCTGAATATATTCCTGCATCATGCTTTTTCCAAGAAGTGTATTATTCCTGATCTGCTCAGGGAAATAATTCTTTATTAAGTTCAGGTCTATCATATAGTTATTACTAAAGGTTATGTACTTTTCTTAGCATATCAATGCGATTACTGAGTGCTTTACTACCAATACGGTAAGAAAATTCCATTAATCTTTCAGTATTGAAATCATCCTCCATATATGATTCATCAAGACGCAATTCTTCAAGTTCACGTTCTGTATTATAAAATGGATATAGATAGAGCAGGTCTGCTAATGCCTTTTCAGGCTTGGCAAACATGATCCGTCTGCCTCCTTCCATCTCCCTCAGATCATATCCGAACATCAAATCAGGCTTGATATTTTTATATAAGTACTCACCGAAATCATTGCTGAATGTTATTGTCTTCAAAGTTGTCACGCTTGTTATATTAGGTACAGCCTCGGGGATAATTCCATAGAATGACAATGCAGTTTGTAACGATATGTAAGAGGGCTTGTATATAATGTTAGCAAGATAGAGTGTAAAGTCTGTTGATTCTTTGTATTCAGGGAAGGCATAATAACCCTGCCGTAGCCGGATGAGGTAACCCTTCCTTACCCATTGTACCAGATTGTTCCTGTTAAACCCAGGATAGGATGCATACACCTGGTTTGTGGTAAAGCAGGCCAGGGACAGAAATCTGTTTCTGAATTCAATGAAATTCATTTTATTTCTATTATGCACCAAATATAGTGCATTACGGAAACAAAAACAAAATTCGTGCTCTTTTTTTCATACTCTCCTCTCCAATGTACTAATGGTTCCAAATTATGGATTTAAGAATGACAATAACAATATACCCTTATTATAAGTATTTCTTGAATTTCTGTTTAAGGTGATTGTCAATAAACCAAAGAGACAGATAATAATTTTTTGTACTACTAATGAAAAAGGCCTTGTAAATGTTTGATTTACAAGGCCATTTAATTTACTCAGTCGGGGTGAGAAGATGACATATATTTATATAATGTAGATTCATAGCTACTTACATCATATTTGAAATATGGCTATTCTGTTAGCTTTCAATATCTCCTTACACTAAAAAAAAGAATAGATTTTTTGCAAAAAAGACCGAAAAACGGTACCTTTCGCAAAATATCACTTTTATTTATATGCAGGAACAGCTTAACATAAATGTAAGTCAATGGATTGATAGTCTTGAAAAAAAGGGAAGAATTTCATTTTCATTGAACCAGTTAGAGCAGGAATTACCGAACTACTCCGGAGTAGCAATTA